>CANJYE010000001.1 GCA_947479055.1 Erythrobacteraceae bacterium
GGCTCAACCGAAACCGACGCCTCGCAAAGGACTTCGAGAACTCCATCGAAAGCGCGACCGCCTGGCTGTTCATGGCCTCCGTTCAGCTCATCAACCGGAAACTCGCAAGGCCCTGCAATTAAACGAAATCATTATGAGTCAGACTCTGATAGTGCGCCGCGCCTACAACCTGCATCTGATTGAGCAGGAGAACCGCAGGCTGGCGACGCAGTCTGGCGATGGCAATACCGTGCTGGGCGGGCTGATCACTTCGGCTCCGGAGATGGTCAAGGTTGCCCGCACGATCGAACGGGTGGCCAACACCAATGTCTCGGTGATGCTGCTGGGCGCGAGCGGAACCGGCAAGGAACTGCTGGCGCGCGGGCTGCATGATGCAAGTAGCCGCAAGGATGGAGCCTTCGTGGCTATCAATTGCGCGGCGATCCCGGAAAACCTGCTCGAAAGCGAATTGTTCGGGCACGAAAAGGGGGCCTTGACCGGCGCGGTCAAGACCACCGAGGGCAAGATCGAACAGGCCCAGGGCGGCACGCTGTTCCTCGACGAGGTCGGCGACATCCCGCTGCCCCTGCAGGTCAAGCTGCTGCGCTTCCTGCAGGAGCGGACGATCGAACGGATCGGCGGGCGCAAGTCGATCGAGGTCGATACGCGGATCGTCTGTGCCACGCACCAGAACCTCGAGGCAATGATTGCCGACGGCCGGTTCGGTGAAGACCTGTTCTATCGTTTGGCCGAGATCGTGGTGAAGATCCCCTCGCTGGCCGAACGTGCCGGTGATGCGCCACTGCTGGCCAAGGCTTTTCTCAAGCGGTTCGCGGCGGAGATGAATCCGCAGGTCAAGGGCTTTGCGGCCGATGCGCTGGCTGCCATCGATGCCTGGCCCTGGCCGGGTAATGTCCGCGAGCTGGAAAACCGCGTGAAACGGGCGGTCATCATGGCCGATGGCAAGCTGGTCGGCGCGGCCGATCTCGACCTGGCTGGCCCTGGCAGCGATGACGATCTGCCGCTCAATCTCAAAAGCGCGCGGGAGGAATCCGATCGCAAGGTGATCCGCCACGCGCTGGCGCGCAGCGACGGCAATATCTCCAGCACCGCCAAGATCCTGGGGATCAGTCGGCCGACACTTTACGACCTCCTGAAGCAGTATGATCTCCAGACCTGACAGTCGCTGGGTGCTTGCTCCGCTGCTGGCGGTGGCGGCACTCGCCACCTTGCCGGCAATGGCGGGCGAGGACAGCGTCAAGGCGGCGCTGGTTGCAGCTCGCGCCGCGCTCAAGCGCAACGATGGAATCGCGGCCGAAGCCGAGTTGAACAAGGCGCTGGAGGGCGGCGTCTCGCGTGCCTATGTCGCCGCCTGGATGGGCCGCGCCAAATTGCTGCAAGGCGACAGCCATGCTGCGCGCGACTGGCTCGCACCCCGACAATTCGCGCCATCGATGCGTGGCGAGGGCTTTCGTACGCTGGGCGAACTTGAACTGGGGGAAGGCAACCTCGACGCAGCAGGAAAGGCTTATGATCGGGCGCTTGAATCGATGAAGGGCGACTCCGGCCTGTGGGTGGATATCGGTCGGATGCGTTATCGCGGCGGCGAGCAGAACAAGGCGATCGACGCGGCGAGGCAAGCGCTGCGGCTCGATCCGCAAAATGTCCGGGCACTGGAATTTCGCGGGCAGTTGCTGCGCGACAGTGGCGGGCCAGCTGCGGCCTTGCCCTATTTCGCCCGCGGCCTGAAGCTGGCACCGGACGATCTGCCGCTGCTGGGGGAATTCGCAGGATCGCTGGGTGAACTTGGCAAGGGCAAGGCCTTCCTGCTTACCACCCGGCACATGATCAAAGTCGATGATCGGAATGCCCAGGCCTTTTTCCTGCAGTCAGTGCTCGCTGCCCGGGCGGGCAATGACGATCTCGCCCGGCGCCTGCTATGGCGCACCCGTGACGGTTTGCGGGGCGTGCCGGCCGTCCGGCTGCTGCAAGGCGTGCTGGATCTGCGGGCTGGCAACAATTCCACTGCGGTCGAAGCCTTTGACGAGCTTTCGCGCGAACAGCCCGATAATGCGCGAATACGGCTTCTGCTGGCTGAGGCGCTGGCGCAGGACGGGGCTTATCGCGAGTTGGTCGAGCGGTTTGCAGACCTTGCTGATCGGGCAGACGCCTCGCCCTACCTGCTGACCCTCGTCGGGCGTGCCCAGGAGGCGTTGGGCGACCGGGCCTCGGCCGCACGCTATCTCGATCGGGCGGCAGGGCCTTTGCCCCGCAGCCTTGTCCCGCGCGGCGAGAGCACGGGCGTCGAAGTTCTGCGCGCGCGCTGGATGAGCGATCCGGACATCGTCAAGAATTCTATCGCCTTCTCGCGCGCCCTGCTGGCAAATGGTCAGGTCGCGGAAGGCGTGCAAGTGGCGGAACGGCTGCGGTCGAACTTTCCGGGGGCGGCCGACCTGCAATTGCTGGCGGCGGATAGCCGCTTCCTTGCCCGGGATCATGCGGGTGCGCTGGCGCTTTATCGTCAATCTGCCGCGATCCGTCTGTCACACCCGCTGTTGCGCAGGATGATCGCAGCCCATCTGGCCATGGGTCAGGACGTTGCTGCCCGGGCCTTGCTGCAATCCTATTTCGTCCAGCATCCGCTCGATGGAGAAGCGGCTGCGATGCTGGCGGAGGAAGCGCTGACGCGCAAGGACTGGCGTCGGGCCAATGACCTGTTCGAGCACGCAATGGTTCAGGGCGGTGGCCAACGCGATCCGCGCCTGCTGGCCGGGCTCGCGCTGGCCCGGCTGGGTCTGGGTGACAGGAACGGGGCAATGAGCATCGCCAGCAATGCCTATCTGATGCAGCGCATGAATGGATACAGCGCCTTCGTGCTTGGGCAGGTCCTTGCCACCATGCCCGGCAAGCAGGTCGCTGCGAGGCAATTCCTTTCCAAGTCTGCGCATATGGGCATCTGACCTAGCCCTGCTGGACAAGGCTTGCCGGAACGGGCAGGCAGAATTCACGGCAGGACGGGGCAGGCGCGGCCATGAATTTTGCATTTCTCGCGCGGATCGATCCGCTCGTCCGGTTGCTCGTTCTGGCGATCGCGCTGGCCACAGTGCTGCCGGTGCGGGGCCATGCGCATTACGTAGCCCAGCAGATTTCCAATGCCGCTATTTTCCTGCTGTTCCTGCTGAATGGCCTGCGCTTGCCGCGCGCCGAAGTGCTGCGCGGCATTGGCAATCTGCGCCTCTTGTTGCCGCTGGTGTTGTGGGTGTTCGGGGCGATGGCGCTGGCCGGATGGGGCGCCGCGCTGGCCTTGGAGGGTGTGGTGCCGCCGATGGTGGCGCTGGGTTTCCTCTATCTCGGCACGCTGCCGTCGACGGTCCAGTCGGCCACGGCCTACAGCTCGCTGGCCGGAGGCAATGTCGCCAGTTCCGTGGTGGCGGCGGCGCTGCTCAACATCCTGGGCGTATTCGTGACCGCGCCGCTGTTTTCGGCCATGGCCGGCAGTGGCAGCGCGCCTTTGTCGGGTGATGCGCTGCTAAAGGTGTTCCTGCTGCTGCTGCTGCCTTTCGTGATCGGGCAATTGACCCAGCGCTGGGCCCGCGGCTGGGTACTGGAAAACCGTCAGGTGGTAGGCTGGATGGACCGGGCATCGATAGCGATTGCAGTCTATGTCGCCTTTTTAAGTGCAGTTGAGCAGGGCATCTGGGGCCAGCTTTCACCTGCCGCGTGGGCGATGATGTTCGGTGCGGTCTGCCTGCTGCTCGTATTCGCCTTCCTTGGCTCTTGGCTGCTGGGAGGGGTTATGGCGCTGGAGCGGGGCGACCGGATATCGCTGATGTTCGCCGGCGCACAGAAAAGCATCGCGATGGGCGCTCCGCTGGCGGCTGTTCTGTTCCCACCAGCCAAGGCTGGTTTGATCCTGTTGCCGGTGCTGGTTTACCACATGCTGCAGATGGTGGTCTCTACCCCGGTCGCGACGCGCCTCAGGCGGGAATGACCGTCCTTGCCTCACGCCGATTGTGACGGACCGACCACCACAGCGACAGGGCTATCAGTGCTGCGCCGATCATCCCGGTGAGGCTTTCGGGTACATGGTAGCGGGTCGATACAAGCATGATCGCCGAAAGCGCGAGGATGGCCCAGAATGCGCCATGCTCTAGATAGCGATATTCGCCCAGCGTGCCCTTCTGCACCAGCAGCACAGTCATCGCCCGCACGAACATCGCGCCGATCGACAGGCCCAGCGCGATCACCACCATGTTGTTCGATAGCGCGAAGGCACCGATCACGGCATCGAAGCTGAACGAGGCATCCAGCACGTTGAGATAGAGGAAGCCGCCGAGCCCGGAGCGAACAACCGCGCCCTGGAGCTTGAGCCGCTGGTCACGCAATTCCAGAATTGTGCCGACAGCATCAACTGCGATGAATGTGACGATCCCGAGGATGCCCGCGATCAGGAAGGTCTGCGCCTCGTCTGCCGGCAGCAAGCTTGAAACGCCCCAAAGCGCAAGCAGAAGGAGCGCAATTTCGGCCGAGGGAAGATTGGAACACCTTGCCAGCTTTTCCTCGATCACGGCAACCCAGTGGACGTCCTTTTCCTCGTCGAAGAAGAATTTGAGGCCGACCATTGCCAGGAAGGATCCGCCATAGGCGGCAATGCCGACATGGGCGGAGGACACAATGCTTTCGTATTTCTCGGGATCGTGGAGCGAGAGATCGATTGTGTCCCATGGCCCCAGTCCGGCCGCAACTGCCACGATTGCGAGCGGGAACAAGATATACATGCCGTAGACGGCGATCACCATACCCCAGGTCAGGAAGCGCTTTTGCCAGACGGCGTCCATGTCTTCGAGCACGGTCGCGTTGACCACGGCGTTGTCGAAGCTGAGCGAGATCTCAAGGACTGCCAGCACAACCACGATCCACAAGATCCGGGCAGCTTCGGCCCAGCTGCCGTGCTGCACCCAGCCATACCATGTCCCGAGTGCCAGGCAGATGAGCGTGAAGATAATCGGGCCGCGAAAATGGCGAAGCAAAATGTTATTCCTCAATTGGTTCCGGCGCCAGCTAGGGTAGCGACGGGGTTAACGCAACCGGCGACGTTCACGCTACTTGGGCTGGTAGGTCTGTTCTGGCCCCGGGAACCTGCGTTCCCGCACTTCGGCAGCATAGCGGGCAGCAAGGTCAGAGATCTGCTCCGCCATGTCGCCATATTTCTTTACGAAGCGCGGCACCCGGTCGAACATGCCGAGCATGTCGTCAGTGACGAGAACCTGCCCGTCGCACTGGGCGGAGGCGCCGATGCCGATGGTTGGACACGCCACTGCCCGGGTCGCGGCTATTGCGATCGGCTCGACGACGCCTTCGACGACAATGGCAAAGGCCCCGGCTTCGTCCAGTGCCCTTGCATCGCCCAGGATCATCTCGGCCTCGGCATCGCTGCGCCCGCGCGCCATGTAACCGCCCAGCACGTTCACCGCCTGCGGGGTCAGCCCGACATGGCCGATCACGGGGATGCCGCGCTGGGTGAGGAAGGCCACGGTTTCGGCCATGGCTGCGCCGCCTTCCAGCTTCACCCCGGCCGCGCCACTCTGCTTGAGGAGGTTTGCGGCGCTTTCGAAGGCCTGCTGTGGCGATTGTTCGTAGGAGCCGAACGGCATGTCGACGATCACTACCGAATGATAGCTGCCGCGCACCACCGCTGCGCCATGGTTGGCCATCATTTCCAGCGTCACAGGGATGGTCGAGGGCAGGCCATAGATCACCTGGCCGAGCGAATCCCCCACCAACAGCAGGTCGCAATGCGCGTCGAGCAGCTGTGCCTGCCGGGCGGTATAGGCGGTCAGCATGACGATCGGTTCGGCTGTGACGCCATCCTGCTTGCGGGCGCGGATCATCGGCACAGTCATGCGTTTCATCGGCGCCGGGGTGGGGTTGGCGCGGCTGGTCGAGGTGTCGAGCTGGAAAGTCGTGGACATTTTGCGCTTTTAGCCGCGATTGGCCGTTCGCGCAAAGCCCATGGCCTTGCCAATGCTTGCGGCTACGCTAGCTTGTCGGCCCAATCCGTTCGGGGATTTGGGGAAAAGGGCATGTTCGGTCGCGTAAAATCACTCGACGCTATTCTGGCGACTGCCGAGAAGAAATCGCTTCATCGTTCGCTGGGGGCTTTCCAACTGACCATGTTGGGTGTGGGCGCGGTGATCGGCACCGGCATCTTCGTGCTGACCGCCGAAGCAGCGCAGAAGGCGGGGCCGGGCATGCTGCTCAGTTTCGTCATTGCCGGCATCGTCTGCGCGGTGGCGGCGCTGTGCTATTCGGAAATGGCCGCGATGGTGCCGGTATCCGGCTCTGCCTATACCTACAGCTATGCCGTGATGGGCGAATTGCTGGCCTGGATGGTCGGCTGGGCGCTGGTGCTGGAATATGCCGTGGCAGCGGGCGCGGTGGCGGTCGGCTGGTCGGGCTATTTCACCGGCATGCTGGCGCATCTCAATGATTATGCGCCGTTCCTGCCGAACATTGTTATCCCGCACGATCTGGCCAACGGCCCGAGCGGGGGAGGGACGATCAACCTGCCGGCAATGATCATCGCGCTGGTGGTCACTGGCCTCCTGGTGCTGGGCACCAAGGAAAGCGCCATGTTCAACGCAGTTCTGGTGGTGATCAAGGTCACGGCGCTGACTGTTTTCATCGCGCTGGCCCTGCCGGTGATGCGGGGGGAGCAGTTCGCACCCTTCGCGCCGCTCGGCTTCAGCGGTATTTCGGCGGCGGCGGCCTCTATCTTCTTCGCCTATGTTGGCTTCGACGCGGTCTCGACCGCTGCGGAGGAAACCAAGGACCCGCAGCGCAATATGCCGATTGGCCTGATCGGCAGTCTGGGCATCTGCACGATCTTTTACCTGTTGGTGGCTTCAGGCGTGATCGGATCGGTCGGTGCGCAGCCGCTGCTGGCGGGAGACGGCACCGGGCTGGCTCCCGGCTCGACCGATCTGACGGCGGCCTGCCATGCCATCGGCGATCAGGCGGTGGTCTGTTCCAAGGAAGCGCTGGCCTGGACCCTGCGTGAAATCGGCTGGCCGCAGATCGGCAATCTGGTCGGCCTCGCCGCGATTCTGGCGCTGCCTTCGGTGGTGCTGATGATGATGTTTGGTCAGACCCGCATCTTCTTCGTGATGAGCCGCGACGGGTTGCTGCCCGAAGTGCTGAGCCGGGTGCATCCCAAATTCCATACGCCCTATGTGGTGACGGTCATCACCGGTATTGCCGTTTCGCTTTTCGCGGCCTTCTTCCCGGTGGGGGCGTTGGCCGATATCTCCAATTCCGGCACGCTGTTCGCCTTCGCCATGGTGGCGATCGCGGTGTTTGTGCTGCGGCGGACCGATCCCGGCCGCCATCGCCCGTTCCGCACCCCGGCGATTGGATTTGTGGCTCCGCTGGCGGTGGCGGGCTGCCTCTATCTGTTCTTCAGCCTGTCGGGCTACACGCTGGCGCTGTTCGCTGGCTGGGCTGTGTTCGGGCTCTTTGTCTATTTCACCTACAGCCGCAGCCACAGCCACGTCGGGCGTGGTCTGGTCGAAGTGCATGAGGAAGATCCCGATGTCCCGCCGATGCCGGTGGCGCCGCTGCCGGGTGGGATTGAACTGGACTGATCCGGCTGTTCCGGTTGGTGAAGGGCCGTTCCTGCGGGAGCGGCCTTTTCCTTTGCGAGAGGAATTGCGCAAGGGTCACGATGAGAACATAATAAGAACGAAAACGTGATTCGATGATTCCCGAACAGCCCCTCCCGGCCGCGCCATGCGTCGATGCCTTGCTGTCTGCCCGCGCTCGCGCATGGCGGCCCGGCTCGCCCACGCCCGTCCGGCATGAAGAGATTTTCGCGGCCAGCGGGGATGCGGGCGGGGCGGCGCTGGCGCTGGCGCTGGCCTGCGACCGGATGAAGGAGGATGAGCGCCCTTTCCTGTGGGTGCAGGACAAGGCGGCGCTGCGGCTTTCCGGGCGGCCCTATCGCCCGGGCATGCCGCCTGGCCTGCGCCACCGGCTGGTCCATGTCGTGGCTGACCGGGCGGAAGATGCGCTGTTCGCGCTCGAAGAAGGACTGCGTTGCCGCGATCTCGCCTTCGTCATCGGCGAGCTGACCGGCAATCCGCGCGCTCTCTCCTTCACCGCCTCGCGCCGGTTGAGCCTGGCGGCGGAACGCCATGGCGTGCCGTTGTGGCTGGTCCGGCTGGATGCACAGCGGGACCTCGGTTCCGCGCGGATGCGCTGGGCGGTGCGTTCCGCCCGCTCGCCCGCACCGGGCTGGAATCCACAGGCGCCCGGCACTCCAAGCTGGCGGGTGGAACTGTTCCGCGCCCGCAACCACCCCCCCGGAGAATGGATTTTGTGCGATGATGGCGGCAACCTCAGTGCATGTCCTTCGACAGGCGCAGGACGAGCGGGGCCTGTTCTTGGTCCAGAGTCCGCTCGTCCTGCGCCTGTCGAAGGCCGCGCGCATGGCTAGAGCCTATGCCGCCCCGTCGCATTCTTGCAATCTGGCTGGCCCGGCTGGCGATCGACCGTTGGGAACGGGCTGAAGGCTGCGGTACTGCCCCGCTGGCGCTGATCGCCGAGACTGCGCATGGCCCCCGCATCGCGGCGGTGAACGCGGCGGGCTTTGCTGCGGGCGCGGGGGCAGGGATGATGCTGGCGGATGCGCGCACGCTTTGCCCCCAGATGGTCGCGGTGCCGGACGATCCGGCGGGCACGCGCGCTTTCCTGGAACGGCTGGCGCTGTGGGCGCAGCGCTGGGGACCGTGGAGCGCGATTGATCCGCCCGACGGGTTGCTGGTCGATGTCACCGCCGTCGCTCATCTGTTCGGGGGGGAGGAAAGGCTGCTGGCCGATGCGCAAAGCCGCCTCGCGCAGGTCGGCCTTGCCGCGCGCCTGGCCATTGCCCCCACTGCCGGGGCCGCCTGGGCGCTGGCCCATCATGGCCCGCCTGCCGCGATCCTTGCCCCCGATGATGATGCCGTCGCTCGCCTTTCTCCCCTGCCGGTCGCGGCCCTGCGGCTGGACGATGACGTGCTGCTGGTGCTGCGCCGGTTGGGCCTCAAGCGGCTGGGCGATGTGCGGGGCATCGCGCGCGATGCGCTGGCCCGCCGCTTTCGCAGCCGCCACGCCCCATCGGCCAATCCCCTGCTGCGGATGGACCAACTGCTGGGCCGCGTGCCCGAACCGCTGTTGCCGGTGCTGGCGGAGGAGGAACCTCTGGTCCAGCGCCGGTTGATGGAGCCGATCCGCCACCGTCCGCTGCTCGATCAGGTGCTGGCAGACCTCGCCGCCGACATGGCCCGCCTGCTGGAAGGGCGGGGCGAAGGCGCGCGGCGGCTGGAATGCGGGCTGTGGCGGGTCGATGGCGAAGTGGTGCTGCGCCAGATCGAACTGGCCGCTGCCACTCGCGATGCCGCGCATATCGCCCGGCTGTTCGCGGCGAGGCTGGACGATGTCGATGCAGGGTTCGGGATCGAGCTGGTCCGCCTGCGCTCGGCCTGGACCCAGCCGCTGGCGCTGTCGCAGGAGGATTTCGAGGCGGCGGCGGAGCAGCACGGCACCAGCCTTGCCGCCTGCATCGACCGGCTCTCCGTGCGGCTGGGCGAGGGGGCGATCCGCCGCCCGGTGCCGCGCGCCAGCCACATTCCCGAACGCGCGCAGGCCTGGCAGAATACGCTGGAGCCCGAACCGTCCAGCCAGGGCGAACTGACCTTTCACGCCCGTCCGCTGAAACTGCTCGACCGGGCCGAGCCGATCGCCGTGCTTTATGCCACCCCCGATGGCCTGCCGCGCCGGTACCGCTGGCGGGGCGGGGTGCACGAGATTGTCCGCGCCGAAGGGCCGGAACGGATCGCGCCCGAATGGTGGCGCGAACGCTCCACCGCGCGACTGCGCGACTATTACCGGATCGAGGACGGGGAAGGGCGGCGCTACTGGATCTATCGGCTCGGGCTGGCGGGCGACGGGCGCGGTGGCCTGCCCGAATGGTTCATGCAGGGGCTGTATGCCTGAGGTCCCGCTCACTCCGGAACGCCGCCGGATCGCGCCCGATCCAGCCGGCCTTGCCCCGCCGCCGCGCGCGGAGTTTGTCGAGCTGGGGCTGGTCAGCTGCTTTTCCTTCCTGCGCGGGGCATCGGACGCGGTGGACCTTGCCTTCACCGCGCGGGCGCTGGGTTATGATGCGATCAGCATAGCGGACGCGAACAGCATGGCGGGCGTGGTGCGGCTCCATATGGAAGCCAGGGCACTGAAACTGCGCCCGGTGATCGGCTGCCGGATCGAGACGGTCGAGGGGCTGGCCTTCCTCGCTTATCCCACCGACCGCGCCGCCTATGGCCGGTTGTGCCGACTGATCTCGGCCGGACGGATGGCAACGCCGGAAGGGGAATGGCAGGCAAAGGGCGCGTGCCAGATCACCCTGGCGATGCTGGCGGAACATGGTGAGGGGGTGCAGCTGGTGCTGCTGCCGCCGGAGAATCTGGATCGGGAGTTCACGGTGGGGGTGGAGGATAACGTCATTCCCCTCCCGCTTACGGGAGGGGTCGGATCGCTGCTCAACCGGTCCACCCTCGGTCCCTCCTGCAAGCGGGAGGGGCGGTTCATGACCGCATCCTTCCCAGAGCTTCTCCCCCATCTCACCCGCCAGCTCCCCACGCTGTGCCATATCGCCGCCAGCTATCTCTACAGCGGCGACGATATCGCCCGGATCGAACGGCTGGACGCTCTCGCCCGCGCCAACGGCCTTGGCCTGCTGGCGACCAACGATGTCCATTACCACGCGCCTGATCGCCGCCCGTTGCAGGATGTGATGACGGCGATCCGCCACAGGACCACGGTGGCAAGGGCCGGGAACCTGCTCCACCCCCATGCCGAACGGCACCTCAAGCCCCCGGCCGAGATGCAGCGGCTGTTCGCCCGCTGGCCTCATGCCATCGCGGCAGCGCGTGCGGTGGCGGATGCCTGTCACTTCAGTCTGGATGAGCTGCAATATGAATACCCGCACGAAATCTATCCCGCAGGACAGACCCCGCAGGCCTGGCTGGAGCAACTGACATGGGCTGGCGCTGCCACCCGCTATCCTTCCGGCGTTCCCGGACATGTGCGGGAAACACTTGAAAAGGAAATGCAACTGATCGGCAAGTTGCAGCTTGCCCGCTATTTCCTGACGATCAAGGACATCGTCGATTTCGCCCGCGCACAGGACCCGCCGATCCTGTGCCAGGGGCGCGGCAGTGCGGCCAATTCGGCGGTGTGCTATTGCCTCGAAATCACCTCGGTCGATCCGGCCAAACACGCCCTGCTGTTCGAACGGTTCATCAGCGAGGAGCGCAAGGAGCCGCCCGACATCGACGTCGATTTCGAGCATGAGCGGCGCGAGGAGGTGATCCAGTACATCTACCGTCGCTATGGCCGCCAGCGCGCCGGGCTGTGCGCCACGGTGATCCATTACCGCCCGCGCATGGCGATCCGCGAGGTGGGCAAGGCGATGGGGCTGAGCGAGGATGTCACTTCCGCGCTCGCCCGCACCGTCTGGGGCAGCTACGGGCGGGAGATTGGCGAGGTCCATGTCAGCGAAACCGGCATGGACCTGTCGGACCCGCATCTGCGCCGCGTGCTGAAACTGGCCGGGCAGATGATCGGCATGCCGCGCCATCTTTCGCAGCATGTCGGTGGCTTCATCCTGACCGAGAACGCGCTGACCGAAACCGTGCCGATCGGCAATGGCGCGATGGCCGACCGCAGCTTCATCGAATGGGACAAGGATGATATCGACGCGCTGGGCATCCTGAAGATCGATGTACTGGCGCTGGGCATGCTCAGCTGCATCAGGAAATGCCTCGATTTGCTGGGCGCACACCACGGGCGGGAACTGACGCTGGCGACAGTCCCGCGCGAGGATCCGGCAGTCTACGACATGCTGTGCAAGGGCGATTCGCTCGGCGTTTTCCAGGTCGAAAGCCGGGCGCAGATGAACATGCTGCCACGCCTGCGTCCGCGCGAATTCTACGATCTGGTGATCCAGGTGGCGATCGTGCGGCCCGGGCCGATCCAGGGCGACATGGTCCATCCCTATCTCAAGCGCCGCCGGGGGGAGGAAGCAGTGCTGCTGCCTGCACCCGCGCCGCAGCATGGTCCCCCGGACGAACTTTCCTCGATCCTCGGGCGGACTCTGGGGGTTCCGATCTTCCAGGAACAGGCGATGAAGATCGCGCTCGACGCGGCGAAATTCTCCAGCCTTGAGGCCAACCGACTGAGGAAGGCGATGGCCACTTTCGGGAGCCGGGGGCAGGTGGAAGAACTGGAAGAGATGATGGTCGGGCGGATGGTGGCGCGCGGCTATGATCCCGATTTCGCCCAGCGCTGCTTCAACCAGATCAAGGGTTTTGGCGAATATGGCTTCCCGGAAAGCCACGCTGCCAGCTTTGCCCATTTGGTCTATGTCTCCAGCTGGCTGAAATGCCACTTCCCGGCAGCCTTCGCCTGCGCCCTGCTCAATTCCCAGCCGATGGGGTTCTATGTCCCGGCCCAGATCGTGCGCGATGCGAGGGAGCATGGGGTCGTGGTATTGCCGGTGGATGTGAATGCGAGCGGGTGGGATTGTTCGCTGGAAGAAACCGCCCTCCGCCTCGGTCTGCGCCAGATCGACGGACTACCCGAGCACGCCGCTGCCAGACTTGTCGCCGCGCGAGAGGAGGGCGGGCCCTTTACCGATCTGGCCGAACTGCGCGAGCGGGCGGGGCTGTCGCCCGCGCTGATCGAGCGGCTGGCCTCTGCCGATTGCTTCGGCTCGCTCGCGCTCCCGCGTCGGCAGGCGCTGTGGGACGCACGCAGCCTGATCGCCGCGCCGGACCTGCCGCTGTTCGCACATGCCCGCGCACGGAGCGAGGGAGAGGAGCGCGCCGCCACGCAGCTGCCGACCATGCCGCTATCCGAGGAAGTGGTGGCCGATTACCAGACCCAGCGGCTGTCGCTGAAGGCCCACCCGCTGGCCTTCCTGCGTGCCTCGCTGGCCGAGCGCGGCTTTATCCGCGCTTGCGATCTGCGCGAGCGGAAATACCGCACGATGGTGCAGGTGGCGGGTGTGGTGCTGATCCGCCAACGGCCGGGCAGCGCCAAGGGCGTGTGCTTCATCACGCTGGAAGACGAGACCGGGGTGGTCAACCTCGTCGTCTGGCCCGATCTGATGGCTCGGCAACGCAAGGTGGTGATGGGTGCGCGGCTGATCGAGGTGCGCGGGCGGGTGGAACAGGACGACGAGGTGGTTCACCTCATCGCCGGGCACCTTGCCGATGCCACCGACGCGCTGCTCGCCCTGTCGGACGGGCTCGCGGCCCCGCCGTACTCCCGCCATGGCCACCCCCGCAATGTCCGGGTGATCCCGAAGTCACGCGACTTTCATTAGGGCCAGCACGGATCAGGCCGCCTCGAGCGCGTAGCCGGCCGAACGGACCGTGCGGATCGGATCCGGCATGCCATCCTGTTCGATCGCCTTGCGCAACCGGCGGATATGGACGTCCACCGTGCGTTCCTCGATCTCGCTGCCGGTGCCCCATACCGCGTCGAGCAATTGCCCGCGCGAGAACACCCGGCGGGGATGCTCCATGAAGAAGCGGAGCAGGCGGTATTCGGTTGGCCCCAGCGCAAGGTCCTGCGCGCCGCGCCGCACCTTGTGCGCCACCGGATCGAGCATGAGATCGCCCACCGTGATCATCTCGCCCGCCAGCGCGGGGCGGATCCGGCGCATCACTGCACCCACCCGGGCCAGCAGTTCGCGCGGGGAAAAGGGCTTGGTCAGGTAATCGTCGGCGCCGGTGTCGAGCCCGCGGATGCGATCATCCTCCGCCTCGCGGGCGGTCAGCATGATGATCGGCACATGCGCGGTGGCCGGATCGCGGCGCAGGCGGCGGCAGACCTCAATGCCGCTGGTGCCCTCGACCATCCAGTCGAGGATAACGAGATCGGGGACTTCCTCGGCGGCGAGGATCAGCGCTTCGTCGCCATCGGGGGTCGCGCGGACTTCGTAGCCTTCCTTGCGAAAACGGAATTCGAGAAGTTCGGCCAGTGCCTGGTCGTCTTCCACAAGGAGAAGCCTGGGTGCGGTCATGTCGCGTGCTTCACACCGGAAATGTTACAGCATCGCGACAAAGCATGACATCCTGTATTCTAGCTCTCGGTTTCGTCTTCATGGTCCGGCGGATAGCTGCCGGTGGCGGCATAGTGGACCATTTCCGCCACATTGGTGGCATGATCGCCGATCCGTTCGATATTGCGGGCGACGAACAGGAGCTGCGCCACGCTGCTGATGGTCGCCGGATTTTCGACCATGTAGCTGACCAGGTTGCGGAAGATGCTGTTGTAGAAAGCATCGACCTTCTTGTCCCGCTCGATCACCTCGCGCGCCAGCACCGGATCGCGCGCGGCGTAGGCGGTCAGCACATCGTGGACCATCTCGCCGGCCATTTCGGCCATCGCCGGAATCAGGGTGAGCGGTTCGAAGCGATAGCGTCCCTCGATCCGGTCGACCCGTTTGGCGATGTTCTTGCCGTAATCGCCGATCCGTTCGACCACACCCGCGATCTTCAGCGCCGCGATCACCTCGCGCAGATCGTCCGCCATCGGCGCGCGCAGGGCGATGATGCGGATGGCGAGCTTGTCGACCTCCGCCTCGAGCGCGTCGATCTTCTTGTCGCGGGCGATGACGGCATGGGCCTTCTCGGACGATTTCTGGACCAGCGCTTCCATCGCTTCCTGCAGTGAAAGCTCGGCGAGGCCGCCCATCTCCGCGATCAGGCCGCGCAGCCGGGTAATGTCCTCGTCGAACGCCTTGACCGTATGCTCTGCCATCAACCGTACCTGCCCGTGATGTAATCCTTGGTGCGCTCCTCGCGCGGATTGGTGAAGATATCGCTGGTCTTGCCATATTCCACCATCTTGCCGAGATGGAAAAAGGCGGTCCGCTGCGAAACGCGCGCAGCCTGCTGCATCGAATGGGTGACGATCACGATGGCATAGCGCCCGCGCAGTTCGTCGATCAATTCCTCGATCTTGGCGGTGGCGATCGGATCGAGCGCTGAGCACGGCTCGTCCATCAGGATCACTTCGGGATCGACCGCGATGGCGCGGGCGATGCACAGCCGCTGCTGCTGGCCGCCGGACAGGGCCGTGCCGGAATCGGCGAGGCGGTCCTTCACCTCTTCCCACAGGCCCGCGCGGCGCAGGCTCTTCTCGACGATTGCGTCGAGTTCGGCCTTGCCTTCGGCCAGGCCATGGATGCGCGGGCCATAGGCGATGTTTTCATAAATCGATTTGGGGAACGGATTGGGCTTCTGGAACACCATGCCAACGCGGGCCCGCAAATGGACCACGTCCATGCCGGAACGGTAGATATCCTCGCCATCCAGCATGATCTCACCGTCCACCCGTGCACCGGGGATGGTATCGTTCATCCGGTTGAGGGCCCGCAGGAAAGTCGACTTTCCGCAGCCCGAGGGGCCGATGAAAGCGGTTACGTATTTCGTCTGGATGTCGATCGACACATCGTCGACGGCCTGCTTGGCACCGTAATAGACGGAGACACTGCGCGCGCTCATCTTCGGGATCAGGCCCGACTGCGGATCGCTGAGCTCGGATTCGGGCAGCATGGTTGCGGTGGCGGGCAGGGTGGTCACCATTTTTTCTCGAAGCGGTTGCGGAGGTAAATTGCGAGGCCGTTCATAACGAGCAGGAATATTAGCAGGATAATGATCGCAGCCGAAGTGCGTTCGACAAAGCCGCGGTCGATCTCGTCGGACCATAGGAATATCTGGACCGGCAGGGCGGTTGCGGGTGAGGTGAAGCCGTCTGGCGGCGTGGCGACAAAGGCGCGCATGCCGATCATCAGCAGCGGCGCGGTTTCACCCAGTGCGCGGGCCATGCCGATGATGGTCCCGGTCAGGATGCCGGGCAGGGCCAGCGGCAGGACATGGTGGAACACCACCTGCACGGGCGACGCGCCTATGGCCAGGGCACCATCCCGGATCGAGGGCGGGACCGCCTTGATCGCGTTGCGCCCGGAAATCACGATCACCGGCATGGTCATCAGCGCCAGTGTCATGCCGCCGATCAGCGGGGCGGAACGGTAATTTGGGAAGATCCAGAGGAACACGGCGAGGCCCAGCAAGCCGAAGATGATCGAAGGCACCGCCGCCAGATTGTTGATCGAAACCTCGATAATCTCGGTCCAGCGGTTCTTGGCGGCATATTCCTCGAGATAGAGCGCGGCCAGCACACCAACCGGGAAGGCCAGCAGCAGGGTGACGAACATCGTCAGCATCGAACCCTTGAGCGCACCCCAGATGCCCACCATCTGCGCATCAGTGGCATCGGCGCGGGCGAGGAAGCCGGGGTCGAAATTGCGCGCCAACTGGCCCTTCGCAACAAGATCTCGAGCCTGCGCCCGCAATTCCTCATGGCCATCACCCCGCAAGGCCGAGGCAAGATCCTTGCTCGTCGGCAAGTTCAGAACAGCTTTGCGCTTGAGCAGAGAGGGGTCGGCTATGATGTCGCGGGCGGCTTCGCGCCAGGCTTCGCTGCCCAGTTCATCGGCCGCCTTCCTGCCAAGGGTCTGCTCGGCCGAATTGTCGATCAGCAATGGAAGGCCTGCCAGTTCCAATGCCTGGATGGCGTCCTTGTCGTTCAGCCGTTGCGGGTCGATCGCAAGTTCGGCCTTTGAAAAATCGACCGGCACGGCCAGTTCGGCCCGCTGGAAGCCGCCGATGCCGTTCATGGTCATCGTCACCAGCAGGATTGCCAGCACGCCCACGGAGAACAGCACGGCGCACAGGCCCAGCGCCTTGAAGCGCCGCTCCGACGCATAGCGCTTCCTGAGGCGGGCCTGAAAGGCACCAGTGCGGTCGGGAAGGGCTGTTTCACTCATAGGCTTCGCGGAACCGCTTGACGACGCGCAAGGCAAAGAAATTGAGCGCGAGCGTGACGAGGAACAGGACAAATCCCAGCGCAAAGGCGCTGAGCGTGGCCGGATGGTCGAAGCTGCCTTCACCGGTCAGCATGGCGACGATCTGGAAAGTGACGGTAGTCATCGCTTCCAGCGGATTGGCAGTAAGATTGGCGGCGGCACCGGCGGCCATCACCACGATCATGGTCTCGCCGATGGCCCGGCTGATTGCCAGCATGACCCCGGCGACAATGCCGGGCAGCGCCGCTGGGATAAGCACGCGCCTGATCGTCTCAGACGTCGTCGCGCCCATCGCCAGGCTGCCGTCGCGCATCGCCTGGGGCACGGCGGCGATCGAATCGTCGGCCATCGATGAGACGAAGGGAATAATCATCACCCCCATCACCAGCCCGGCCGCAAGTCCGCTTTCGCTGGAGGCATTGGCAATGCCGATGGCCTGGGCCGCATCGCGGATGGCCGGAGCCACGGTCAAGGCGGCGAAATAGCCGTAGACCACTGTCGGCACGCCGGCGAGAATTTCGAGCGCGGGCTTGAGCACGCTGCGCCAGCGCGGGCTGGCATATTGGGTGAGAAAGATCGCGCTCATCAGCCCGAGCGGGATCGCCACGAACATGGCGATAATCGCGCCGATATAGATCGTGCCCCAGAACAGCGGGATGGCACCATAGCGGGAGGGATCGGGATTGAGCGGATTGCCCATCGGGTCCGGCCCCCAATGGGTGCCGAGCAGGAAGTCGAGCGGCGAGACCATGCCAAAGAACCGGATCGTCTCGAACACCAGCGACACGAGGATACCGAGCGTGGTGAGGATCGCAACCAGCGAGGCCATCAGCAGGACGGTCATGATCGTGCGTTCCACCCGCGTGCGGGCGGTGAATTCGGGACGCAGCCGCAGAAATGCCGAGGCACCGCCAAGAAAGCCAATCACCAGCGTGGCGGCTATGCCGATCCAGCGGACCTTGGCAAAGGCGAGCCGGTAGGGTTCGACCAGGCCTTCGGCCAGGGGGTTGAACACGCCGGGAGCCGAACCGAGCGCCACGGACGCGGCCTCGTCGAGAATGGCGCGTCGCTCAAACCCGAAGTGAGGAAGTCCGGCGGCTGCGGGATCGGACAGAACCCAGCCGGTTACGAGTTGCGGGGCGAGGAAGGACCATGCAATCGCGAAGACGAGGACCGGAAGCACGATCCAAAGTGCAACATACCAGGCATGATAGGAAGGAAGTGCGGCCAGCCGACCGCCCTTCCCTTCGTTCCGGATATCTCGCCGAAAATTCCAGGCTCGAGCGCGTGCCGCCAGCCATCCGGCCAGGCCCAGTCCCAGACCGAGCAGCAGGAGGATGGATGGCGACATTGCGTTCGGGTGTCCTTACTTCAGGCCTTCGCCGGTCATCGGCGTCAGGCCGTTGGCAGCGGCGAGGCTGGCGGCCAGCACATCGTCAGGCGCGACGACCATGCCCTGCTTGGCCAGCAGACCGCCCTTGCTCCAGTTTTTTGACCATTCGGCGACATATTGCTTGAGACCCGGAATTGCGTCGAAATGAGCCTTCTTCACATAGATGTAGAGCGGACGGGCGCCCGGATAGGTGAAGTTGGAAATGGTCTCGTAGCTCGCTTCGATCCCGCTCATCGGCAGGTCGTTCAGCTTGTCGCTGTTCTCTTCAAGATAGCTGAAGCCGAATACGCCGACGGCCTTGGGATTGGCCTCGATCTTCTGGACGATCAGATTGTCGTTCTCGCCGGCATCGACATAGGCACCATCACCGCGCACTTCGGTGCAGGTCTTCTTGTATTCGTCCTCATTCGCTTCCTTCAGTGCCTTCATCGCCGGGTCGGTCTTGCAACCGGCCTCGAGGATCAGCTCCTTCATCGCGTCGCGCGTGCCGGAGGTCGAGGGCGGGCCATAGACCAGGATCGGGTCGGCCGGCAGCGAGGGATCGACATCCTTCCAGGTCTTCGCAGTCTGATCCTTGCCGAACGGCTTGGCGGCGAGCGCCTGATAGACGATCTTGGGCGTCAGCTTCAGGATCTGGCCATCCTTGGAAGAGGCAAAGGCAATCCCGTCAAGCCCGACCTGGATTTCAACGATGTCCTTGACCCCGTTGGTCTGGCATTCCTCGAACTCGGACTTCTTCATCCGGCGCGAGGCGTTTTCGATATCGGGATGCTGCGCGCCAACCCCGGCGCAGAACAGCTTCATGCCGGCGCCCGTGCCGGTCGATTCGACGATCGGCGACTTGAAATCAGGGTTGTTGCGGGTGAAACTCTCGGCCACGCCCTTGGCGAAGGGATAGACAGTGGAGGAACCGACGGCGCGGATCGAATCACGCGCATCTCCGCCGGAACTCTGGCCGCCGCAAGCGGCTAGCAGGCTGGAGGCGGCCATCGCCGTGGCAAGGAAAACGGACTTCTTCATTTGAGGGAACTCCCTTTGCTCTGGCCAATCGCATGGCCGTCGCAGCGGGCGATGGTGGATTTATGTGACATCTTCATGACACTTCTTCCCCCTGCTCCGCCAACAAGGGGAGGCGGACTGTGATAGTTGTACCCTGACCCTGCCGACTTGTAATGTCGAGCCGCCCGCGATGACGTTCCACGATATGCTTGACAATGGCAAGGCCCAGCCCGGTGCCGCCAGCGGCGCGGCTACGGCCGGGATCGGTGCGATAGAACCGGCGGGTGAGGTGGGGCAGGTGTTCGGCTGGAATGCCTTCGCCGCGATCGGCCACCTTGAGCTCGGCCAGCTTGCCATCCAGCGAGGAGAGCGTGACGGTGACCTTCTCTGCCGGATCGCCATATTTGAGCGCGTTGTCGACCAGATTGCGCACCAGTTGCTCCAGTTGCTGCCGGTCTCCGCGAATGGGCAGCAACTGGTCCGCCTTCTCGACCACCACCCGCGCACGGTCTTCCGGCTTGCCGGCATCGCTGGCCGCCTGAGCGACGAGGCTGTTGAGGTCCAGTCTTTCGCTGGGCTGGTCATGCTTCTCCGCTTCGATCCGCGACAGCGACATCAGATCATCGACCAGAACCTGCAACCGCCGCGCTTCCTTGAGCACGGTCTTCAGAAAGCGTGCGTTTGTCTCCGGATCGACCTCGTCTCCTTCGTCCACCAGCGTTTCAACATAGCCGATGATCGAGGCAAGCGGGGTGCGCAGTTCGTGGCTGGCGTTGGCGACGAAATCGGTATGGGCGCGGCTGATGTCGGCCTCGGCCGTGCGGTTGATCAGCTCGACCATCCAGTACCGCTCATTGATCGGCTGGCGGGTCATGTGCCAGATGCTGCGGGCGCTGGTCAGGCCCTGGATCGTCGCGGAACCGCCATCGGTCCGGTCGAGCAATTCTACCGCAGCGGGATGGCGCAGCGCGACCCGGGCATCCTGGCCGATGATATGCGCACCCAGCGCCTCACGCGCGGCTAGATTGGCAACGACAATCCGGTTGCGGTCGAGCAGCAGTTCGGGCGTTCCGGAATGCTCGACCAGATCACGCATGGAATCCCGGCTGAGCTGGACGCCGTCATTGATGACGGGACGAATGACCGGCTCGGGCCGGGTGATCCACAGTGAGCCGATCCACAGGGATGCTACTGCTAGGACCAGCCAGGGGTCGACCCGGGCGATGAGCATGAACAGCCCACTTGCCACGGCCAGCGCGATACCAGGCCAGGGGGTAGGGCGCTTGTCATTCATCGGCAGCGCATTAGACCCGAGAAGAGACCGTCGCCAGCCCCTGCGGAAAAAGCTTTTGATGGAAAATGGTGACCCCTACGGGAATCGAACCCGTGTTTCAGCCGTGAGAGGGCCGCGTCCTGACCGCTAGACGAAGGGGCCTTGTCCGGTTGCGGGTTCGACATCGCCAGGGCATGTCGTGATCGCTCCGGTAAAACAGCACCACCGTGGTGACCCCTACGGGAATCGAACCCGTGTTTCAGCCGTGAAAGGGCCGCGTCCTAACCGCTAGACGAAGGGGCCACGTCGGTGGCGAGCCGCGCGTTTAGGAGCGGAGTGGCAAAGGGTCAAGTCCCCCCGGTACGGGCATCGTCAGTCGGCCCAGGCGGCATCCTCGAGATGAAGTTCGGCTTGCGGGCGGTTGGCCCAGTCATCGATCTTGACCCGGCCTGCGAGCCACAGCTTGCGCCCCTGCGAGCCATGCAGCAGCGCCTGGCCAAGATCGCTTTCCACCGCCCGGAAAGCGATTGCCTTGAACGATGCGCCATCCAGCCCGGAGGCGATTAGCCGGACATGGTCCTTGCCGACGATGTCTGCCTTGACCAGCCGGACTGGCCCGACCGCCACGCGAGGTCCGGGCCAGCCCATGCCGAAGGGGCCGGCGCTTTCCAGCGTTTCGACCAGCTGCGGCGTCAGCCCGCCGGGTGCGAGCGCCAGATCGAGCAGCATCGCGCGATCGCCCGTCGCCCGCGCAACCACCGCGCCAAGCCGCTCGTCCAGCCAGTCTGCCAGCGGGCCCCACATGTCCTGCGCCACGGTCAGCCCCGCAGCCATCGCATGCCCGCCGCCCGCAATCAGCAGGCCGTGCTCGCGCGCGGCGATGATCGCGGCGCCCAGATCGACCCCCGCGATCGAGCGGCCCGAGCCCTTGCCATGGCCAGCCTCGTCCGTGTCGAGCGCTATCACCACGGTCGGTTTCCCGGTCTTCTCCTTGATCCGCCCCGCGACGATCCCGATCACGCCGGGATGCCAGCCGCGCCCAGCCAGCACCATGACCGCGCGGTTGTGCTGTCGATCGAGCTGCGCTTCGGCTGCTTCCTGCACAGCCGCTTCGATTGCGCGCCGCTCCTCGTTCAGCTGGGAAAGCTGGGCGGCGATGGCACGCGCCTCGTCCGGGTCTTCGGTGGTCAGCAGCCGCACGCCCAGCGTCGATTCGCCCACCCGTCCGCCGGCATTGATTCGCGGGCCGAGCGCGAATCCGAGATCGCTGCAGGTCGGTGCGCGAGTGAGCCGGCTCGCGTCGATCAGCGCGGCCATGCCGATGTTTTCGCGCTTGGCCATGACCTTCAGGCCCTGCGCCACCATAGCCCGGTTCAGCCCGTGCAGCGCGGCGACATCCGCGACCGTGCCAAGCGCGACCAGGTCGAGCAGGCCGAACAGGCCGGGTTCGGGGCGCTGCGCGAAGAAGCCGCGCGCGCGCAGGGTGCGCAAGGTTGCCACTGCCAGCAGAAAGGCGACTCCGACGGCGGCAAGGTGGCCATGGGCAGCCGCGAGATCGCTTTCGTCCAGCCGGTTCGGATTGACCAGCGCGGTGGCGATCGGCAGGTCGTGCGAGCATTTGTGGTGGTCGATCACCACCACATCCACCCCCGCCGCATGGGCCTGCGCCAGCGCGTCATGGGCCATCGCGCCGCAATCGACGGTAACGACGAGGCTGCTGCCTTCCTGGCCCAGCCGGACCAGAGCTTCGCCGCTCGGGCCATAGCCTTCGAGCAGCCGGTCGGGGATGTAATAGCGCGCTTCCTGGCCCAGCATTCGCAGCAGGCGGACCAGCAAGGCTGCGCTGGTTGCGCCATCGACGTCATAATCGCCATAGATGGTCACGGTCTCGCCGCTAAGAACAGCCTGGGCCAGACGTTCGGCGGCGATATCCATGTCGCGGAATCCGGACGGATCGGGCAGGAATGCGCGCAAGGTGGGATTGCGATGCCGTTCGAGATCGTCGCGGGCGACACCGCGCGCCAGCAGGAGCTGGGTGACGATATCGTTTTCCAGCCCATCCACGCCGCTGCCAAGGTCCATGTTGCCGCCGCGCCAGCGCCAGGCCTGTCCGGCCAGCGATCGTTCCACGCCAAAGACTGCTGGGGGCTGCTGCGTTGCCATGTCTTCGGGCTAGCCCATCAGGATGCGGCGGGGAAGGGTTGCGCAGTGTCAATGCAGCAACGATGGCAACAAAATACAAGATTGCGTGCCGTGCGATGTGATAGGCTTCGCGGCAGGAAGCAGGCAGAGGATTACGAAGATGCCCACACTGCGTATCAAGGTCATTGCCCTCGCGGCCTGTGCAACCGGCCTTGCCGCTATACCCGTGTTGGCAGGTTCCGGTCCCGCCAGCGGTCCGATCGCGCGCTATGACATCCGCGCCGGCACGGTGTCCGGGATGGCTGGTATGGGCCGTGGTGCGGGCGGGGCGATGAGCATGATGTTCGGCGGCGGGGGCGGCAATTCCGTCCAGCACGAACTGCTGCTGCGGCTCGGTTCGAATCGCGCGCCGGAAAAGGGATATCCCAAGGCGGAGCATTTCATGCCGCCGGTGGCCAAGTTGGGGAAATCGGTGCTGCTGACCACGCCCAAGGTTGAGAAGGGTGGGACCGATGAAATGCCCGAGAAGCCGCGCGGGCGGCTGTTGCTGTTCTGGGGCTGCGGCGAGCATGCGGCCAAGGGGCAGCCGGTGGTGATCGATTTCTCGAAGATCGCGGCCGGGCAGGTCCCGCCGGGATTGTGGAGCAGCACCATCCTGCGTGACTGGGGCCCGACGCTTGCCAACAGCCGGACCTTCGCGCGCTGGCCTTCGGAAGACGCGAAATATGTGAAATCGGACAGTTCGCTGCTTGGCACCCATCGCATCGCCAGCAATTATGCGCCCGAGATTGCCTTTACAGCCGCCAAGGACTTCATGGCGCCGCTGAAGATCAGCTCGCGCGGGCAAGGCAGTGGCTCGACCCTGCTCAGCTGGAACGCGATTGCCGGGGCAACCGGCTATCTTGCCTTCCTGACCGGTGGAAAGCAGGGCCCGAACGGCGAGATGGGCGACATGGTGTTCTGGACCAGCAGCGCATCACGCCAGTTCGGCGGGGGGCTGTCGGACTGGCTTTCGCCTGCGCAGGTTGCCGGCTTGGTGCGGGACAGGACCGTGATGGCGCCGACCACCACCAGTTGCGTCATGCCGGTCGAAGTTGCGCGAGCTGCGCCTGACTTCCGCTTTGGCACGCTCACCGCATTTGGCCCGCAGGAGGATTTTTCCTATCCGCCGCGCCCGGCCGATCCGAAAGCGGCCTGGAACCTTGAATGGACCGCCCGCATCCGCCACCGCTCGACTACCGCGTGGATGGAAGCGCAGGGCATGGCGATGGGCTCGACCGAATCGCAGGCACGCGGACAGGAAACCCAGTGCAAGCCGCGCGGCGGGCTCAGCGGCATGCTGGGCGGCGTCATGGGCGGAGGGGGCTGCTGAGCACCTCGCTGGCGATTCTCTGGCACAGCCGCACCGGCGCGGCGCGGGCCATGGCTGAAGCGGCCCTTGCTGGTGCCCAAGGTGGCGCGCAGATGATTCCCGCCGAGCAGGCAACGCCGGAGCTTCTGCTGGTCGCCCGCGCTTATCTCTTCGTCTGCCCGGAAAACCTCGCCACGATGAGCGGGTTGATGAAGGAGATGTTCGATCGTTGCTACTATCCGCTGCTGGGGCGAATCGAGGGGCGGGCCTATGCCACCGCGATCGCGGCCGGTTCAGACGGTTCGGGTGCGCAGGCACAAATTGACCGGATCGTGACAGGTTGGCGCCTGAAACGCGTGGCCGAGCCGCTGATCGTCAACCTCGGGGCCCAGACTTCAGAAGCGATTCTGGCTGAAAAGCGCCTTTCCTCGCCGGATTTTGCCCGCTGTCGCGATCTGGGTGCGGCGCTGGCAGAGGGTCTCGCATTGGGGATATTTTGACCCGACCGTTCTTCCGTGCTTCAAGGCAAGTTCATGTGAATGCTCCATTATGGAACGGTCACCTGTCGCGGGACTCGACGGATCGAAACTTTCGCGCCAGAAAACTACCAGCTTTCTTGAAGGGGCGGAGAGAGAGATCGCAAGCCGGGTGGACACGCGCGACGCCGACGATGCCGTTGGCATATCGCTGCTTTTTGCTGGAACGGAACGGCCCGATGCGGCTGCCATCCGTACACTGGCGGAAGCTGCGCGCGGTTTTTCCGTCAGTCATGACCCCGGAGCCGCGAAGCCCGGCTTGAAGGCCAACGGCGCCAGGGAACCGAGCGACTGGGTGGAAGTGCTGGCCGATGGCCTGACATTCGACCTTTCCGGCCTCGCCCCGGCCATCGGCCACAGCCTGCCAGAACGCGCCTATTGCTTCGATATGCCTCCGGGATTCGATGGCTCGGGACTTGAAGCGATCTCGTTGACGCCCGGTCCTCATCTGTCGGGCGGGGGCAGGATGATGCCGGTGGTGAGGGCGATGGCGGGTCTCGCCGCAAACCTGTGCGCCCTGCCGGGTCTGGTCGCGGTGGCCTGGCACCCGGCCCGCAGCTGGATAGGGCCGCGCTATTTTACATCGATCATTGGCAACTGGCTTGAAGGTGGGGTTTTCCCGGGCCTTGGCCTTGTCGGCCTGGCCACGGTTGCCGACGGCGGGATGCAGAGCGAAGGGCTGTCATTCTTCACTGGCCAGGAATTGCGAATCGAACCGGAATTGACCGAAGACCGGGCTGGCGCGGCCAAGATCGCGGTTCGCCTGATCGATCGACTGATCGAACATGGTCGCCTCGAAACGGCGGAAACCGTCACAGGGCCTGAAGGGCGGCAGCTGCGAATCGAGCCGTCCGGGAACGGACGCTTCGTCCGGGTCTGGAGCGGTTCATGACCGCCCATGGGGCCGTCCCGGATCAATGAGCGCGCACGCCCGGCTGCGTTTCCGGATTCCGTTCCGGGCGGTGAATCGCCGCGAAACTCCGAGCTATGACCCCGGGTTGCAGCGCCATCATCTGCTGCCTTCCCAATTGCTGTCGATAGCTGCCTTTGCCCGGTTGTTCGGGGCGCTATGCCCGGGGAAAGTCGATTTCGAGGATTTCCGCCGCAATGGCCTGCTCCTGCCTGCGCGGGAGAAAGCGGCGCTGCGGATCGGCCTGCCGCTTCATCGTGGCCCGCACCGCAGCTACAACGCGATGGTGGCCGAACGCGTCGGCCAGATCGAAAGCGGTTGGTCCGCTCGCACCGGCCGCGATCCGGATGGCGCGCTGGAAGAAGCCTATATGCGGCTTGCGCTGCTTCAGTCCGCGCTGCGCCGCCGCTTGCTCGACAGCGGCAGGCGACCGTTGCAGCTCAACCGGTTCGATCCGTTGGGGGCAGGGCGCAACTTTGCCCAGCTCGACACGATGGCCGACATGCTGTGGAATTCGACCGAAACGATCATACAACCGTTCCGGGACGAGGACTGACTTCAGGCCAGCGCCGAATTCGCGGCGCTGACGATCGCCCGGACACTGGCGGTGGCCACATCCGGATCGATCCCGACGCCCCAGACGGTGCTGCCGTCTTCCCTTGTGCATTCGACATAGGCCGCCGCGCGCGCTTCCGTGCCGCTTGAAAGCGCGTGCTCGGTATAATCGACCACGTCCAGCTTCAGGCCGAAGCTCGCTTCCAGCGTGGCGAGGACCGAAGAGATCAGCCCGTTGCCGCGTCCGCTGACGCGCTGCTCCTGTCCATCGACCTCGATCGTGCCAGTGAACAGCCTCGTGCCGTCGCTGGCGCGGGTTTCATCATAATCGACCAGCCGGAAGCGGCGGTTGGGGGTTTTCATGTGGTAGGTCTTGCGGAAGACCTGCCAGATATCCTCGGCATTGAGCTCGCGGCCCAGCTCATCGGCCAGCTGCTGGACGTATTTCGAGAAATGCGCCTGCATCTTCTTGGGCAATTTCAGCCCCTGATCCTGTTCCAGCACCCAGGCGAAGCCTCCCTTGCCGCTCTGTGAGTTGACGCGGATCACCGCCTCGTAGCTGCGGCCGAGGTCGGCCGGGTCAATCGGCAGATAGGGGACGCGCCACAGCTCGTCGTTCTGCTTGTTGTGGGCTTCGAAACCCTTCTTGATCGCGTCCTGATGGCTGCCCGAAAAGGCCGTGAACACCAGTTCGCCGCCATAGGGATGGCGCTGGTGAACGGGGATCTGGTTGCAATATTCCACCGTCTCTATCACCCGGTCTATTTCTGAGAAATCCAAATTAGGATCAATCCCTTGGGTGTACATGTTGAGAGCGACTGTCACCAGGCAGCAATTGCCGGTACGCTCGCCATTGCCGAACAGACAGCCTTCGACCCGGTCCGCGCCGGCCATCAGCCCCAGTTCCGCCGCCGCCACGCCGGTGCCGCGATCGTTGTGAGTGTGCAGCGAGATCACCACGCTGTCGCGGCGCGGGATGTTGCGGCCAAAATATTCGATCTGGTCGGCGTAGACGTTGGGTGTCGCCGCTTCGACCGTGGCCGGCAGGTTGAGGATCAGCGGATGGTCGGGCGTGGGCTGGAGGATGTCCATCACCGCTTCCGACACTTCCAGGCTGAAATCCAGTTCGGCGGTGGAGAAGGTTTCCGGGCTGTATTCGAAGAACCAGTCGGTGCCGGGGCGCTTGGCCGCCTCGTCACGCAGCGCCTTGGCGCCCTTGATGGCGATGGCGCGCACTTCATCGCGGCTCATGTTGAACACGATCTGGCGCCAGGCCGGGGACACGGCGTTGTAGAGATGGACGATCGCCGCGCGCGCACCTTCGAGGCTTTCGAAGCTGCGGGCGATCAGATCTTCGCGCGATTGGGTGAGAACCTGGACCATGACATCGTCGGGAATCCGGCCCGAACGGACCAGTCCCTGGATGAAATCGAACTCGGTCGCGCCGGCTGCGGGGAAACCGACCTCGATTTCCTTGACCCCCACTTCGAGCAGCAGGTCGAAGAAACGGTTCTTCTTCACCGCGTCCATCGGGTCGATGATCGACTGGTTGCCATCGCGCAGGTCGGTGGAGAGCCAGCGCGGCGGTGCGGTGATGGTGCGGGTCGGCCACTGCCGGTCGGGCAGGTTGATCTGCGGGAAGGCGCGATATTTGCGCGAAGGATCGCGGAGCATGGTCATGTCATATCTCGGGTATTGAAGGACGGGTGGGGCTGCGTAGCTATCCCTTGGACGTCCGGGCGCACCATCAAGGCACGCGTCGGCTCACGCCCAAGGGCGTGTAAGTCGCAGAAGTAGGCCATGCCGGTCGATCATGGGCAGCGATATGGGCAATGCGACCTGAATTGTCCAGTCCAAAGCGCCCGCAATTGCGGCATTGCATGTGGCAGGTTCCCGGCATAGCCATGCGGGAAAGGAGAGGTTTTTCATGTCAGACGCCATCACACCCTTCACCATTGCCGTTCCGCAGGGGCAGCTCGACGATCTTGCCTTGAGGCTGGACATGATCCGCTGGCCCGAACGGGAGACCGTGGCCGACTGGAGCCAGGGCGTGCCGCTGGCGGAAATGAGGAAGCTGGTCGACTATTGGCGCCATTCCTACGACTGGCGCCGCTGCGAGGCACAACTGAACGCTTATCCGCAGTTCAAGACCACCATCGACGGGCTGGAATTCCATTTCCTCCATATCCGGTCCCGCCACGAAAACGCGAGGCCGCTGGTGCTGACCCATGGCTGGCCGGGTTCGGTGCTGGAATTCATGGGTGCGATCGGCCCGCTGACCGATCCGACCGCGCATGGCGGCAACGAGGCCGACGCGTTCCACCTCGTCATCCCTTCGCTGCCGGGCTTCGGCTTTTCGGAAAAGCCCGCCGCCACAGGCTGGCATTGCAAGCGGATCGCCGATGCTTGGGGCGTGCTGATGGCGCGGCTTGGCTACAACCGTTGGTTTGCGCAAGGGGGTGACTGGGGCGCGCTTGTGACACACCGGATTGCCCAGCAGAACGTGGCGGGTTGCGCTGGTGCTCATTTCAACATGATGGTCGCCCCGCCGCTGCCCGAGGACCTCGTCGATCCTACCCCGCAGGAACAGGAAATCCTTGCGCGGCTCGCCCATTACGAGAACATCGATTCCGGCTACATGAAGCAGCAGGTCACGAGGCCGCAGACCGTTGGCTATGGCTTGGTTGATTCGCCGATGTTTCAGGCGGCCTGGATCTTCGAGAAGATGTGGGCGTGGACCGACAACAAGGGCAGCCCCTATGATGCGCTTTCGATCGACCAGATCCTCGACAATATCACGCTTTACTGGCTGACCGGCACCGGCGCGTCATCCGCGCGTCTCTATTGGCAGAGCGCGGATGTGATGAACCAGGATCCGATCAGCATGCCATGTGCATTGAGCGGCTTCCCGAAGGAAATCCTGTGGGCGGCGCGCCGCTGGATCCGGCACATGGCGAACATCGTCTACTGGAACGAAGTGGAAGCAGGTGGCCACTTTGCCGCGTGGGAGCAGCCGGCGATCTTCACCCAGGAACTGCGCAAGGCCTTTGCGTTGATGGGCTAGGGCACATCGCAGCGCAGGAACAGCCGGTCGAGCGCGCTCCACGGCTGGACCCAGAACAGCGCCACCAGCGCCGCGCAGCTTATGCCGAGCCATGGCGACAGATGGCTGAGCGGAATGCCCAGCCCATAGACCGCAATCGCGGCGAATCCCTTGCGCGTGGTGGCGCGGTGATAGATGTCGCTCATGGCCGAGGCGTGGCCGGTCCGCCGGATCTGCGCCTGCAACGCGGCATAGGCGAGCGCGGGCAGTAGCATGGTGACAAGGTAGAGCTGGGTGGCATCGCGGCTGAAGTGATGATCGCCGAGATATGCGGTCGAGAAGGGCACCAGCGAGAGCGTGAACAGCAGTACGATATTGGCCCACAGCAGCCCGCCGGTCACCGTGCGGGCTGAACAGGCGGTGGTGGTTGACCCAGTAGATCGCGACATAGGCATAGCTGAGCACATAGGCAAAGAATACCGGCCACAGCGTCCATAGCCGTGCCAGCCCGTCACCTTCGGGCACTTTCAGTTCCAGCACCATGATGGTGACGATGATGGCGATCACGCCATCGGAGAAGGCTTCCACCCGACCAACCCCGGCCCGTCCTTCTTCCGCGTCCTCGCCCGCCATCATCCGTGCCCCATGCAAAAAGCCCGGCCGCACCCTATCAGAAGGGCGCGACCGGGCAATCTTCACCAATCAGGCGGAAATGATCAGTTCTTCGCTTAGTTTCGGGCCTTGTCGACCAGCTTGTTCGCGCCGATCCACGGCATCATCGCGCGCAGCTGGGCCCCGGTCTTTTCGATCGGGTGGGCTTCGGCGGCCTTGCGGGCGGCCTTCAGCTCCGGCTGGCCGGCGCGGTTGTCGAGCACGAAGTTCTTCACGAACCGGCCCGAGGTGATGTCGGCCAGCACGCGCTTCATTTCGGCCTTGGTGTCGGCGGTGATGATGCGCGGGCCGGTGGTGATGTCACCATATTCGGCGGTGTTCGAGATCGAATAGCGCATGTTGGCGATGCCGCCTTCATACAGCAGGTCAACGATCAGCTTGGTTTCGTGGAGGCATTCGAAATAGGCCATTTCCGGGGCATAGCCGGCTTCCACCAGCGTTTCGAACCCGGCCTGGATCAGGTGGGTGATGCCGCCACACAGCACGGCCTGTTCGCCGAACAGGTCGGTTTCGCACTCTTCCTTGAAATTGGTCTCGATGATGCCCGAACGGCCGCCGCCAACTCCGCTCGCATAGGCGAGCGCGACGTCATGGGCATTGCCGGTAGCATCCTGCGCCACGGCGATCAGGCAGGGTACGCCGCCGCCACGGACATATTCGGAACGCACGGTATGGCCCGGGCCCTTCGGCGCGATCATGATGACATCGACATCGGCGCGCGGTTCGATCAGGCCGAAATGGATGTTGAGGCCATGAGCGAAGGCCAGCGCCGCGCCGGGCTTCATGTTGGCGTGGATATCCTCGGCATAGATCGCCGCCTGATGTTCATCGGGGGCGAGGATCATCAGGATGTCGGCCCAGGCGGCGGCTTCGGCGTTGGACAGCACCTTGAAGCCGGCCCCTTCGGCCTTCTTCGCGGTAGCTGAACCGGCGCGCAGCGCGATCGCCACGTCCTTGACCCCCGAATCGCGCAGGTTCTGCGCATGGGCATGACCCTGACTGCCATAGCCGAGCACGGCGATCTTCTTGCCGGTAACGAGGTTGAGATCGCAATCGGCGTCGTAATAAACTTTCATGATACAATCCTCATAAATTCGTCATGCTGAACTTGCTTCAGCATCCATCAAGCCTGCTTGACCAGCGCTATCCGGAAAAATGGACCCTGAAACAAGTTCAGGGTGACGGGGGTTAAAATCAGTTCTGCTCAGGCCCCCTCGGCCCCGCGCATCATCCCGACAATTCCGGTGCGCCCGACTTCGACCAGCCCCAGTTCGCGCATCAGCGCGACGAAGCTGTCGATCTTGTCCGGCGCGCCGGTCAGCTCGAAGATGAAGCTCGAAGTGGTCGTATCGACCACCTTGGCCCGGAAGACATCGGCAACGCGCAGCGCCTCTACGCGCTTTTCACCCGTTCCCGCAACCTTCACGAGCGCCAGCTCGCGTTCGACATGCGGCCCCATGTCAGTCAGGTCGGTGACCTTGTGGACCGGAACCAGCCGTTCAAGCTGGGCCATGATCTGGTCGATCACCTCGGGCGGGCCCTGCGTGACGATGGTAATCCGGCTGAGCGCATGGTTCTCGCTGATGTCGGCCACGGTCAGGCTGTCGATATTATAGCCACGCGCGGTGAACAGCCCGGCAATCTTGGCGAGGATGCCCGCCTCGTTATCGACCGTGATGGTCAGGACGTGGCGTTCGGATTCGGCTTTCTTGATTTTCATCACATCCAGTTCCTACACCAAAGCCTTCGCTTCATCGTCGAGCGTGCCCGCCACCTGATCGCCATAAAGCAGCATTTCGGTATGGGCAGCCCCCGAAGGAATCATCGGGAAGCAGTTGGCGTCCTTGGACACCATGCAATCGACCATCACCGGGCCATCATGGGCCAGCATCGCCGCGATTCCGGCGTCGAGCTCGCTTTCGTCGGAAATGCGGATGCCCTTCCAGCCATAGGCCTCGGCCAGCGCGACGAAATCGGGCAGGCTGTCGGAATAGGAGTTGGAATAGCGGCTTTCATAGGTCAGCTCCTGCCACTGGCGGACCATGCCCATATATTCATTGTTGAGGATGAACACCTTGACCGGCAGGCGATACTGGCTGGCGGTGCCCATTTCCTGGATGTTCATCTGGATCGAGGCTTCGCCGGCGATGTCGATCACCAGCCGGCCGGGATGGCCCAGCTGCGCGCCGATCGCGGCCGGCAGGCCGTAGCCCATCGTGCCGAGCCCGCCGGAAGTCAGCCAGTTGTTCGGCTCGTCGAAATGGAAATATTGCGCCGCCCACATCTGGTGCTGGCCGACCTCGGTGGAAATCACCGGGTTGAGATGCTTCGTCATCGCGTAAAGCCGCTCGACCGCATATTGCGGCATGAGCGAACCCGGCTTCTTCGGATAGGCCAGGCTATCACGCGCGCGCCAGCCGCTGATCCGGGCCTTCCACTCGGTCAGGTCACGCGGGTTGCGGTCGCCCCAGGCGTCGATCAGCTGTTCCAGCACCTGCGCGCAATCGCCGACGATGCCGAGCTCGACCGGGATGACCTTGTTGATCGAGGAGCGGTCGATATCGATGTGGATCTTCTTCGAATGGGGCGAGAAGGCGTCGAGCCGCCCGGTCACCCGGTCATCGAAGCGCGCGCCGATGTTGATCATCAGGTCGCAGCGGTTCATCGCCATGTTGGCTTCATAGGTGCCGTGCATCCCCAGCATCCCCAGCCATTCGGGATGGTTTGCCGGGAACGCGCCAAGGCCCATCAGCGTGGAGGTGACGGGGGCCTGGGTCAGCTGCTGGAACTTGCGCAGCAGTTCCGACGCGTGCGGGCCCGAATTGATGATCCCGCCGCCGGTATAGAGGATCGGCGCTTCCGCTTCCATCAGCATGGCGATGGCGCGCTCGATCTCGCTCGCCTCGGCCCGCAGGCGCGGGTTGTAGCGTTGCGGGCGCTGCGGCTTCTGATCGCTCCACGGCGCGGTGGCGACCTGGACGTTCTTGGGGATGTCGATCACCACCGGACCGGGGCGGCCGGTGGTGGCGATTTCGAACGCCTCGTCCAGAACGGCGGCGAGTTCCGAGGGGTCTTTCACCAGATAGTTGTGCTTGCAGCAATGGCGGGTGATGCCGATCGTATCGGCTTCCTGAAACGCGTCCGAACCGATCAGATTGGTCGCGACCTGCCCGGTGATGACCACCATCGGGATCGAATCGAGGAAGGCGTCGGCAATGCCGGTGACCGCATTGGTCGCGCCGGGCCCGGAGGTGACCAGCACCACGCCGGGCTTGCCGGTGGAACGGGCATAGCCTTCCGCCGCATGGGCTGCACCACCTTCCTGGCGGACGAGGATGTGGCGGATGCGTTCGTCACCATAGAGGGTGTCATAGATCGGCAGGACCGCGCCGCCGGGATAGCCGAACACGAATTCGACCCCCTGGCGGACCAGTGTTTCGACCAATATCTCCGCGCCGCTGCGCTCTTCACTCACGTTCCGTTCCTCCTGGGCCACTGGGCCCAATCCTGCCGGGGCAGGGAAAAAGCGACCCGACGCAGGTGGCTGCGCCGGGTCTCCTCTCCGTTCAAAGATGAACGCCGCCTACGCGACAGGAAATGACCTGTCAATTACAATTGGCGTAATAAAGTTTCAAAAAGAGCGTAAAGGTCATAATTAGGTGACCCATTGCGCGGCCAATGCTCAGGAGATTGCCCACGAAACCAGGTATATTGCCGCTTGGCGTAATTTCGTGTCGCCTGGCTCCCGCGGGCAATCGCCTCCTCGCGGCTCCACTCGCCCCGAATCCAGCCGGCAATCTCGCGTACCCCGATCGCCCGCATGACGGGCAGGGCGGGATCAAGCTTGCGGGCGAGCAGCGCCTCAACTTCCTCCGCCGCGCCTTGCTCCAGCATCAGCGCAAAGCGCCGGTCGCAGCGTTCATAGAGCCAGTCGCGCGGGGGCAGCAGGATCGCGGGGTGCAAGGCCACCTGCATGTCGATCCCGCCGGTCCGCTCGCCTTGCCACTCGGCCAGCGGGCGCCCGGTCGAGCGGACGACTTCAAGCGCGCGGGCAATCCGGGTGCTGTCTGCCGGGGCAAGCGCGGCGGCGCGGGCGGGGTCTTCGCTGGCAAGCGCGGCATGGGCATCGGCGGTGGCCATCGCGCGCACTTCGGCGCGGATTGCGGGTGCGATCGGCGGAACGGGCGCGATACCGTCGAGCAGGGTGCGCAGGTATAGCCCGGTGCCACCGGCCAGGATCGGCACCGTCCCTTCACGATGCAATGCGGCAATCTCGTGCCTCGCGGCTTCGGCCCAGTCTGCGGCGGAGCAGGCAATCGCCCCGTTCCATGCGCCGAACAGGCGGTGCTCGATCCCCGCCATCTCCTCCACGGCGGGGCGGGCGCTGAGGATGCGCAGGTCGCGATAGACCTGCGCGCTGTCGGCATTGATCACCACCGCGCGGCGGCCGCGCTGTTCCAGCAATTGCGCCAGTTGCACCGCGCAATCGCTCTTGCCGCTGGCCGTCGGCCCTGCGATGAGCGCCAGCGGCGGCAGCGCTGCCGCAGGAGTTGAAAGGGAATTATCGGTGCTCATTGCCCGGCTGATAGCAGAACCGGACCACCTGTCCGCAAGTCTTGAAACCGCCACGGCCGCGCTGGCCGGGGGCGGGATGGCGGCACAGGTCTCGCGCTTTGGCGCGGGCGGGGTGCAATTTGTGCTGGAATCGGGCGATGCGACTGCCTTGCGTGAAGTGCTCGACGTGGCTTTCGCCCCATCGGACCTGCTGGTGTCCGATCATCTGCCGCAAGTGCCGCGGGTGTTCGTTTCCGACATGGATTCGACCATGATTTCGGCCGAATGTATCGATGAGCTGGCCGATTTTGCCGGGATCAAGCACCAGATCGCCGCCATTACCGAACGGGCGATGCAGGGCGAGCTCGATTTCGAAAGCGCGCTGCGCGAACGGGTTATGCTGCTGCGCGACCTGTCGGAAGGGGCGATCGCGGAATGCCTCGCCACCCGGATCGCGCCGATGCCGGGTGCAAAGACACTGGTGGCCACGCTCAAGGCCAAAGGTTGCCGCACGGTGCTGGTGACAGGCGGGTTCCACCAGTTCGCCGATCCGGTGGCGGAACAACTGGGCTTCGATCATGTCGTGGCGAACCGGCTGGAAGTGGCGGGCGGTGCGCTGACCGGCGGGTTGGTCGGCCCGATCACCGACAGTTCGGTCAAGAAGGCCGTGCTGCTGCGCGAATCCGCGTTGCTGGGGGCGGGCACCGTCAGCCTTGCCACCGGCGATGGTGCCAACGACATTCCGATGCTGGAAGCGGCAACCTATGGCATCGCCTACAGCGCCAAGCCCAAGGCCCGCGCGGCGGCGGATGGCTGGGTCGATCGGGGTGACCTGACCGGGGTGCTCGAACTTCTCGGCATCCCGCGCGATGAATGGATCACGCCGTAAAGTGAGGAGACAGGCATGGCGCAGCGATCGGATGCCAGACTGAAGCGGTTGCGCCACCCGCGCTATGTGCTGTTTCTTGGCGTGCTGGTTGCGGGCTCGCTGGCGTTGCAGGCCATGCTGCCGCCGACCATGGCCTTGCTTTGCGCCTTCGATATGGCGGTGACGGTGTTCGTCCTTTCCTGCGCGCCGCTGTGGTTGCGGGGAAGTCCGGACAGCATGCGGGCACAGGCTCAGCGCGACGATGCGGGCCAGGGGACGCTGCTGTTGCTGACCGCGCTGATCTGCGCCGTGGTAATGGCAACGCTGGCGATGCTGGTGCTCGGCCAGCACCGGCCCGGCGGAGCGGGCGTTGCCATGCTGGTGGCAACGCTGCTGGCAAGCTGGGCTTTTGCCAATCTGATCTACGCCTTCCATTATGCGCGGCTCTATTACACCGCATCGGGTGGGCAGGACCATGGCGGGCTGGATTTCCCCGGCGACGCACAGCCGGACTTTGCCGATTTCGTGAATTTCGCCTTTGTGATCGGCATGACCTGCCAGACCGCCGATATCGCCATGACCCACACGCGGATGCGCAGGATCGCCACGTTTCAGGGGCTGTTCGCCTTCGTCTTCAATCTCGGGATACTGGCGCTGACGGTCAACGTGCTGGCGTCAGCGGGTTAGGGGACGGGGGCGATCAGCTCTCCGTCCAGTCCCGGAAAAAGCTGTCGCTCGCTTCGCGCAGGGCGGTGAGGGGGACATTCAGACGGCACACACCATCTGCCCTTGGCTCTTCTAAAATTGCACTTCCGCCGATTTTGCCGACGCATTCGGCACTGAGTCCAGCTGCATTGGCCATGCGAACGAGTTCGTCGAAATTATCGATCTCAACGAGATATCTGCCTTGATCCTCACCGAAGAGTAGATCGCTGCAACTGACGTAATCGCAAGATAATTCAATGCCTGCATTTCCAGCCAAGGCCATTTCTGCGACGGCGATGAGTAAGCCTCCATCCGACACATCATGCACCGCCAGCGCCAAGCCATTTGAGATGATACTCCGGACAAACTCTCCGGCGCGCCGCTCACTGTTCAGATCTACAGGAGGCGGTAAGCCGTCTTCACGACCTGCAACTTCGCGAAGCCATAGGGATTGGCCGAGGTGTCCGTTGCAATCCTGTCCCACGGAAAGTTCGCCGTCCGAGATGACGAACAGCAAATTTCCGGCCTTCTTGAACGCAATCGTCGCCATCTTCGTATGGTCTGCCATCAGCCCCACGCCGCCAATCGCGGGCGTCGGCAGGATAGCGGAACCGCCACCGGTCGCCTTGCTCTCGTTATAGAGCGACACGTTCCCGCTCACGATCGGGTAATCCAGCGCCCGGCAGGCGTCGCCCATGCCGCGCAGGGCTTCGACGATCTGGGCCATGATTTCGGGCCGCTGCGGGTTGGCGAAGTTGAGGCAGTTGGTGATGGCGAGCGGCACCGCGCCGACCGCGCTGATGTTGCGATAGGTTTCCGCCACCGCCTGCTTGCCGCCTTCATAGGGATCGGCATAGCAATAGCGCGGGGTGCAGTCGGTGCTCATGGCGAGCGCCTTTTGCGTGCCGTGGATGCGCACCACCGCCGCATCGCCGCCCGACTTCTGCAGCGTGTCGGCGCCCACCTGGCTGTCATATTGTTCCCAGATCCAGCGGCGGCTGGCGAGATCGGGGCAGGCCATCAGCTTGAGCAAATCCGCGCCGACATCGCTGCTTTCCGGCACATCACCCAGCGGCGCGACATTGGCCCAGGCCTTGTATTCAGCCAGGCTGAGGGCCGGGCGGTCATACAGCGGGGCGTCTTCCGCCAGCGGTCCGAGCGGAATGTCGCAGACCGTTTCGCCCTGGAACGTCAGCACCATATGGCCGGTGTCTGTCACTTCGCCGATCACCGCGAAATCGAGTTCCCATTTGCGGAAGATCGCTTCGGCCATCGGTTCCTTGCCGGGCTTCAGCACCATCAGCATCCGTTCCTGCGATTCGGACAGCATCATCTCATAAGGCGTCATGCCTTCCTCGCGGCACGGCACCTTGTCCATGTCGAGGATGATGCCGGCCTTGCCGTTGGTCGCCATCTCCACCGAGGAGGAGGTCAGTCCGGCCGCGCCCATGTCCTGGATCGCCACGATCGCGTCGGTCGCCATCAGTTCGAGGCACGCTTCGATCAGCAGCTTTTCGGTGAAGGGATCGCCCACCTGCACGGTCGGACGCTTGGCTTCGGAATCCTCACCGAAATCGGCGCTGGCCATGGTCGCGCCATGGATGCCGTCGCGCCCGGTCTTGGAGCCGACATAGACGATCGGATTGCCGATGCCGGTGGCGGCGGAGTAGAAGATCTTGTCCTGATCGGCCACGCCCACGGCCATCGCATTGACGAGGATGTTGCCGTCATAGGCCTTGTGGAAATTGGTTTCGCCGCCAACGGTCGGCACGCCCACGCAATTGCCGTAGCCGCCGATCCCCGCGACCACGCCCTGCACCAGATGCTTCATCTTGGGGTGATCGGGGCTGCCGAACCGCAGCGCGTTGAGATTGGCCACCGGCCGCGCGCCCATGGTGAAGACATCGCGCAGGATGCCGCCCACGCCGGTGGCCGCACCCTGATAGGGTTCGATGTAGCTGGGGTGGTTGTGGCTCTCCATCTTGAAGATGCAGGCCTGGTTGTCACCTATGTCGATGACGCCCGCATTCTCGCCCGGGCCGCAGATTACCCAGGGCGCTTCGGTCGGCAGCTTCTTCAGATGGATGCGGCTCGATTTGTAGGAGCAATGCTCCGACCACATCACCGAGAAGATGCCGAGCTCGACCAGGTTCGGCTCGCGCCCCAACGCGTGCAGGACGCGGGCATATTCTTCTTCGGACAGGCCATGGGCGGCGACGATTTCGGGAGTGATCGGGCTGGTCGTATCTGGCATCAGGCGCCCTTAGCGCCGCCCCGCGCCCGCCGCTAGTCCTGTGGTGCTTGACCATGCCGCTTATGCCCGCCAATGCTGGCTTCCATGGCTGAGGAAACCACCGATCTGTCGGGCATGAGCTTCGAGGATGCGCTGCGGGCGCTGGAAGAGGTCGTGCGCCGGCTGGAAAGCGGAGAAGTGCCGCTCGACGAGTCGATCACGCTCTATGAACGGGGCGAAGTGCTGCGCAAGCATTGCCAGGCGCGGCTCGATGCGGCGCAGGCCCGGATCGAAAAGATCGTGGCCGGGCCGGACGGCAGGCCATCCGGCACCCAACCGTTCGATCAGGGCAATTGAGATGAGCGGGGCGGCGCTGTCCGGTGATGTGCTGGGCGACGGGCTGATTCGCATCCAGCGCGAGATCGACACCGCTTTCGACGCGATGCTTCCCATTCCCGACGATGCCCGCGCCCGGCTGGTGGAGGCGATGCGCCATGCCGCCATCGGGGGGGGCAAGCGGGTCCGCCCGCTGCTGCTGACCGCCACGGCCGAAATCTATGGCGTTGATCGCGACTGCGCGGTATGGGCGGCCTGCGCAATCGAGGCGATCCATGCCTATTCGCTGATCCACGATGATTTGCCCTGCATGGACGACGATGACCTTCGTCATGGCAAGCCGACCGTCCACAAGGCCTTTGACGAGGCGACCGCGGTGCTGGCGGGTGATTCGCTTCATGCGCTGGCATTCGAGATATTGTCCGATGCCCGCACCAGCGGCGATCCCTTCACCCGGGCGGAACTGGTGCACTGTCTGGCCACCGCCAGCGGTTACAGCGGCATGGCCGGCGGGCAGATGATGGATATCGTCGCGGAGACGGAGCGGTTCGATCTCCACACCGTCACCCGGCTCCAGCAGTTGAAAACCGGTGCGTTGCTGGGCGCGGCTGTGGAGATGGGAGCCATCCTGGGCCATGCAGCGCTGGAAGCGCGGGCGCATCTGCGCGCATATGCCCGCGACATCGGCCTGGCTTTCCAGATCGCCGACGATCTGCTCGATCATGAAGGTGACGAGCAACTGGCCGGCAAGGCGCTGCGCAAAGACCAGGCGGCGGGCAAGCAGACCTTCGTATCGCTGCTCGGCGCTGACCGGGCGCGCGAACAGGCGCGGGCATTGGTGGATCAGGCAATCGGCCATCTGGGGCAACATGGCGCGGAAGCCGATCTTCTGCGCGCGCTTGCCGGCTATATCATTGAAAGGGATCACTGATGGCAGAACGAATCGGCGTCTATCCCGGCACTTTCGATCCGATCACGCTGGGCCATGCCGACATCATCCGGCGCGGGGCCAAGCTGGTCGACCGACTGATCATCGGGGTAACCACCAATATCTCGAAGAATCCGATGTTCACGCCGGAAGAGCGGATGGCGATGGTCCGGCGCGAGGTGGACAGCATGGGAATCGGTAATGTCGATGTGGTTGGCTTCAATGCGCTGTTGATGAAATTTGCCGAACGGCAGGGCGCAACCGTGATTGTGCGCGGGCTGCGCGCCGTCGCCGACTTCGAATATGAGTACCAGATGGCGGGAATGAACCAGCAACTCAATGCCGGGATTGAAACCGTGTTCCTGATGGCCGACGTCAGCCTCCAGCCGATCGCCTCCAAGCTGGTTAAGGAAATCGCCCTGTTCGGCGGCGAAATTACGCCCTTTGTCAGCCATGCGGTTCGCGATGAGGTGGTTGCCCGGGTCGAACTGCGCGGCCGGCTGGGTGACGCATGAACATTGAGCGTCCCGCCAGCGGTATCATTCATTGAACCGACAGTCGGCAGCCGCTAAACGGCAAGCCGCAATATCCCTCCAGACTTGTTGAGAGCCCGATGTTAAAAGCCCTGACTGCCGTGGCCACCGCCATGCTCCTGCTCCTCGCGCCCGGCCTAGCCAGTGCCAAGGACAAGGACCTCGGGCTGGCCAAGCCCAAGCGGGTCTATGCCCCGGTCGATTTCAACATCGCCGATGATCCGGAAAACATCCTGCTGCTCGACCTGTCGACCGGTCAGCGCGTGGCGATCCGGCTGATGCCGGACTGGGCGCCCAACCATGTCGAGCGGATCAAGGTGCTGGCGCGCCGAGGCTTTTATGACGGGGTGATCTTCCATCGCGTGATCGAAGATTTCATGGCCCAGACCGGCGATCCGACCGGCACCGGCACCGGCAGTTCGGACCTGTCCAATATCACACAGGAATTCAACGATATGCCGCATGTGCGTGGCAGCGTATCGATGGCCCGCGCGGGCGACGTGGATAGTGCCAACAGCCAGTTCTTCATCGTGTTCTATCCGAAGTTCGCGCTTGACCGGAAATACACCAATTTCGGCCGGGTAATCGCGAACATGGAAGCGGTTGACGCAATCGAGCGCGGCGAGCCGCCGACCAACCCGACCAAAATTCTCCAGGCCTCGATCGCCGCCGATGGCAAGGCCCCTCCGGCTGTCGCCGCGCCGGTCGATCCGGTCGGCAAGGAGATCACGGCCGACATGCTGAGCAATTCCACGGCCAAGTAACGTCTTCCCCTTACGGCATGCCGCTCCTAAGGGCGGGCCATGCGTGTCGATCTGTTTGATTTCGAGCTGCCGCCGGAGCGGATCGCGCTGCGCCCGGCGCGCCCGCGCGATGCCGCGCGGATGCTGGTGGTGAAGGGCGATCTCCCCTTCGCTGACGGTACCGTGCGCGATCTGAGCGGCCTGTTGCGCGCCGGTGACGTGCTGGTGTTCAACGATACCCGCGTCATTCCCGCCCAGCTTGAAGGGATGCGAGGGCAAGCACGGATCGGCGCAACGTTGCACAAGCGGATCGACCTCCGGCGCTGGCAGGCCTTTATCCGCAACGGCAAGCGGCTGCGCGAGGGCGACCGTATCGCTTTTGCCGCCGGGGTCAGCGCGCTGTCGCAGGCGCGTCATCCCGACGGCAGCTGGACTCTGGCCTTCGAGGGCGAAGAACCAGTCGAACTGCTGCTTGAACGGGCCGGAACCATGCCCTTGCCGCCCTATATTGCGGGCAAGCGCGGCCCCGACGAACAGGACCGGCAGGACTACCAGACGGTCTTTGCCGCGTGCGATGGCGCGGTGGCCGCCCCTACTGCCGCTCTCCATTTCACGCCTGAACTGCTGGCATCACTTGATGCGGCGGGGATTGGCCGCGAGACTCTGACGCTCCATGTCGGTGCGGGCACGTTCCTGCCGGTAAAGGTGGATGACACCAGCGAACATGCGATGCATTCCGAATGGGGCCGGATCGATCCGGAGGTAGCGGATCGCCTCAACGCCGCGCGCGCGGCGGGCGGGCGGATCATTGCGGTAGGTACAACCAGTCTGCGCCTGCTCGAAAGCGCCACTGATGAAAGCGGGACAATCCGTCCGTTCAAGGGCGACACTGCAATATTCATCACCCCCGGCTATCGCTTTCGCGCGATCGACGGGCTGATGAGCAACTTCCACTTGCCGAAATCGACCCTGTTCATGCTGGTATCAGCGCTGATGGGGCTTGAGCGCATGCAGGCGGCCTATGCCCATGCGATTGCCGGGGAATACCGCTTCTACAGCTATGGCGATGCCAGCCTGCTGATCCCCTGAGGGGTCCTAAAGCTTGTATTGCAGCATCGCGCTGACGCGGTGCTCGCGATAGTCGAACAGCGGAACGTTGGATTTGCGGTCGATATATCGGAAGGCCGGCTTGAAGGTCAGGCGCCGGGTGATCGGAACATCCAGCCCGACACCATAGGTCGATCGCTTCTCGCGCCGCTCCGCGTTGATCGAAGGGGTGATTCCGGAATAATTCCGTTCACCATAGCTGTAGGACAGCCGCAGCTTCATCGGCGCCTTGGCCAGACGGAGAGGAACCAGCGCGCGGGCGCTCGCCTGCCAGGCGCGGTAATCATATTCGGGGCCGGTTGCGTTCTCGTCATCATGGCGCAGCCCGAGCGCGACATAGCCCTTTCGCCGGGCGAAGAAGCGATAGGCATCAAGGCCCAGGTACTGCGTTCTGGCATCGAGCGCGGTCGAGGTGCGGTAGGCCTTTTTCATGTAGGTGTAGCCCGCCCGGACATAGAGCCTGTCAGTCAGGAATGCAGAGACCGATGGAGATGCTACCTGTAGATTGAGAAAACTGTCGCCATCGAGCCGGACATGGGCGAAGCGGTAATCCATGCCGAAGGTGGCCTTGCCACGCTTTAGCGCGAGACTGGCAGATCCTTGGTGGATGTCGAGATCGTACTCCTTGATATCCTGGCGGAAAGTGCCGTCGTAGCTGTAGCCCAGGTTGAGCGTGACGGATTTGCTGTCGACCGCCCTGATATCGATGTTAGCGGTAACCAGCGCCGCGGCATCACCCTTGCGAGCATTGATGTCGGTTTCATCGATCGAGACATTGCTGTCATATTCCGCACCCAGTGCCAGGCCACCCGACACCGGCAAGGCCGCAGCGCCGGACAGCGGCAGGCCTGCGCCCAAAAGGAAGAGGGCAAGCGCCGGAAGCGCCCGCCTGTTAGTCACAGCATGCATGTCGATTCCCGAACGCGTGGTTCCCGAAGCGGCCCGGCGTGGTGGATATTGGCGCAGGGCGCGATCGGCTGATCGCGCGAGTGGCCGCAGGGCGTACCGGGAGAAGGCGCAACAAACCTTCCCCCGGGGCCAGAGATCAGTTCTTGTCGGCGCTGGCCGGAGCAGGTTGGGCCGCAACCGCGACTTCGACCCGGTCCATAGCCTGGTCGGCGGCCTTCTCGGCCGCTTCGTCAGCCGCATTGCCGCCGAGATCATCCGCGCCGCCGCCGGCCATGTTGTAGAAGATCACGTCGGGGTTTTCGAGTTCGTCGATGTTGCGCTCTTCGGGCGAGATCACGCCGTCAAGGTCGCGACCGCCGCCGGTGGCAACCTCTTCGCCAAGGTCCTTGTCACCGACGACCTCGTCTTCAACCGCAACCTCGTCTTCGACCGGAGTGCCATCATCGGGCATGCCGGTCATGGTGTAGATGACATGCTCTTCGCCGCCGTCCGCGACGGCAATGTCGTCCTTGATCAGGCCACCATCATCGATCACTTCACCGCCTTCATCGGCGATCTTGATCAGATCGTCTTCGCCGCCGACATCGGCCGGATCGTCGGAGTTGCCGGAATCTTCAACGGCAATCTCGCCTTCGACGGCACCATCGTCCACGATCACTTCATCGGTGGGGTTCAGGTAGAGATTGCTGTCATCAACGATTTGGCCTTCGTCGCCAGTCGTTTCCTCGGTGCCGGGAAAATCGACGGTGGTTTCGTCCGGAACGACCGCTTCATCAGTCACAGTGCTTTCGTCCACGACTGTGGTTTCGTCCACGACAGTGCCTTCATCGACAGCGACAACTTCCTGCGCAGAGGCAGACGTGCCTGCCGCAATAGCCAAGACCGCCGATGTCGCCAGCAGGGCCAAAACGCGAATTTTCCTCATCTCCATACTCCTCGGGTCGAATCCGCTCCGCGCGGTTTCTTCTTCCATAGCAAGACGCAGACCTCATTGTAATCCCGCATACTTAAGGTGAAATTTTTTCCGTTGCTGCCTGCAAATGTCGTCAGCGCTTGCAATGGCATCCCCTGACGCCACATTGCACGGTGTGGAATCGATACTCGACATCAAGGGTCTGACCAAGATTTACCCGGACGGGCTCAAAGCCCTCGACGATGTCGATCTTGAAGTTCGGCGAGGCGAAATCTTCGCGCTGCTGGGCCCAAACGGCGCGGGCAAGACGACGCTGATCGGTGCTGTCTGCGGCATGGTTCGGCCAACCAATGGCACTATCCATGCCTTTGGCCATGATACGGCACGCGATTGGCGCAGCGCACGGGCGAAAATCGGACTGGTTCCACAGGAGCTGGGCTTCGACATTTTCGAGACCGTGCAGCGTTCGGTTGCCTTTTCGCGGGGGCTGTTTGGCTGCCCGCCCGATCCGGCCAGACTTGAGGAAATTCTGCGTTCGCTGTCGCTGTGGGACAAGCGCGACAGCCAAATTCGCCACCTTTCCGGCGGTATGAAGCGCCGCGTGCTGATCGCCAAGGCGCTGGCGCATGATCCGGAACTGCTGTTTCTGGACGAGCCGACCGCCGGTGTGGACGTTGAATTGCGGCGCGACATGTGGCGGTTGATCGAGGAACTGCGCGATGGCGGCACCACGATTATCCTCACCACCCACTACATCGACGAGGCGGAAGAAATGGCCGACCGGGTCGGCGTGATCCAGGATGGCCGGCTGCTACTGGTCGAGGAAAAGCACGCTTTGATAGCGCGGATGGGCCGGGTCGAGGCGCTGTTCCGGCTTGCCAGCCCGCTTGCCGCGATCCCGCCGGAACTGGCCACATATCCGCTTTCGCTGACCGAGGGCGGCACACGGCTGTGCTATCGCGGTTCCGGCCGCGAGGCGGATGGCGAAGTGGCCGCGCTGGTGCAGGCGATGGTCGGGGCGGGTGTGTTATTCACTTCGCTCGACATCCATGAATCGAGCCTTGAGGACGTCTTCGTCGACCTGATGGAGAGCGCGAGATGAACTTCAACGCGCGCGGGGCCTGGGCGATCTACAAATCGGAACTGTCGCGCGCCTGGCGGGCGTTCTTCCAGACTATCCTCTCGCCGGTGTTGACGACCTCACTCTATTTCATCGTCTTCGGCGCGGCGATCGGCGGGCGGATCGAGCAGGCGGGCGGTGTGCCCTATGGGGCGTTCATCATCCCCGGCCTGCTGTTGCTGACACTGCTGACCGAGACCACCACCAACGCCAGCTTCGGCATCTTCATGCCGCGCTTCACCGGCTCGATCTACGAACTGCTGTCCGCACCGGTGGGGGTGGCAGAGACGCTGATCGGCTTTGTCGGCGCGGCGGCGACCAAGTCGCTGATCATATCCACGATCATCCTCGCCACGGCGACGCTGTTTGTCGATTACACCATCATCCATCCGCTCTGGGCGATATGCTTCATCGTGATGACGGCGGCGGCCTTTGCCCTGTTCGGCTTCATCATCGGCGTCTGGGCCGAGGGGTTCGAACGGTTGCAGATCATTCCGCTGGTGGTGTTGACGCCGCTGACCTTCCTTGGCGGCACCTTCTATTCGATCGAGATGCTGGCCGAACCGTGGCGGACGGTCGCGCTGTTCAATCCGGTGGTCTACCTCGTCAACGGACTGCGCTGGACGTTCTACGGCACTTCAGACGTCGATATCGCCGTCTCGGCCGGTTTGACCGGGCTGTTCCTGGCGCTGTGCACCGGCATCATCGCCTGGATATTCCGCACCGGGTGGAAGTTGCGCAGCTGAGCTTGATCTTGCGCAAGGATGGCGGCAACGCGGCGGCTAAAGATGCATCACGCATGCCACTTGGAGAAAGGCCGGGCTGTTGAACTTGGCGGAACGCGAAGCGAAGCTGGCCCTGCTGGAGCGGGGGCTGGAACGGGCGGCAGAAGTGGTCGGCGATATAACCGGCCCCGTCATGCAGCGCTTCTATGCCGGTCACCCCGATGCGCTGGAGGCATTCGAGCGGCACGGGCTGGGCGACCGCGACCTGCTGGAAGCGCGCATGGTGGAGAACTGCCTCTATTTCATGATGAACTGGTACGATCGCCCGCGCGAAGTGCTTGGCCTGATCGAGGATTCTGTGCCGCACCACACCCATACGCTGGAGGTGGGTGGTGAGTGGTACGGCGGCATGCTGGAAGCTGCGCTCGCCGTGGTGATCGAGACAATCCCCGCCGATCAGCCGGAAGAATTGCAGGTCTGGGCCGAAATGCGCGACCGGCTGCTGGGCGAAATCGCCACTGCCGCCACCTGGTGAGCTTTTCAGTCCGCGCCTGAGCCGCTAGGCGGGCGGCATGTCAGAACGCTTTGCATTCCAGATCCACGCCACTGATGGCAAGGCCCGCACCGGCACGATCCGGATGCAGCGCGGCGATATTCGCACGCCGGCCTTCATGCCGGTCGGCACCGCCGCCACGGTCAAGGCGATGAAGCCCGAGGCGGTGCGGGCAACCGGGGCGGATATCATCCTGGGCAACACCTACCATCTGATGCTGCGCCCCGGCGCGGAACGGGTGGCGCGGTTGGGTGGGCTGCACCGTTTCATGAACTGGGACCGCCCGATCCTGACCGACAGCGGCGGCTACCAGGTGATGAGCCTGTCCGACCTCAGGAAGATCACCGAGGAGGGCGTGGCCTTCGCCAGCCACCTCGACGGTTCGCGCCATATGCTGACGCCGGAACGCTCGATGGAAATCCAGCGGCTGCTTGGCTCCGATATCGTCATGGCCTTCGACGAATGCCCCCGCGCCGACCAGTCGCGCGAAGTCATCGCCCGTTCGATGGAACTGAGCATGCGCTGGGCGCAGCGTAGCCGCGACGGGTTTGACAGCGGTGCAGAGCACGCCGCGCGTTCCGCCCTGTTCGGCATCCAGCAGGGCGCGCTGGACGAAGGCCTGCGCAAGGCAAGTGCGGATGCGCTAACCGCAATCGGCTTTGACGGCTATGCCATCGGCGGCCTCGCCGTGGGGGAAGGGCAGGAAGCGATGTTCGCCACGCTCGATTTCGCCCCCGGCCAGCTGCCGGCTGACCGCCCGCGCTATCTGATGGGCGTGGGCAAGCCGGACGATCTGGTCGGCGCGGTGGAACGGGGCATGGACATGTTCGACTGCGTGCTGCCGACCCGTTCCGGCCGCAACGGGCAGGCCTTCACCTGGAACGGGCCTATCAACCTCAGGAACGCGAAATTCGCGGAAGACACCGGCCCGCTGGACGAACGCTGCAACTGCCCCACCTGCGCAAGCTACAGCCTCGCCTATATCCACCACCTGATCCGCTCTGGCGAGATCCTGGGGGCGATGCTGATGACGGAGCATAATCTGTCGTTCTACCAGCAGTTGATGCAGGCGATGAGGGATGCGATCAGGGAAGGGCGGTTCGGGGCGTGGGCGGCGGAGTTTCGGCGGGGGTATCTGGGGGCCTGACAGGCCGAGCGCCATTCGGCCAGGGCGGCGCTTTCCTGACAAGGTTGACACAGTTGACACAGTCCTGAGGAATAAACCGCTCCCTCCCCACGAAGGGCAAAAGCGGCGGTTCTGCGCAGACAGCAGCCTGGGATCGACGATGGGAAAGAGCTAGTGCCACCTTGGCAGGCCGGGGGCTTGTAGGAAAGCGGCGACTGTCCCGCCCGGCCCACCAACCCCACCTACCACCCGTCATCCCGACGAAGGCCAGGACCCAGCGAGAAGATAAGATCGCGAAGCGGCGTTTGTTTGTGCCGGTCTGGATCCCGGCCTTCGCCGGGATGACGAAAATGTGAGGAACTTCATTGCAAGTATACCTAGCCCCACCCCCACCCCCTCCCGCAAGCGGGAGGGGAGCGAGACTTGCTGAGCCGCAGGCGAGGTTAGTCGCAGCGGGGTTGGCGTGGCCGCAAGCGACGACATTTCGGACATTGACTCGCTGCACTGCGTAGGCGTTTATGAGGCATGTTCTGGTTGAAGGCCTATCAGCGGCGCGAAAGCCTCTCAGATTCCGAATTGGAACGATTGCTGGCGGCGTTGACAGATCAGGTAAAGCAGTATCGTTATGCCATTCGCAATTACCCGCCGGACCGGATGGAGCGTTACGGTCAACCTTTTCTCGATGACCTCGAAGAAAGAGTGAGAGTGGTTACGCATTTGGTCAAAGACAGAGCCACGCCACCGAACTGAAGCCTGCTTCCCACCCTATTCCAGACAAACCAAAAAGGGCGGCCCTTCCGGACCGCCCCCATGAAACCCATATCTCGCAACCCGATCAGCGCGAGTAGAATTCCACCACCAGGTTCGGTTCCATGGTGACCGGATAGGGCACCTCGTCCAGCTTGGGGACGCGGGTGAAAGTGATCTTGTCGTTGCCGTCGGGCGCGACGTAATCGGGGATGTCGCGTTCCGGCAGGCTCTGCGCTTCGGCGATCAGGGCCATTTCCTTGGCCTTGGTGCCCAGCGAAATGATATCGCCCGGCAGCACGCGGCGGCTGGCGATGTTGCACTTCACGCCGTTGACGCGGATGTGGCCGTGGTTGACGACCTGGCGGGCCGAGAAGATGGTCGGGGCAAACTTGGCGCGATAGACCACCATGTCCAGCCGCTGTTCCAAGAGGCCGATCAGGTTCTGGCCGGTGTCGCCCTTCATCCGGGCGGCTTCCTGATAGGTGCGCTTGAACTGCTTTTCGGTGACGTCGCCGTAATAGCCCTTCAGCTTCTGCTTGGCGCGAAGCTGCGTGCCGTAGTCGGACATCTTGCCCTTGCGGCGCTGGCCATGCTGGCCCGGGCCGTAGGAACGGCGGTTGACGGGGCTGGAAGGCCGGCCCCAGATATTTTCGCCCATGCGGCGGTCAAGCTTATGCTTGGCGCTCTTGCGCTTCGACATATGTCGTCTCCAATTTGCTGTCGCCGCCACTGTGGCAGCGCTTCAACCCGGTCTCGCACCAGCAGGCCTGTTGCCTGATGCGGCCACCGCTTCACCGGGGTGCGGGGCCAATTGCGAGCGCGGCCCTTAGCAGGAATGGCGTGTTGGTCAAGCTGTGGCAGGCATCCGGCTCTAATGCCTCTCGACATTGCGCGGCTTCCATCGCAAGGAGCCGCGCATGACGGATCCTATCCTTCCGCCCGATGATTGCCGCAGCATGGCCGATGTCCGTGCCGGGGTCGATGCGACCGACGCCGCGCTGGTCGATCTGCTCGGCCGCCGCTTCGGCTACATGCGCGCCGCCGCCCGGATCAAGCCGTCCCGCGACGATGTCCGCGACGAGGCGCGCAAGGCGGAAGTGATCGAAGCCGCCTGCACTGCCGCCCTGGATGCCGGACTTCCCGCTGATGTAATTGCCGCTCTGTGGGACCGGCTGGTCGAAGCCTCCATTGCCTATGAGCTGGAGGAATGGGACCGGCTGAAAGGCTAATCCCTGTACGGTTTGCGGGCCAGTGTGGTGAGAACGCCGCGCATCGTGCGGACCTCGAGGTGGTTCCAGCGCGGCTTGGTCAGGATGTTGCGAAGGTTCAGCGCATTGGCGACTGCGCGGCCGGCCGGCAGGAAATAGCCGCGAGGTTCCAGCAGTTGGGTGAAATGTTCGATCAGCCCGTCAAGTTCCTCCTGCGGGGCGGGGGGCAGTTCCTCTTCCACGGTCGGCTGGGCCAATGATTGATGTTTCGACCACTCGTAGGCGCACAGGATCACCGCCTGGGCGAGGTTGAGCGAGGCGAATTCGGGGTTGATCGGCACGGTGATGATCGCCCGCGCAACGGCCACATCCTCGGTTTCCAGGCCCGATCGTTCCGGCCCGAACAGGATGGCGTGGCGGCCGGGCTGGGTGGCGATGTCCCTTGCAGCCTGTTCAGGGGTCAGCACCGGCTTGGTCACCCCGCGCTTGCGCACGGTGGTGGCATAGATGTGCTCGCAATCGGCCACGGCCTCGGCCAGCGTTGGGAAGACCTGTGCCTCAGCCAGCACCCCATCGGCTCCGGCAGCGGAGGGGCCTGCATCGGGATTGGGCCAGCCGTCACGAGGGGCCACCAGGCGCAAGTCGGTCAGCCCGAAATTGAGCATCGCCCGCGCCGCCTTGCCGATATTCTCGCCCAGTTGCGGGCGGACGAGGACGATGACGGGCCTGTTCGCGGTGCTGCTCACGGATTTCCGGCATCGCGGACAGTGCTGGCGAATTCCTCGAAATCCCTGGCTTCCGAGAAGTCGCGATAGACCGATGCGAAGCGGATATAAGCTACGCTGTCAAGCTGGCGCAGCCCGTCCATCACCATTTCGCCGATCTGGGCCGAGGGTATCTCGCTCTCACCCATGGTTTCGATCTGGCGCTGAATGCCTGAGACGAGCTGGTCGAGCCGTTCCTGCGCAAGGCCGCGCTTGCGGCAGGCAAGGGCCACCGACTGCTCGATCTTGGCGCGGTCGAACGGCTCTCGTTTGCCCCCGCTCTTGACCACGGTCACTTCGCGCAGCTGGACCCGTTCGAAAGTGGTGAAGCGGCCGCCGCAGCTTTCGCACTGGCGGCGGCGACGGATTGCGGTGTTGTCCTCGGTCGGCCGCGAATCCTTCACCTGGCTGTCGTCATGGGCGCAGAACGGGCAGCGCATGGCTCACATTCCCGGATAGACGGGGAAGGCGGCGCAAAGTTCCTCGACCCGGGCGCGGACCTTCTGTTCCACCTGCGCATCGCCTTCATCGCCATTGCGGGCGAGGCCATCGACCACTTCGGCGATCAGATGGCCGACCTTGCGGAACTCTTCCGTGCCGAAGCCGCGTGTGGTGCCCGCCGGGGTGCCGAGGCGGATGCCCGACGTGACGAAAGGCGAGCGGGTGTCGAATGGAACGCCGTTCTTGTTGCAAGTGAGATAGGCGCGATCGAGGCCCTTTTCGGCGGACTTTCCGGTCACATCCCTGGCGGTGAGATCCACCAGCATCAGGTGGTTGTCGGTCCCGCCGGACACGATCTTGAGGCCGGATTCCTCAATGCTGGCGGCCAGTGCGCGGGCGTTGGCGACGATGCGGGCGGCATAGTCCCTGAACTCGGGTCGCAGTGCCTCGCCAAAGGCCACCGCCTTGGCGGCGATGACATGCATCAGCGGGCCGCCCTGCATGCCGGGGAAAACGGCGCTGTTGAACTTCTTGGCCAGATCCTCGTCATTGGTGAGGATAATGCCCGAGCGGGGACCGCGCAGGGACTTGTGGGTAGTGCTGGTCACCACATGGGCATGCGGGAAAGGGCTGGGATGGGCGCCGCCCGCCACAAGGCCGGAGAAGTGCGACATGTCGACCAGCAACCAGGCGCCCACCTCGTCGGCGATTTCGCGGAAGCGCTGGAAATCCCAGATGCGCGAATAAGCGGTTCCGCCGGCGATGATCAGCTTGGGCTTGTTTTCTCGGGCGAGGCGGGCAACCTCGTCCATGTCGATCAGCTGGTCGTCCTTGCGCACTCCATAGGGCACGACCTTGAACCATTTGCCGCTCATGTTGACTGGTGAGCCATGCGTCAGGTGCCCGCCCGAGTTGAGGTCCAGCCCCATGAAGGTATCGCCGGGCTGAAGCAGGGCGAGGAACACTGCCTGGTTCATCTGGCTGCCGGAATTGGGCTGCACATTGGCAAAAGCGCAACCGAACAGCTGTTTGGCGCGCTCGATCGCCAACGTTTCGACGATGTCGGCATATTCGCAGCCGCCATAGTAACGCTTGCCCGGATAGCCTTCGGCATATTTGTTGGTGAAGACAGAGCCGGTCGCCTCCAGCACGGCGCGGCTCGCGATGTTTTCCGACGCGATCAGCTCGATCTTGTTGCGCTGGCGGTTCAGTTCCTTTCCGATGGCGTCAGCGATCTCGGGATCGGCCTGCGCCAGCGTATCGTTCCAGAAACGGTTCATCGTGCCGGTATGTATCGTGTCGGTGCTCATCGTCTGCTCTCGTCTGGTCAGCAGGAAAGGGAAGGGGCGGAAAGCTTGGCGACGCGGGCCTGATGGCGACCGCCGGAAAAATCGGTGGACAGGAACGCATCGAGACAGGCCTTGGCCATGTCCTCGCCAGTCAGGCGCGCGCCCATAGCGATGCAGTTGGCGTCGTTATGTTCACGGGCGAGTGCGGCGGAAAGCGGCTCGGACACCAGCGCACAGCGCACGGCCGGATTGCGGTTTACGGCGATAGAAATGCCAATGCCGCTGCCGCACAGCGCTACGCCGCGCTCTGCCGTGCCATCGGCAATGACAGCGGCCAGCTTGTAACCGTAATCGGGGTAGTCGACCCGATCCGCCGTTTCCGGGCCGAGATCCGCGATTTCATGGCCGAGGCCAATGAGATATTCGCGCAAGGTTGCCTTGAGGTCGATGGCGGCGTGGTCGGAAGCGATGGCGATGCGCATGGTGTATCCCGGCTCGTCGGATTCGGTGCTTGCCCCATAGGCGGAACGGGCGGCCAAGGCCACCCGCCCGCTGAGGCATTTCTACCGGATATTGCGCTTATTGGTCGAGGAAGGACCGCATCTTGCGACTGCGGCTCGGATGCTTCAGTTTCCGCAGCGCCTTCGCCTCGATCTGGCGGATACGTTCGCGGGTAACCGAGAACTGCTGGCCGACTTCCTCCAGTGTGTGATCGGTGTTCATGCCGATGCCGAAGCGCATGCGCAGCACGCGTTCCTCGCGCGGGGTGAGCGAGGCGAGGACGCGGGTTACCGTTTCCTTGAGGTTGGCCTGGATCGCGGCATCCACCGGGATGATCGCGTTCTTGTCCTCGATGAAATCGCCCAGATGCGAATCTTCCTCGTCGCCGATTGGCGTTTCGAGGCTGATCGGCTCCTTGGCGATTTTCATCACCTTGCGGACCTTTTCGAGCGGCATGGAAAGGCGCTCGGCCATTTCTTCCGGCGTCGGTTCGCGGCCCTGTTCGTGCAGGAACTGGCGGGAGGTGCGCACCAGTTTGTTGATCGTCTCGATCATGTGGACCGGGATACGGATGGTGCGGGCCTGATCGGCGATGGAGCGGGTGATCGCCTGCCTGATCCACCAGGTGGCATAGGTGGAGAACTTGTAGCCGCGGCGATATTCGAACTTGTCGACCGCCTTCATCAGGCCGATATTGCCTTCCTGAATGAGATCAAGGAATTGCAGGCCGCGATTGGTGTATTTCTTGGCGATGGAAATGACCAGGCGTAGGTTCGCCTCGACCATTTCCTTCTTGGCGATACGGGCCTCGCGCTCGCCCTTCTGCACCATGTTGACGATGCGGCGGAACTCGTTGAGGCTCATGCCGGTAGCGGCGGCAATGTCAGCGATCTCGGCGCGGATGCGCTCCACCGCTTCGGCTTCCTTCTCGGCGAAGGCGGCCCACTTCTTGTCCTTCTTCGCCATCGCGGCGAGCCAGACGTCATCCAGTTCATGGCCGACATATTCGCCCAGGAAATCGGCGCGCTTGACCTTGTGGCGTTCCGCCAGGCGCAGCATCTGGCCGCCCAGCGCGGTCAGGCGGCGGTTGAAGGCATAGAGATTGTCGACCAGATATTCGATCTTGGTTGCATGGAACTGCACGCTCTCCACCTCGGCGGTGAGCTGTTCACGCAGGTCCTGGTATTTCTTTTCCTTGGAACCGGCGAAATCGTTGCCGACGCCCAGCGCGTTGAGACGTTCGGCCTGGATCTTCTCGAACTTGCGGAAAAGTTCGGTGATCTTGGCGAAACGCTCCAGCGCTTCGGGCTTGAGCGCGGCTTCCATCTGGGCCAGGCTGAGGGTGTTGTCGTCCTCGTCCTCTTCCTCGCGGCGGCGGGGGGTGCCTTCGCCGTCTTCATCCTCGTCTTCGCTGACCGGCTCTTCCTCGACTTCGTCTTCTTCCTTGAAGGAAGGGCCGGCAGTATCCGCGCTGATCTCGCCATCGGCGTTGACGGCTTCCTCGTCCTCGAGGTTCTCGGGCGCGGGTTCCTTGGAAAGCATGGCATCGAGATCGAGGATCTCGCGCAGCTGCATTTCTTCCTTGTTGAGCGCTTCGGACCACTGGATGATGGCGTGGAAGGTGATCGGACTTTCGCACAGCCCCATGATCATGGTGTCGCGACCGGCTTCGATCCGCTTGGCAATGGCGATCTCGCCTTCGCGGCTGAGCAGTTCGACCGCACCCATCTCACGCAGGTACATCCGCACCGGATCGTCGGTGCGTTCGATGGTTTCCTTCTTCTTGGGCGCGACGGTCGATCGGGAAGGGGCGTCGTCGTCGGCGGAATCGACTTCCTCGACATCGGCCTCGGCATCCGATTCCGCATCTTCGTCTTGCGCGTCCTCATCGTTCTCGACGATGTTGACGCCCATCTCGGAGATCGCGGACATCACGTCCTCAATCTGCTCGGAAGACATTTCCTCCTGCGGCAGAGCTTCGTTCAGCTCGTCATAAGTGACGTAACCGCGCCGTTTCGCCTTTGCGAGGAGCTTCTTCACCGAGGCCTCGTTGAGGTCGATCAGCGGTGCGTCATTACTGTCGGTATTTGCTTCGGACGCCATATTCTGTTTCAGTCCAGTTCCTGTTGATCCGCCTGTTCAACAGACGGTGCCACCCTGTTCCGGGCCGGTTTCCCCGCACGACGGCTCGCCATTTGCCCGAGTCGCGCCTCGAATTCCAGCTTTCGTTTCCGCAGCCGCTGCTGCTCTGCCCACGAACCTTCCGGATCGGTCGCAAATCGTGCCGTCGCCGCCCGCATCGCTTCTTCCAGCGCCGGTCTTTCGACCAGCAGAGCAACGGCTTGTGCCAGTTCCTCGCGCGCTTCGACCGGATCGGCGTCGTCGGCAAGAAAGGCGAAGGACACCGCGCCCCGTTTCGATCCTTCTGCCCTGTCCGCCCATATGGGCGCGATTGCGTCGGGTTCAAGCGCTTCGGCCGCTTCCAGCAGGCTGTCGATCGCGCGGCCAAGCTCGCGATCGCTCCGTGCGAGAGTGGACAGTGCCTCCGCGTGGCGCGACACCTCGTCAGGAAAGCGCAGCAGCCCGGCTATGACGGCGGCGGATAGCTGGTCGCGATTGCCGCCGGACAGGAACCTGCGCAGCATTGTTGCGGCCTCGGGCGCGAGCCTTTGCGGCTGTGGCCTGAATTTCTCCCCACGCTTCAGCTGGCGCGGCGTGTTGGGTGCGCGCGGCGGGCGGGGCGGAAAGGCGAAGGCGGAAAACCTGTCCATCAGCTCGCGCCGGTAAAGCGCGGCGATATCGGGATGCTGGATCGCCTCGACATGTTCCAGCAAGCGCGCCTTCAGCCCGGCCTTTTCCTCGGGAGAGTTGAGCGGCTGGGCTTCGCGCTCATGTTCCCACAGCGTATCCAGCAGCGAGCGCGGCTCGGACAGCAACCGCTCCATCGCTGCCGCACCGTCGCGTCGGATGAGGTCGTCGGGATCGAGCCCGGTCGGCAGGCGGACGATCCGCAGCGAATGGCCCGGCTTGAGCATTGGCAGCGCGCGGGTGACAGCCCGCATCGCCGCGCGCTGGCCGGCGGAATCGCCGTCGAAGCACAGGATCGGGACTTCGACCATCCGCCACAGCAGCTCGATCTGGTGCTCGGTCAGCGCGGTGCCGAGCGGGGCCACAGCCTCGTTCATCCCGGCGGCGGCCAGCGCGATCACGTCCATGTAGCCTTCGACCACCACCATCCGCCCGGACTGGCGGGCCAGCGGCCCGGCGCGGTGGAGGTTGTAGAGCGTGCGGCCCTTGTCGAACAACGGCGTATCGGGAGAATTGAGATATTTGGGCGCGTCACTCTTGTCCTTGGCGAGTATCCGCCCGCCGAACGCGATCACCCGCCCGCGCGCATCCTCGATCGGCAGCATCAGCCGGGCGCGGAAGCGGTCATAGGGTTCGCGCTCCTCCACCACGATCCTGAGGCCAGCTTCGACCAGCATCGCCTCGTCGAACTGGCCGAGCGCGGATTTGAGCGCTGTGCGGCTGTCGGGCGCATAGCCGAAGCCGAACCGCTCGATCGTATGCGCATCGAATCCGCGCGTGGCGAGATAAGCGCGCGCCTCCTGGCCTTCCGGGGCGAGCAGGTTGCGGCGGAACCAATCCTGCGCGGCGGCCATCACATCGTGCAAACCCGCACGCTCCTCCGCTTTCTGTGCCGCGCGCGGATCGGCGGCGGGGACTTCCATGCCGGCCTGCGCCGCCAGTTCCTTGATCGCGTCCATGAAGCTCAGGCCGCGCTGGTCGGTCATCCAGCGGATGACGTCGCCATGCGCGCCGCAGCCGAAGCAGTGGTAGAAGCCTTTCTCGTCGTTGACGGTGAAGCTGGGCGACTTCTCGTTATGGAACGGGCAGCAGGCCTTGTACTCGCGCCCCGCCTTCTGGAGCTTGGTGGTGCGCCCGATCACCCCGGACAGCGAAATCCGCGCCCTGAGTTCGTCCAGCCATTGGGGGGAAAGCGCCACCAGCCCCCGCGATCAGCCGAAGCTGGCCTTTACCAGCGCGCTGGCCTTGCTCATGTCGAGCTGGGGGCCGTGGCGGGTCTTCAGTTCGGCCATCACCCGGCCCATGTCCTTGATCGAGGCCGCGCCGATTTCGGCCTTGATCGCGGCGATGGCGGCGGCGGTTTCATGGTCGCTCAGCTGCTGAGGCAGGAATTGCTCGATCACCGCCAGTTCGGCGGATTCGACGTCGGCCAGCTCCTGCCGCCCGCCGCCTTCGAACATCGCAATCGATTCGCGGCGCTGCTTGGCCATTTTCTGGAGAACTTCCACAACCATCGCATCGTCATCGCCCGGCGACTTGCCAGTGCGCAGTTCGATATCGCGGTCCTTGATCTTTGCCAGGATTAGCCGCAGGGCGGCAAGGCGCTGTTTGTCGCCGGATTTCATTGCCTGCACCTGTGCGGCCTTGATCGAATCGCGAATCATGGAAATCTGTCCTGTCAGTATCTTGCGGAAAATTGGGATTGGCCGGACAACTTAGCCGATCATTTTTCGTTCCGATAGGTTGACGAGTCCGGTCGAGGGGTCTAGCCGCCGAGCCTTAGCGACATCGCCGGAAACTTTTGACCTGAAACGGAGCGCCCCATGGCCGACCCCGCAACTCTGCACGCGCCCCAACCCGAGGGTGCAACCGGAGTCCTCGTTCTTGCGGATGGTACGGTGGTGTGGGGCAGGGGCTTCGGCGCAACCGGCTCTGCGGTGGGCGAGGTTTGCTTCAACACTGCGATGACCGGCTATGAGGAGGTGATGACCGATCCCTCCTATGCGGCGCAGATCGTTACTTTCACTTTCCCCCATATCGGCAATGTCGGTGCCAATGCCGAAGATGTCGAATCAAAGGTCGATGGCGCGGTCGGCTGCATCGTGCGCGAAGAAGTGACCGAACCGTCGAGTTTCCGTTCGGAAAGCCATTTCACTCAGTGGATGAAGGCGCATGGCAAGATCGGCCTGTCCGGCGTCGATACCCGCGCGCTGACCCGCCGCATCCGCCTGTCGGGCGCGCCCAATGCAGTGATCGCGCATGATCCCAAGGGCAAGTTCGATCTCCCCGCATTGATAAAGCGCGCGCGGGAATGGCCGGGGTTGGTGGGGATGGATCTCGCCCGCGTGGTCAGCCGCAAGGGCCAGGAAGGCTGGGAAGGCGGCATCTGGACGCTGGGCAAGGGCTATGCCCGCTCGCCCCATACCGAACGCCCGCATGTGGTGGCGATGGATTTCGGCGCGAAGGACAATATCTTCCGTAGCCTCGACAAGGCCGGTGCGCGGGTCACGGTGGTACCGGCCCAGACCTCGCTGGAAGCGGTGCTGGCGCTCAAGCCCGATGGGGTGTTTCTTTCCAACGGCCCGGGCGATCCGGCGGCGACAGGCAGCTATGCCGTGCCGGTGATCAAGGCGCTGCTCGATGCCAACATGCCGGTGTTCGGTATCTGCCTTGGCCACCAGATACTGGCGCTGGCGGCGGGCGCGACAACGGTGAAGATGCACCAGGGCCACCGCGGCGCGAACCACCCGGTCAAGCGCCTGGCCGATGGGGTGGTGGAAATCACCAGCATGAACCACGGCTTTGCGGTGGATGGTGCGAGCCTGCCGGAGGGCGTGGAGGAGACGCATGTGTCGCTGTTCGACGGGAGCAACTGCGGGATTGCGGTGAAGGGCAAGCGGGCGTTCGGGGTGCAGTATCACCCGGAGGCATCGCCGGGGCCGATGGACTCATTCTATTTGTTTGAGCGGTTTGTGGGGATGTTGGGGTGATCGATTTGCCACCGCCATCTTTGCAGGCCCATGCCGAGCAGATTGCTGGGGCGCTGGTTGCCTGTGGGCTTTCAAAAGATGGTTTCGCAGTCACTTACGTCGATGATCTGCAGAGTTACGAAATCAAGATATCTGCAAACGCTGGCGCTACTTCGGAAAATCTTCAGTGCGTATGGCAGGCTGCATATCTGGAGTTCGTCCAATTCGAGGAACCGCAACTGGGCGCAGCTTTCGACAAGCTTACCGAAAATCATAGTCTTGAAGTCACCCGAAAGTCGCTCGCAGATAAGGGGCTTCTAGACGGGCTGCCGCATCGGGCGGATTTTGCCAGCGTCGGTGACTTCCTTCGGGCATTGGAGTCCCACTGTGGGGCTCCTGCCGAAAGCCTTTTGGAAGTTCATTCCGGATTTATCACACTCCAGCCTGGCATATTTGAGTCAGCAGAACAGTTAGATAAGGTATCATGCCTCTTCTCTGCGATGACGTTGGTCGCTGCTGAAGACAAGGGCATCAAGTTTGGCTTTATCGGAAATGAACTAAGCGCGGAAACTGAAGGGAAATAATGCTCAACCGCTTCATCCTCCCTTCGGCCCTAGCCATTTTTGCCCTCCTCGCGAGTCCCGCGCTGGCCGCTGGCGATTCCGGCTGGGGGGTGAGCAAGGCGGCCGATGCACCCGTCGGGATGAGCCGGACGGTCGAGGGCGTGACGGTCGATTACCATCTCGTGCCCGGCGATTACGATTCGCTCAGCATCAAGGTGGCGAATTGCGGCGGGCAGCCGTGGGGCATGGAGGAGAGCATCAATGCCCCCGATGCCGACAGCCTGAAGCCGGGCATGGCCGAACTGTTCACCAATGCCCGGATGAACTGCAAGATCGCCGACGGGATCGAGGATCGCTTCATGGCGGGCTTCGCCGAGGCGTTCGACCAGGTCAAGCCGACCGTGCCTCCCCACGTCCAGAACGTGGCCGGATGGTCGCTGGTGGACAAGGGCAGCCATCCCGGCGACGACAGCGACCGGTCGCTGCAGATGAGCCGGGAACTGCCGAATATCTCGATGGTCTATCGTCGGGACGGCAGCGGCGAAAGCGCCAGCATTTCGATCCAGTTCAAGCCATGCAACGGCCTGTCCTACAACACGGGCTTCGATTTCGGCGATCCTCCTGAGGTTCATGCCACGGTCGTGGCCGAGCAGGTGAAGGAGGCATATGCCGACTTCGCGGAGGAATGCAGCACGCCGCCGGAGCCGCAGTCGGCGCTGATGCAGGGCTTCCCCGAAGCGCTCGCCACCATCGAGCAATGGCTCAAGGACAAGCCCTTCGTCTATCCGCCGGCACCCGCGCAGGACGATGCCGCTCCCGATGATTCCGGCCAGGACGATTCCGCGCCGGACGAAACCCCGCCAGACAACTCCGTCAGCACATAAGGCCGCCAATGCCCAAACGCACAGACATCTCCTCGATCCTCGTCATTGGCGCCGGACCGATCATCATCGGCCAGGCCTGCGAGTTCGACTATTCCGGCACCCAGGCGATCAAGGCGCTGAAGGAGGAGGGCTACCGCGTGGTCCTCGTCAACTCCAACCCTGCCACGATCATGACCGACCCGGACATGGCTGACGCCACCTATGTCGAGCCGATCACGCCCGACATTGTCGCGAAGATCATCGAGAAGGAGCGGCCCGACGCGCTGCTGCCCACCATGGGCGGGCAGACCGCGCTCAACACCGCACTCGCGCTGTTCAACGATGGCACGCTGGAAAAATTCGGGGTGCAGATGATCGGGGCCGATGCCGATGCGATCGACAAGGCGGAAGATCGCCAGCGCTTCCGCGAGGCGATGGACAAGATCGGGCTGGAAAGCGCAAAGTCGGGTGTGGCCCACAATGTCGATGAGGCGCTCAAGGTGCTGGAACGCACCGGCCTGCCTTCGATCATCCGCCCCAGCTTCACGCTGGGCGGCACCGGCGGCGGCATCGCCTACAACAAGGCCGAGTTCGAGAAGATCGTGCGCGAGGGGCTGACTGCATCGCCCACCACCGAGGTGCTGATCGAGGAATCGCTGCTCGGCTGGAAAGAGTTCGAGATGGAGGTCGTGCGCGACCGCAAGGACAATTGCATCATCATCTGCTCGATCGAAAATGTCGATCCGATGGGCGTGCATACCGGCGATTCCATCACGGTCGCTCCGGCGCTGACGCTGACCGACAAGGAATACCAGATCATGCGCTCGGCCAGCATTGCCGTGCTGCGAGAGATCGGGGTGGAAACGGGCGGGTCGAACGTCCAGTTCGCAGTCAATCCAGCCGATGGCCGGCTGATTGTGATAGAGATGAACCCGCGTGTCTCGCGCTCGTCCGCGCTGGCCTCCAAGGCCACCGGCTTCCCGATCGCCCGCGTCGCGGCCAAGCTGGCGGTGGGCTACACGCTGGACGAGCTGACCAACGAGATCACCGGTGCGACCCCGGCCAGCTTCGAGCCGAGCATCGATTACGTCGTCACCAAGATCCCGCGCTTCGCTTTCGAGAAGTTCAAGGGTGCGAAGATCGAATTGTCCACCGCGATGAAATCGGTGGGCGAGGTGATGGCAATCGGCCGCAGTTTCAAGGAAAGCATGCAGAAGGCGCTGCGCGGCCTGGAAACCGGACTGGACGGCTTCAACCGCGTGGTGGAGCTCGAAGGGGCGGAGCGCGAGGAAATCCTTGCGGCGCTCTCGCAACGCACGCCGGACCGGTTGTTGAAAGTCGGCCAGGCCTTCCGTGAAGGCTTCTCGGTGGACGAGATCAACACCGTCACCGGCTATGACAAATGGTTCCTGCGCCAGATCGAGGAGATCATCGCGGCCGAAGCGATCATTGCCGAGGAAGGTCTGCCTGGCGATGCCGCAGGCCTGCGGCGGCTGAAGGCGATGGGCTTCTCTGACAAGCGGCTGGCCACGCTGGCCGTGCGTTCGGTCCATGTCGCGGGCGGGCTGGGGGAAACCCAGGCCAAGCGTTCAGGCCTGCTGCATGATGCGATCCGGGCAATGGCCGGCGCGACCAGCGAGGAGGAAGTGCGGGCGCTGCGCCACAAGCTGGGCGTGTTCCCGGTGTTCAAGCGGATCGACAGCTGCGCTGCCGAATTCGAGGCGATCACGCCCTATATGTACTCGACCTACGAAGCCCCCAGCTTCGGCGAGCCTGAGAATGAGGCATGGCCAACCGACCGGCGCAAGATCGTCATCCTCGGTGGCGGGCCGAACCGGATCGGGCAGGGGATCGAGTTCGACTATTGCTGCGTCCACGCCTGTTTCGCGCTGGCCGAAGCCGGGTTCGAAACGATCATGGTCAATTGCAATCCGGAAACGGTTTCGACCGACTACGACACCTCGGACCGCCTCTATTTCGAGCCGCTGACCGCCGAGGACGTGCTGGAAATCCTGCGGGTGGAACAGCAGAATGGCACGCTGGTGGGCGTGATCGTGCAGTTCGGCGGGCAGACCCCGCTCAAGCTGGCGCAGCCGCTGGAGGATGCGGGCATCCCGATTCTGGGCACCTCGCCCGACGCGATCGACCTTGCCGAAGACCGCGAACGCTTCGCCGCGCTGGTCGAGAAGCTGGGGCTGAAGCAGCCCGAAAACGGCATCGCCCGCAGCCGCGACGAAGCGGCGGCGGTGGCGCGGCGGATCGGTTATCCGGTGTTGCTGCGTCCTTCCTATGTGCTGGGCGGCCGGGCGATGGAAATCGTCGACAGCGAAGCGCAGCTCGATGACTACATCGCCACGGCGGTGAATGTGTCGGGCGACAGCCCGGTACTGATCGACCAGTATCTGCGCGATGCGATCGAATGCGATGTCGATGCGCTATGCGATGGCAAACAGGTTGTGATCGCCGGGGTGATGCAGCACATTGAGGAAGCGGGCGTCCATTCCGGCGACAGCGCCTGCACTTTGCCGCCCTACAGCCTGGGGCAGGACATCATCGACGAGATGGAGGAGCAGGCCGAGGCCTTGGCGCTGGCGCTGGGCGTGCGCGGGCTGATGAACGTGCAGTTCGCGGTGAAGAACGGCGAGGTTTACCTGATCGAAGTCAACCCGCGCGCGAGCCGGACGGTGCCTTTCGTCGCCAAGGCGATCGGCGATCCGGTGGCCAAGATCGCGGCACGGGTGATGGCGGGAGAAAAGCTGGCCGATCTTCCCCCGATCCGCCGCGTGGTCGATCACATGGCGGTGAAGGAGGCGGTGTTCCCATTCGCCCGTTTCCCCGGCACTGACCCGGCCTTGTCGCCCGAAATGAAGTCGACCGGCGAAGTGATGGGGATCGACATGGATTTCCCGACCGCCTTCCTCAAGGCGCAGCTCGGCGCGGGCGTCGTCCTGCCGCGAGGGGGCACCGTGTTCGTTTCGGTCAAGGACAGCGACAAGGCGATGATCCTGCCTGCGGCGAAGCAACTGGTGCAATGTGGTTTCCGCATCATCGCCACAGGCGGAACCCAGAAATACCTGGCCGATGCCGGCGTGCCGGTGGAGCGGGTGAACAAGGTGGCCGAAGGGCGTCCGCATGTGGTGGACCGGATTATCGATGGCGATGTGGCGATGATCATCAACACCACCGAGGGCTGGCAGAGCCACAAGGATTCGCAATCGATCCGCGCTTCGGCACTGGAAGGCAAGGTGCCCTATTTCACCACTGCGGCCGCTTCCGTGGCCGCGGCGGGGGCGATCGCCTCGGTCAGTCCCGATGACCTTGCGGTGCGGTCACTTCAGGATTATTATAGCTAGGACAACAGGGCTCCCGACAGATTGACCGGTTTGCCGCCGTTTTCCGCATCGCGCGGCAAATGGCAGAAGCGGTCTTGACCCCGGTTTCTCTATAAAGGGTTGGATTATATGGAAAAAGTGCCCATGCTCGCCGAGGGCTACGAGAAGCTGACAGGCGAGCTCAAGGCATTGCGCGAGGAACGCCCCAAGATCGTCGAGGCGATCGAGGAAGCGCGCGCGCATGGCGATCTGTCGGAAAATGCCGAGTACCACGCCGCCAAGGAGCGGCAAGGGCAGGTCGAGGCGATGATCGGCGACATCGAGGACCGGGTGAGCCGTGCCCAGATCATCGACCCGCTCTCGCTCTCGGGCGACAGGATCGTGTTCGCGGCAACTGTCACCCTGCGTGACGATTCCGACAAGCCGATCCGCTACCAGATCGTCGGCCAGACCGAAGCGGATGCCAAGGTTGGCCGCATTTCCTACAATTCGCCGCTGGGCAAGGCGCTGATCGGGCGTAAGGTCGGCGATGACATCGAGGTGACGGTGCCTTCGGGTGACCGTTTCTACACGGTCGAGAAGATCGAGTTCATCTGACCTGTCGCCCCCGGCCAGACCGGGGGCGATGTCAGGCAGCGTCATTCCCCGGGCAGATGGGGTTCCATCAGCCGGTGGAGATGAACGATCACATATTTCATCTCGGCATCATCGACCGTGCGCTGCGCATTGGCGCGCCAGGCCTCTTCGGCTTCGGCGTAGCTTGGATAAACCCCGACGAAATGCATCTTGTCGAGATCGGCATATTCGAGCGTCTGGGGGTCCTTGACCTTGCCGCCCATGACGAGGTGGAGAAGCTGTTCTGCCATCGAGTGTCCTGTTGGATGGAGTTAAATTGGGCCTGCCCCTGCCTCTCCTCAGGGACGGACGGGCTTAACGGCCGAACCGTCCCAGCAGGGAGCGCTTCGGCTGATCGGTTGTGTCTGCATTATCGTCGGCAAAGATCGCGTTATCTGCGCCTGCCCCATTGGCGCGGGCCTGATAGGCCTGAAATGCCTTCCCGAAGGCCTGCCGACCATAATCCATTCCCGCCTTTGTCATCATTCCCGCGAGCGTCCCGGCGCCCTTGCCCAGCCGGGGGCGGGGCAGCAGCGCGCCGATGAGAACGCCGACGGCCAGTGCTCCGGCAATCGCGGTAAAGGGGCGCTCGGTGATGAACTCCGCCGCGCCGTCACGTACGTTTGCCGCTCGCTCGCTGAACTGTTGGGCTGTGCGGCTGGCATTGCGGCCCTTCGCATGGGCAATAGCGCTTTCCAGATGAAACCGGCCGATCGCTTCGTTCACTATCCATTACTCCTGTTCGCTCTCGTCAATGGCGACATCCGGATCGTCCCGTGTCGGCAGCAGTCCGCCCAAGGTCTTCAGTAACGGTCGGCGGCCAAGCCACAGGGCGAGGCCGAGCGCCGATGCGCCAAGTAGCGCGCGGTGGTCGCCGGCCGCCTTCACGGCATCTCCGGCCAGCCCCTTGGAGGTGGTCGAAACCCGGTCCTTGATCCGCCTGCCCAGGCTGCGCTGGTCGAGATCGGCGCGCATCAGCGTTACGTCGTCCATGACCACGCCCCAGGCATCGTCGCGCAGTGCGCGGTCGCGATCGAGCTGGTCGGCCAGCCGCTTCACCGGCGATTGCCCATGAACACCGCGCGGATACGGCGGAAATTGCGCCACACCAGCCACAGACTTGCCAGCATGGCCAGCAGGAAGGTTCCCGCCACGATTGCGGTTGCCCCCCAGGCGGTGACCGAGGGCACCAGCGCCATTACCAGTCCGACCGTCAGCGCGATCAGCACGAAGAACGCCAGCAGCACCGCCGCGACTGCAAACACCGCCACCCGGATCAGCGCCCTGGCGGAAAAGGCCAGGCGGGTCTTCTGGAAGTTGAGTTCCGCCGCGAAGGCATTGCGGCCGTCATCGATCAGCGTTTCGACATCCTCGAACAGCGAGCGCGCTGCCGGATCATCCTGCGGATCGGGATCGGTCATGGGTGCGGGGGCCACTCGCGCGGGTCAGCGCTTGCTGCGGAAGACCCGCGAAAGCATGAACCCCGCAACTGCGGCGATGCCCATGGCGAGGCCGGGGCTCTTGCGGACGAATTCCTTGGCATCCTCGCCGATTTCCTCGACCGACTTGGAATCGATCTTGGCGGCGGTTTCCTGGATCTGGCGGGCGGCGCTGCGGGCATAGTCGCCATATTTCTCGCCGAGCTTCTCGTCGATGGTCGGCGCGGCTTCGGACACCAGCCCGCCGAGGCTGGCGATCGCGTCGCTGGCCTTGTTCTTGCCTTGCGCGGCCAGTTCGGTCGCCTTGGTGCGGGCCTGTTCGCCATAGACTTTGGCGTCATCCTGCAGGCCCTTCGACCTGCCTTCGAGCTTAGAGCCGAGCGCGCGGGCGCGATCCTGCGCTTCCTTGCTCAGTTCGGTGACGCCGGCCTTGGCTTCTTCCAGCGCCCTGGTGAACTTCGCCTTCGCTTCCGTCTTGTGGTCGGCGGGTGCGGCTTCGTCCTTGCTGGCGGATTTGCGGGTCTTGGGCTTGGCGGGGGCGGTGTCGGCCATGATTGTTTTTCCCTTGGTCATCCGGCACAGGTCGAGGCGATCGCCCCGCCGGATGCGATGTTACTGCCCCCAAGATAGGAAACGCGGCTTGCTTGCCAAGGTTCCGGCGGATAGGAGGCGCTCGATTCATAACATATTGCGCCGCAGCAGGAAACATCGGCAGCAGGAAACACGGAGCATTTTGTCATGACCGCCATTATCGACATTCACGGCCGCGAAATCCTCGACAGCCGCGGCAATCCCACCGTGGAAGTGGAAGTGCTGCTGGAAGACGGCAGCTTCGGCCGCGCCGCCGTTCCTTCCGGTGCTTCCACCGGCAAGCATGAAGCGGTCGAACTGCGCGATGGCGACATGCGCCGTTATCTCGGCAAGGGCGTGCACAAGGCGATCGGGGGTGTGAACGGCGAGATTTCCGAAGCATTGCTGGGGCTTGACGCGGAAGACCAGCGCGATGTCGATTCGGTGATGCTCGAACTCGACGGGACCGAGAACAAGAGCCGCCTTGGTGCCAACGCCATCCTCGGTGTCAGCCTGGCAGTGGCCAAGGCCGCCGCCGCTGCGCGCGGCCTGCCGCTCTATTCCTACATCGGCGGCGTTTCCGCCCATGTCCTGCCGCTGCCGATGATGAACATCATCAATGGCGGCGAACATGCTGACAATCCGATCGATTTCCAGGAATTCATGGTCATGCCGGTCGGCGCGGATTCGCTGGCCGAAGCGGTGCGCTGGGGCGCGGAAATCTTCCACACCCTGAAGAAGGGCCTGTCCCAGAAAGGCCTGTCGACCTCCGTTGGCGACGAGGGCGGCTTTGCCCCGAACCTTGGCAACACCCGCGATGCGCTGGACTTCATCATGAAGTCGATCGAGCAGGCCGGGTTCAAGCCGGGCAGCGAAGTGGCGCTGGCGCTGGATTGCGCCTCGACCGAATTCTTCGCCGATGGCCGCTATGACATGGCGGGCGAGGGGCTGTCGCTCAGCCCGGCGGAAATGGCCACCTACCTGGCCGACCTGTGCGCCTCTTACCCGATCCGCTCGATCGAGGACGGCATGGGCGAGGATGATTTCGAAGGCTGGAAGATCCTGACCGACCTCGTCGGCCACAAGGTCCAGCTGGTCGGGGACGATCTGTTCGTCACCAATCCCAAGCGGCTGACCATGGGCATCGGCAAGGGGCTGGCCAATTCACTTCTGGTCAAGGTCAACCAGATCGGCACGCTGACCGAAACGCTGCAGGCGGTCGAGATCGCGCAGCGCGCGGGCTACACGGCTGTGATGTCGCACCGCTCGGGCGAAACCGAGGACGCGACCATCGCCGACCTCGCGGTCGCCACCAACTGCGGCCAGATCAAGACCGGCTCGCTCGCCCGTTCGGACCGGCTGGCCAAGTACAATCAGTTGATCCGGATCGAGGAAGAACTGGGCCGCGCGGCGCGTTTTGCCGGCGAGGGCGCGTTCGGGCGTCTGGCGGGGTAATCAGACAAAGCGTTCCCGCAACCCCAGCAGCACCATCGCCGCCTTGGCCGCTTCGCCGCCCTTGTCCTTCTGGGTTGGGTCGGCGCGGACGAGGGCTTGCGCTTCGTTCTCCACTGTCAGGATGCCGTTGCCGATGGCAAGGCCGTCCATGGTCAGCGCCATGATCCCGCGCGCGCTTTCGCCGGCGACGATCTCGAAGTGGTAGGTTTCGCCCCGGATCACCACGCCGATGCCGACATAGCCGTCATAGCGCCCGCTTTCGGAGGCGAGGGCGATGGCTCCGGGCACTTCCAGCGCGCCGGGGACGGTCAGCACCTCCACCTCGTGCCCGGCATGTTCCAGCGCGGCGCGCGCGCCCGCCACCAGCATGTCGTTGAGATGGTCATAGAAGCGGGCTTCGACGATCAGGAAACGGGCCATGCGCTCAATCCTCCGGCAAGGTCTTGATCGGCTCCTGGCCGACGATGCTGAGGCCATAGCCCGAAAGCCCGACCAGCGAATGGGTGGTGTTGGTCAGCAGGATCATTTCCTTCACACCCAGTTCGGTCAGGATCTGCGCGCCCACGCCATAATCGCGCTGGGCTTCACCCGCATTGGGATCGCCCGCGCTGCCGGAGGAGTTGCGCACCTTGATCGTCTCGCTGGCATAGTGGCGCGAAGGCTTGTTGATCAGCACCAGCACGCCCGAGCCATGCGAGTCAATCTGGTGCATCGCGGCCTCCAGCAGGCCTCTGCGCGGCGATTCCTCCGCGAAGATGTCGGGGAAGACGGAGAGCGAGTGCATCCGCACCAGGCAGGGCTGGGCCGGGTCGATGTGGCCCTTGACCAGCGCGATCGTTTCATTGCGGGTGGCCTTGTTGTAGAAGCTGATCGCGCTCCAGTCGCCGCCCCAGTGGCTCTTGAAGCGGGTTTCGGCGGTGCGCTCCAGCAGATGGTCATGCGCCATGCGATAGGCGATCAGGTCCTGGATCGTGCCGATCTTGAGATTGTGAAGCCGGGCGAAGCGGACGAGGTCCGCCATCCGGGCCATCGTGCCATCGTCGTTCATGATTTCGCAGATCACGCCCGAGGGGTTGAGCCCGGCAAGGCGGGAGATGTCCACCGCCGCTTCGGTATGTCCGGCGCGCACAAGCACCCCGCCATCGCGCGCGGCCAGCGGGAAGACGTGGCCGGGGGTGACGATGTCTTCCTTGCCTTTCGAACCGTCGATCGCGACCGAAATGGTGCGGGCGCGATCGCCCGCACTGATCCCGGTGGTGACCCCTTCGCGCGCTTCGATCGAGACGGTGAACGCGGTTTCGTGGCGGGTGCCGTTGTGCCGGCTCATCGGTTCGAGACCAAGCTGCTCGACCCGATCGCGGCCGAGCGTCAGGCAGATCAGCCCGCGCCCGTAGGTGGCCATGAAGTTGATCGCGGCGGGGGTGGCCATTTGCGCGGGGATGATCAGATCGCCCTCGTTCTCGCGATCCTCGTCATCGACCAGGATATACATCCGGCCGTTGCGGGCTTCATCGATGATTTCTTCGATCGGGACCAGCACAGGCGTCTCGTCATTGTTGGAGAGGAAGTGGTCGAGCTTGCCGAGCGTTTCGGCGGTCGGGTTCCACCCTGCCTCCGTGCAGTCGCGCAGCGTGTTGGCGTGGAGCCCGGCGGCGCGGGCCAGCGCGGCGCGGGACATGCGGCCTTCAGCGATGAGGGCGCGGACTCGATCTATGGTGAATGTGCTCATGATTTCGATATACACACTATAATGTGATAAAACTAGGACAGATCACATTCATTTTCGGCCTTGTCCACAAAGGCGGTTGCATCCGGGCCATTTCCTCGCCATTCGGACCTCAGTCAAGCGCAGGAGCGATCATGGACAAAGAGACCATCCTCAAGGAATTCCAGGACACGATGCGGCACATCGCCGCAGCCGTCTATGCGATCACGACTGTCCACGATGGCGAGCGATTCGGGATTGTCGCCACCGCGTTCTCCTCGCTCAGCTTCGATCCGCCTTCGATCCTGATCTGCGTCAATCAGGATACTTCGATCCACCAACCGCTGATGCAGGCCGAACGCTTCTGCGTGAACGTGCTGGGCGCAGGCAATCGCGATGTCGCCGACTGCTTCATGAAGACCAAGGGCGACGAACGCTTTGGCGTGGGCGAGTGGACCGAGGAATTTGGCATGCCGGTGCTGGCCAGCGCACAATCGACCCTGATCTGCCGCACCGCTGACCGTCACCGCTTCGGCACGCATACCGTGTTCATCGGCGAGATCATCAACGCCAACCATCGCGACAACGCCAAGCCGCTGACTTATTACGACCGCCGTTACATCGATATCTCGCAGGCGCCGGACCAAGTCTCCTCCTAGACGACTTCCATCGACGGCGCATCCCAGGGGGCGATTAGCGTTTGGTCCTTGCCGACGAAGGCCTTGGGCAGGTCCTCGTAGAGTGCCCAGCTGGCATGCAAACGGCCAAATCCGACGCAGACGGCGGCGTGGCAACCAAGCTGAACGATTTCGTCCTCGCTGTAATGCTGGCGCAGCCGACCATAGACCGTCTCGTCGATCGATAGATGGTTGGTGGCAAAACGATCGCAAAAATCGATCGCGGCGCGTTCCGCCTCGGTCAGGTCATCGGCTTCGGTGGGGCGTTCCAGCGAACAGACCAGATCTTCGTCCACGCCCTCGGCAATCGCAGCGCTGTAACGGATTGCCATGCAGCTGCGGCACTGGTTGTGGAAGGCCATCCTCAGGCGGGTCAACTCCAGCACCCGTTGGGAAAGGGTGCCGGCTTTGGTGGCTGCTCCCAACGCACCCAGTGTCCGGGCGATATCAGGCTGGCGGGCGAGGATGCTCGTGGCCTCGTAACGCGGATCCGGGCGCTTGAGACGGGAGGCTCCCTTGCGCAGGTCCTCGGGCCATTCACTTTCGGGCAACCCGGCAACGCGGCTCATGGCGGGTCCTTTCTCGATCTGATCTGAATGTTGTCAGGCGGGAACATCTACCCGTATGCGGTCGAAAGCAATACCCGCGCCGATCTGGGATTCGGGCCAGTTGGCCGGCATCTGGTGCATCGGGTTCTCTGGCCAGGTCCGCCCCCACCACAGCAGATGGTCACGGTGGAGGAACAGCCACTTGCCATCGTGGCATTCATAGGTGTCCTTGTAGACCAGCCGCTGTTCGAAGAAGACGTCCCAGTCCAGCGTGCAATGGCAATAGACCGTTCCGGTCGCGCGGGTCGGGCTTTCCACCTCGATCAGATGGTTGGACACGAACATCTGCGACGATCCGCAGCCCACGAACAGCGGCCCGAAGGTGCGGGCGGCGTGGATGTCCAGCATGGTCCCGCTGACCGGCGTGGCGGTTTCGACCCACAGCGAATCCATCAAGGCCCAGTCACGGGTATCCACCGCCAGCGCATATTTGAGCGCGAGCTTGCGGATGTCATTCTCGGCCCAGAGCGTTTCCAGACGGTCCAGCATTTCATTCCTCTCCCCAAGTTTCCGCAAAACGGGCTCTTCCGCTCGCGCAGATTTTCATTAGGCTAGCGCGCAAGCGGCGCGCCATCCAGTGCCGATCGGGATATTGTTGAGAGGATTGCCTTATGACACCAGGTGAAGAAGCGCTCGCGATCCAGAAGATCAGAGCCTGCAAGGCGAAATACTGGCATTACATGGACATGAAGCGCTGGGAGGACCTGCGCCAGATCTTCACCAAGGACGCCATCGCCGATTTCCGGGGCGAGCGCGATCTCAAGCCGGGCGAACCGATCACCATGCTGGCCCCGGTGGAGGAAGCCATCGCCAAAGGTGATCCCGCCGCCCATCAGGGCCGCGACATCATCATCGACAATCTCTATATCGGTCTGCTGACCGGCTGGATGACTTTCCACCTTGGTGGAGAGCCGATCATCGAGATCACGGGCCCCGACACGGCAACCGGCATGTGGCCGCTGTTCGACTATATCAGCCACAAGGGCCGCACGCTGAAGGGCTATGGCCATTACCACGACAAGTATCGCTTCGAGGACGGGCAGTGGCGGATCGCCTATATGGCGCTGACCCGCGTGCGGGCCGACGGCGATCATCCGGCCGATTTCACCTTTGAGGGCTGAAGCTCAGAAGTCGGCGATCAGCCACAGGTTCCAGTGCCGCCGTTCGCCCGGCATGAAGCTGTTGCTGGCTATGGTGTCCCAGCTCTTCCTGTCGAACACGTTGAGCACTTCGAGCCTGAGGTTGACCGGCACCTTGCCGATGGTGAAGCCGTGGCGGAATCCAAGGTCCACTGTGGTGCGTGAGGGCAGGAACAGCTGGCTGCCGCCAAGCGCAGCATAGGTTACCGACGAGGCGGCCCGGCGGCTTTCATGTTCCACCGCGCCGGTGAAGGTCAGTCCCCTGAACAGGTCGGTGCGATAGGCAAGGTCGATCCGGCCATGCAGCTTGGGCGTGCCGACCGGACGCTTGCCGATCAGCCCGGTGGCGGTGCCGACCCCGGTCACCACCGGGTCCATCATGGTCGCGCCCGCCATGACATGGAGCCGGCCGGTCACATCGCCGATCACCGACATTTCCACGCCCCGGTGGCGCACGCTGCCGAGCCTTGTGTAGCGGCTGCCTGCGTCGAAGGCGAAATAAGGCTTCTCGATCTGGAAGGCGCTGGCCACCATCGTCATCTTGCCGAACCGGACCTGTATACCGCCATCGACCTGTTTGGTCTTGAGCGCGGGCAATTGCTCGTTGCGGTTGGCGGCGTTTTCCGGGGCAGAGCCATTGTCCTCCAGCCCGGTGACGATCCCGCCGTAGAGTGAGAGCCATGGGGCCGGTTCGAGCATCAGGCTGGCATTGTAGAGCCACGGACTGGCCTTGGACCGGGTGGTGCCTGTGGGATCGGTGAAGGAGGCATTGTAATCGGTCTTGTTGATGCCGATGTTGATATGGCCAACGCCATGCCACTTGCCGATGTAGCCCGCTGCCAGCGCGACCTGCCGCAGTCTGCCCAGGTTGACATCGCTGAAATGCAGCAGCGGTTTGCCGTGCTGGTCCTTTTCGCCATAGGGCACCGTTGCATCGCCGGGGGTGAAGTCGATGAAGTCCGACCCGCCGCTTTCGATATGGCGATAGCGCCCGCGCGCGCCGACGATAAAGTTGTGGCTGATCCGGTCATTGCCAAAATGATAACTCAGCAGGCCTTCCCAGCTGTTGGCAAACTTGTCCTGCTTGGGATCGGCCAGCAGGAAGTGCTTGGCATTGCCGAGGGCATCCTGGACCGCGTAAATCTCGGTAAAGTTTTTCCGGTAGTTCATCGACGATCGGAAAGCGCCACCGCGAAACTTCAAGCCGTCAGCAATGTCCACCTTCACTGTCACGCCATGAGTGTTGTTGTTGCTGCCGCCTTCTGCCCAGTCCTGACCCAGATTGCGCAGCTTGCGAGCGAGTTTTGGCACGAACGGGCCGGCCGAGGTGGCAATTGGGCGTACTTCCTGTTGCCTCGAGAAATAACCGCTCACGAAGGGTTTGATCTCGAAGCTGCCGAGCGTGAGCTTGGGCATTAGCCCCCAAGCGTACATGTGCATGCTGGTGCCGTCGGAAAAGTGCTGGCCGCCATGGGCTATGCCGAAGGCGGTGGACAACTTACCATCGATCAGCGGAGTCTTGAAATCCAGCCATTCGGTGTTGCCGCCGTATTGGTGCTTGTCGATGCTGAGAGTACCGACGAACTCATCTCCGGGATCCAAAAACTTCCACGCGACAATCCCGGTTGGGGAGGGTGCGAAATAATCCAGCGCTGAGAACCCCACACGGATGGTCGAGCCTTCCCTGACGCGCGTCACGAGCAGCGCTAGCTGGTCGAAATAGACACCATCGATCCGGGCGTTGCCGGCTTGCTGGGGGTTGAAACCACGAACCTCGGTTTCGCTGTAAATGCCGACACTTTCCATGCCCACAGAGCCACCAAAGGCATCGTCGGCGTCCTTCTGGGCATTGGCGCCTGCTTGCTGGGCCAGCGCCGGCATCGCCCAGGTGAGTGCGCAGAGCAGCGTTGCTCCGCCAAGAATCCGTGTTGCCCGTGATTTCACCGACCTGCCCGCCCCATGCCCCATCGCATCAGCACTAGATGAATGAGGTGAATGGCGAAAGTCTCAAGACTTGTCCCAGTGCGCCATCCATCCCGCTCAGAAATCGGCGATCAGGTAGAGGCTGAAACGGCGCCGCTCGGCCGGGCGCAGGCTGTTGCTGGCCAGCACATCCCACGATTTCCTGTCGAACACGTTCTCCACCACCAACCGCAGGCTGACGGGAATGTCGCTGATCTTGAAGTGATGGCGCGCGCCAAGATCCAGCATGGTGCGCGACGGCAGCGTCAACTGCCCGCCGCCCAGCGCGGCCCAGGTGCCGGAGGAAACCGCACGCTTGCTGTCGTGCTCCACCACGGCGGTGAAGGTCAGGCCATTGAGGATGTCGGTGCGATAGGACAGGTCGATCTTGCCGTGAATATTCGGGGTGCCGACCGGGCGCCTGCCGCTGATGCCAAGCGCAACGCCCGGCCCGGTCACCACCGGGTCCATCATCACCCCGCCCGCCAGAATATGCAGCCGCTCGGTCAGATTGCCGGTGACTGAGAACTCGATCCCGCGGTGCCGGACCCCGCCCAACTGGGCGTAACGATTGGCCGTGTCGAAGGCGAAATAGGGCTTCTCGATCTGGAACACGCTCGACACCAGCGTGATCTTGCCCAGCTTGACCTGCACGCCCGCATCGATCTGCTTGGTCTTGAGTGCGGGCAGTTGCTCGTTACGGTTGGCGGCGTTTTCCGGGGCGGAGCCATTGTCTTCCAGCCCGGTGACGATCCCGGCATAGAGTGACAGCCAGCTTGCCGGGCGGACCATCACGCTGGCGTTGTAGAGCCAGGGGTTCGCCTTGGAGGTCGTCCGCAAACCGCCGGGCGCGGAGAAGGATGCGTCGTAATCGGTCCGGTTGAGGCCGAGGTTGATCTGCCCGACCCCGTCGATCGAGCCAATATAGCCGACGGTATAGGCCACCTGCCGCAGATTGCCGACGTTTACCGATCCATAGGAAATGGCCGGCAGAGGGTGCTGGTCGGGATCGCCATAGGGGACGGTGGTGGCACCGGGGGTGAAATCGATGAAATCCGATCCGCCGCTCTCCCGCTTGCGGTAACGCCCGCGCGCACCGGCGATGAGACGGTGCTTCACCTTGCCTTCGCCGAAGCGCCAGGTGAACAGGCCTTCCCAACTGTTGGCGTAGTTCTGCTGCTTGGGATCGGCCAGCAGGATATGGCTGGCGGCCCCCGCCTCGTTCTCGATGAAATAGAGCTCGGTGAAATTCTCATCGTGGTTGAGTTCCGACCGGAACAGCCCGCCGCGAAACGACAGGCCCTTGGCGATCTGCGCCTTGATCGTCGCGCCATGGGCCCAGTTGCCATCATGGCCGCGAGCCCATTTCTGGCCGAGATATTCACGCCGCCCGGGCAGTTTCGGTACGAACGGCCCGGTGGTGATCGCCAGCGGGCGGACCTTCATGCCACTGGAGGTGAAGCCGCTGACGAAAGCCTTGATCTCGACATCGCCGAAACGGATGCGCGGAATGAAGGCGCGGGCGAGATTTTCGGACTGGAAGCCATCGGCATAGCGCTGGATGCCGTGGCCGATCCCGGCGGCGAAGGAAAGGTGGCCGTCGATCACCGGCACACCGAGGTCGAGCGACTCCACATCCGCCCCATAGGCGGTCGAGGCAAGGTTGAGCGTGGCAACGAAATCATCGCCCGAAGGATGCGTCCGCCAGGCGACGATACCGGTGGGTGAGGGTGCGACATAATCCAGTGCCGCAAAGCCGACGCGGATGTTGGACCCTTCGCGCAGGCGCTGGGCCAGGCTGCTCAACTGGTCGAAATAAACCCCGTCGATCCGCGCGTTGCCGGCCTGCTGCGGATTGAAGCCGCGCACATTGGTGGCGGTGTAGATGCCGACGTCTTCCCAGCCCATCGAGCCGCCAAACGCGTCCTCGGCACCCTGCTGCGCATTGTCACCGGCATGCTGCGCCATTGCAGGCACCGCCGCGGCACATGACAGCACGCCTGCAAGCCGCAGCGCGGCCTTCCTGAAACCTGTTGCCCGCAAAGCTCTCCCCTTTTGCGGAGGAGCCCTATTACGCCGCCGCGAAAAGGTCCACACACTAAACCTATTTTACAGCTTACGCAGACTGCCCCCCGTCGACGAGAATTTCCGCGCCCGAGACGAAACTGGCGTCCGGACTGGCGAGGAAGCCGACCGCCGCCGCCAGTTCCTCCGGTCGGCCATAGCGGCCGAGCGGAGTGAGCCCGGCCAGAATCGGGCCGAACGGGCCATCGGCGGAATTCATCTCCGTATCGATCGCGCCGGGGTGGATGCAGTTGACCGTGATCCCACGCGGGCCGAGATCATGCGCCCAGGATCGGCTGTAGGCGGCGATCGCGGCCTTGGTCGCGGTGTAATCGCCAAGCCCGGGAAAGGGGCAGCGCTGGGTCGAAACCGTGCCGAGCGAAATGATCCGCCCGCCATCCTCGATCACGCCCACGGCCGCCCGCACCGCCGTAACCGCGCTGGTCAGGTTGATCGCCAGCTGTCGGCGCATCTCGGCCTCATTGCGATCCGGATCGTCGATCGGGCCAAGGATCATCACGCCTGCGTTGTTCACCAGGATATCGAACCGCCCGAAGCGGGCGTGGACCGCGCGCACGGTGGCGGCCACCGCTTCGCCATCGGCCTGGTCGCAGGCGATGGCGACAACCTGCTGGCCCCTGTCGGCGCATTCACTGGCGAGCGCCTCTGCCCTGTCCGGGGAGGAATGATAGGTAAATGCCACGCTCGCGCCGTCCCCGGCGAGCCGGCGGACGATGGCGGCACCGATTCCGCGTGATCCGCCGGTCACCAGTGCAACCTTGCCTGCAAGCGTTTGGGTCATCGCCTGATAAACCTCTCTCGTAGCCAGACGTGACCTTGCTGCAACTTGCGGTGGAAATGCAAGGGAGGCCCTTCTCAACCAGAATTTTTACTATATAGGGAGAAAGAATTAGTATTACGGCCCGATGACAGGGCGAAAACAGGGGGGAATCTGGATGACCTACGGGAAAATTGCGCGTGGCGTTCTGCTCGCTTCGGCTGGTGTGGCGGGCTTGGTCGGTCCAAGTGCATTTGCGCAGAATGCGCCAGCATCCTCCTCCTCTGGCGGCGGCCTTGAAGAAATCATCGTCACCGCGCGCAAGCAGTCCGAAACGCTGCTCACCGTCCCCGTCGCCGTCTCCGCGATCGGTGGCGAGGAAATCCAGCGCAAGGGCGTGACCGACCTTACCCGCATCGCCCAGCTTGCTCCGCAGATCATGCTTGCCCAGGCGGACTCGGGCACGGGCGCCAGCTTCTCGATCCGCGGCCTTGGCACTTCCTTCCTCGATCCGGGCCTTGAACAGTCGGTGGTCGTCGTTCTCGATGGCGCGCCGATTTCGCGCGGCCTGGTGGTCAACATGGGCATGTTTGACCTTGCCCAGGTCGAAGTGATGAAGGGGCCGCAGGCACTGTTCTTCGGCAAGAACAGCCCGGCTGGCGTGGTCTCGCTGACCTCGGCCGGGGCGACCGACACGCTCCAGGGCCACATCCGGTTTGGCTATGAATTTAAGGCAAAGGAAAAATATGTCGAGGCGGCGATTTCCGGTCCGCTGTCCGATACGCTGAAAGGCCGCATCGCCGTGCGCGCGTCCGACATGCGCGGGTGGATGCGCAATGGCGCCACCGCACTGCCATCGCCGCTGCCACTGGCTTTCGCCACCTTCTACCCGGTTTCGGGTACGCCGAAGAAGAGCTGGGCGCCCAACGAGAAAAACATGATGGGTCGCGCCACCCTCACCTGGGAGCCGAGCAGCAATTTCGATTCGACCCTCAAGGTGTCGTATGGCGACATGAAGAACGCCGCCGGTACGACCCAGCAATATTGCGATCCCAAGCTTGGCGCTGGGCCGGTGTCGATCGCGGGATTTGTCGATCCGAACGACAGCTGCAAGTTCAACAATGTCGTCCTCAGCAACGGCGTGCCGGAGCAATACGTCCAGGACAGCTGGTACAAGATGAAGAAAGACGGCAGCACCTATGCCCGGGTCAAGACGCTGCTGTCCACACTGAGCATGAACTACAAGACCGACAATCTGACCATCAGTTCGGTCAGCAGCTATCTCAAGCTTCGGTTCACCAACTCCAACAACTATGACCAAACCAGCTACGGCCTCGCCGGTGTGACGATCGGCGAATTTACCGACATCTTCTCGCAGGAAATGCGGATGGTCAGCAATTTCGATGCACCGGTAAACTTCACCGTCGGCGGTTATTACGAAAAGATGAAGCGCAAGACCTGGTCCGATGCGCTGATCTTCTTCGTGGGGCCTGTTCCCGCCGGTTCTCCGGGGGCTGGGCGGTTCGACAACTTCCACTCGGTCAACCACGCCAAGGGCGAGACAATCTCGGCCTTCGGGCAGGTCCGCTGGAACATCCTCGAAAACCTCGAACTGGCTGGCGGTGTGCGCTACACCAAGGAAAAGCGCACGCAGCAGGTCGAGAACCTGTTCATCCATCCCTATGTGCTGGGGCCGACCGCGCTGGGCGATCTGGTGCCGGTGGGCATCGGCCTTCAGGATGGCACGTTCAAGGGCACCAACTGGTCACCTGAAGCGACGCTGACCTACAAGATCACGCCGCAGGTGATGACCTATGCCGCCTTCAAGACCGGCTACAAGTCTGGCGGCTTCCCCTCGCTCAGCCTGTGGAAGCTCAATCCATCGGTGCCAGGCTGCACCACCACCGAATGCCGTACCCCGCGTGGCAGCCAGTTCGGGTTCGGTCCTGAAAAAGCCAAGGGCTTCGAAGCCGGCATCAAGGGCAAGTTCGCCAACAACACCATCCGGCTCGAACTGACCGCCTACAGCTACAAATATTCCAACCTCCAGCAGTCGATCTTCGATCCACCGACCTTCAGCTTCCTGATCAAGAACGCGGCAGCGGCCAAGATCAAGGGCATCGAACTGTCGGGTGAATGGCTGGCGACCGATGGCCTGCGCTTCAACGGGTCGGTTGCCTACAACGATGCCAAGTACAGCAGCTTCCCGAACAACGGCTGCTATACCGCGCAGACCGCTGCTCAGGGCTGCGTCATTCCTCCTGCCGGCACGGTCGATATCCACGGCAACCCGATCCTCGTTGCGGTCCAGAACATGAAGGGGCGGCGGCTGCCACGCGCACCGAAGATGAACATCCTGGCCGGCGTCAGCTACGATACCGCAATTTCGGATGGCTGGAAGATCGGCGTCTCGGGCGATGTAAACTACACCTCGGGCTACAACACCCAGGAGACCCAGCCCACCTTCGCCTGGCAGAAGAGCTATGCGCTGTGGAACGCGGGCCTGCGGTTCTATTCCGAGGATGACAAATACGAACTGGCGCTGATCGGTCGCAACCTGGCCAACAAATACTATGTCCAGGTCAGCACCGCGACCACCTTCGGTGTCCGCCCGGACAATCTCCAGGCAGCAACCCCGCGTCCGCGCGAAATCCGGTTGCAGGGTACCTACCGGTTCTGAACTAGAAAAGCCGATTGATCGAGAAGGCCCGGAGCAATCCGGGCCTTTTTGTTTGCGTGCCCAGGTGTTGCCTCATGGCCACGGCGGCGGCGAGAACGGGGGGGGGGGGGGACTGGCGCGCTGCAGGAATTGTACTAAGGAGCCGGATTACTGAGATTTCGTCAAGCTGCGAATCGCGGCCGAAACAGGGAGAATACCAAGTGATCAGCAGAACAGTCATTCGTGGCGCGCTTCTGGCTTCGGCCGGGGCAGCGGCCCTTGTCGGCCCGAGCGCCTTTGCTCAGGGAGCCGATGGGGCATCATCGGGTGGTCTTGAGGAAATCATCGTTACGGCCCGTAAGCAGTCCGAATCGCTGCTGACCGTGCCGGTTGCTGTGTCCGCGATCAGTGCCGAGGAAATCGAGCGCAAGGGCGTGACCGACCTTACCCGCATCGCCCAGCTCGCCCCGCAGGTGATCCTCGCCCAGGCCGACTCCGGCACCGGCGCCAGCTTCTCGATCCGCGGCCTTGGCACCTCGTTCCTCGATCCGGGTCTCGACCAGTCGGTCGTCGTCGTGCTCGATGGCATGCCGATCTCGCGCGGCCAGGTGGTCATGATGGGCATGTTCGACCTTGCCCAGGTCGAAGTGCTGAAGGGCCCGCAGGCCCTGTTCTTCGGCAAGAACAGCCCGGCGGGCGTGGTTTCGCTGACCTCTGCCGGTGCGACCGACACGCTTGAGGGCTATGTCCGCGCCGGTTACGAATTCAAGGCTCAGGAAAAGTATGTGGAAGCGGCCATTTCCGGTCCGCTGTCCGATACGCTGAAGGCCCGCGTTGCGCTGCGCGGATCCGACATGCGCGGCTGGATGAAGAACATGTCGCAGGCCCTGCCTTCGCCGTTCCCGCTTGCCGCCGCGACCTTCTTCCCCGTCTCCGCAGGTGCGGCTCACAAATATGGCCCCGGTTCCAAGGATATGATGGGCCGTGCTACCTTGACCTGGGAGCCCAGCAGCGCGTTCGACGCTACCCTCAAGGTGGCCATCGGTCGCCACAAGGATAACGGCACGACCACCCAGCAATATTGCGATCCGCACAATCACGATGGTCCGATCACGATCGGCGGGATTGAGGATACCTCGGTCGATTGCAAGTTCGACAACAAGATCCTCAGCAATGGCGTTCCTTCGCAGTACATCCAGGACAGCTGGCAGGGTGCCAAGGCCAGCGGCAATCCCTTCTCGAAGGTCAATACCATGTTGACCACGTTCAACATGAACTACAAGACCGACAACCTGACCTTCAGTTCGGTTTCGAGCTACCTTGATCTCAAGTATGCCGGCATGAACAACTATGACCAGACCAGCTATGGCCTGGCCAACTCTGCCATTGGCGAGCATACCAAGATCTTCTCGCAAGAACTGCGCATGGTCAGCAATTTCGACGCTCCGGTGAACTTCACCCTCGGCGCCTATTACGAAGACATGAAGCGCAGCACCTATACCGACACGATCATCTTCTTCGTCGGCCCGGTCCCGGCCGGTTCTCCGGGTGCGGGTCGCTTTGACAACTTCAACTCGCAGAATGCGGCCACTGGCAAGACCATCTCTGCCTTTGGCCAGGTCCGCTGGAACATCCTGGATAACCTCGAACTGGCCGGTGGCGTTCGTTACACCAAGGAAAAGCGCACCCAGGAAGTCGAGAACCTGTTCATCCATCCCTATGTCGGCGGTTCGGTCGGTCCGGATGGCGAAGTTGTTGCCGGTCCGCTCGGTACGCTGGTTCCGGTTGGCCAGAAGCTGACGGGTGGCAAGTTCAAGGACACCAACTGGTCGCCTGAAGCCACACTGACATACAAGATCACCCCCGAGGTGATGACGTACCTCGCTTACAAGACCGGCTACAAGTCGGGCGGGTTCCCTTCGCTCAGCCTGTTCAAGCTGAACCCGGATGGCACCGTTCCGCAGGGTCGGCAGTTCGGGTTCGGTCCTGAGAAGGCCAAGGGCTTCGAAGCCGGTATCAAGGGCAAGCTGGCCAATAACACCATCCGTCTCGAAGCAACGGTCTACAGCTACAAGTATTCCGATCTTCAGCAGTCGATCTTCGATCCGCCGACCTTCAGCTTCCTGATCAAGAACGCTGCGGCTGCCAAGATCAAGGGCGTCGAGGTTTCGGGTGAATGGCTTGCCGCTGAGGGCCTGCGCTTCAACGGTGCCGCTGCCTACAACGACGCCAAGTACAGCTCGTTCCCGAACAACGGCTGCTACACCGGCCAGACCGCGGCGCAGGGTTGCGTGCCCAATTCGGCTGGCGTCCCGGTGCAGGATCTCAAGGGTCGTCATCTGGCGCGCGCGCCGAAGTGGAACCTGATGGCCGGTTTCAACTATGAAACCCCGATCTCGAACGACTGGAACGTCGGCATTGCGGGTGACGTGAACTACACCTCGGGCTATGCGACCCAGGAAACCCAGCCGCCGTTTGCCTACCAGAAGAGCTTCGCCCTGTTCAACGCGGGTGTCCGCTTCTTCTCTGAGGACAAGCGCTATGAACTGGCCTTCATTGGCCGCAACCTCGCCAACAAGTACTATGTCCAGCTGAGCACCGCGACCACCTTTGGCGCGACTCAGGACAACATTCATGCCGCAACCCCGCGTCCGCGCGAGCTGCGGATTCAGGGCACGTACCGCTTCTTCGGTGGTGCTGCGCCGGCTCCGGCCTATGCTCCGCCGCCGCCCCCTCCGCCGCCCCCGCCTCCGCCGCCCCCGCCGCCTCCGCCGCCGGTGGTGGAATGCAACAAGGGCCCCTACATCGTGTTCTTCGACTGGGATAAGTCGGACATCACGCCGGAAGCCGCCACGGTGCTCGACAATGCGGTTACCGCTTATGGCAATTGCAACAACGTGCCGATCATGCTGGCCGGCCATGCCGACCGCTCGGGTCGTCCCGCCTATAACGTCGCGCTGTCGGAGCGTCGGAACGCCGAGGTTCACGGCTATCTGACCGCCCACGGCATTGCCGATGGTTCGATCAGCAGCCAGGCCTTCGGCGAGAGCGCTCCGCGCGTTCCCACCGCCGATGGCGTGCGCGAACTGCAGAACCGCCGGGTGGAAATCTCTTACGGGCCGGGTTCGGGCAACTAAGCCCAACTGCCTCAGGCGAATGAACGAGGGCCCGGAGCAATCCGGGCCCTTTTTCTGTGCGCACGGTATGGAATTCGGCTGGCCCATGGTATTGACGCGATTGTCGACAATCCTTGCCTGTTATCCCCATCGGGTTGAGCAATGGCCGGGCAAGGGATAGTCTGTCGCCGAAACGAATGGAGAGTATGATGCTGGATGTGGTGATCAGGGGCGGCAAGGTCGTCGATGGTACGGGCAGCGCTCCGTTTGCGGCCGATGTCGGTATCAGGGACGGCAAGATCGTCGAAATTGGCCGCATCACCGAAGCTGCGACCCGCGAAATCGATGCCGATGGCCTGCTGGTCACGCCGGGCTGGCTCGATATCCACACCCATTACGATGGCCAGGCCACCTGGGACCCGGAGCTTGACCCCTCGTTCAGTTCCGGCGTCACCACCGCGATCATGGGCAATTGCGGGGTGGGTTTCGCCCCAGTCCGCCCGTCGGACCATGAGCGGCTGATCGAACTGATGGAGGGCGTGGAGGAAGTTCCCGGCACTGCCCTGCACGAAGGAATGAGCTGGAACTGGGAAACCTTCCCGGAATATCTCGACGCGCTTGATGCCATGCCGCGCACGTTCGATGTCGGCTGCCTGATGCCGCACGGTCCGCTGCGGCTGTGGGCGATGGGCGACAAGGTCGGCACCGACAAATGCGCTTCGGGCGAGGAACTGCAGGTGATGGTTGATCAGGTCGAAGCCGGGATGAAGGCCGGCGCCTTTGGCCTCGCCACCTCGCGCACCCCGGTCCACCGCACGATGAAGGGCGAAATGACGCCCGATTTCCATGTCGATACGCCCGAACTGATCGCGCTGACCCGTCCGGTCAAGGACCATGGAGGCTATTTCCAGGTCGTCCCGGAAGGCATTGCCGGGGAAGACATGCAGGGCCTGCGCCACGACATGCAGATGGTGGAAGATGTGGTGAAGGCCACGGGTGTCGATCTGCATGTGCTGCTGTTCCAGCTCCTGCCCGAGCCCGATTATTATCGCACCCAGATCGCCAAGCTGGAGGAACTGGGCAAGTCGGTGAAGACGGTCGCCCAGTTTGGCGGGCGCGGCACCGGGGCGATCATGGGCTTCCTCGGCTCCAATCCCTTCATGAACCGCCCGACTTACGAGGCGCTCACCCACCGCCTGCCCGTTAGCGAGTGGCTGAATGAACTGGCAAAGCCCGAAGTGAAGGCGGCGATCCTGGCGGAGCAGAACCCGCCGACCACGCCGGGCCTGATGTTCGAGGGCTGGCTCGACAAGATCTACGACCTCACCGAAGCGATGGATTTCGAACCCGGGCCGGTGCGTTCGATGGCCGCATTGGCCGAGCGGACCGGCAAGTCGCTGCCCGAGACGGTCTATGATTTCATGCTCGAACACAGCACCCATCCGCGTGCCTATGTTGCGTCCACCGGCTATGCCCATGGCGATCTCGAGGACGTGCGCAAGGCGCTGCATCATCCCAATGTGGTACTGAGCGCGTCGGATGCCGGAGCTCATGTGCTGACCGTGGCCGACGGCTCGATCAACACGTTCATGCTGACCCACTGGTGCCGCGATCGCGTGCGCGGGCCGAAGGTAGCGGTGGAGGAAGTGGTCCACTGGATGACCCAGAAATCCGCGCAGGCGATTGGCCTGACCGACCGCGGCGTGATCGCGCGCGGGATGAAGGCGGATATCAACGTGATCGATCTCGACGCGCTGAAAGTCCACGCGCCCGATTTCTATACCGACCTGCCGGGTGGCGCGCGCCGGATCATGACCGAAGTGACCGGCTATCGCGCGACGATGGTCTCGGGCGTGCTGACGCGTGAAAATGACAAGGCAACCGGCGAACGTCCGGGCCGGTTGCTGCGCCACAGCGTGCATTGAGGAATTTTCGACCATAACAAGCACCGGGAGAGTGCCGCATGAAGGATCCGAAACGCGAATACGCGGATAATCCAGCGGGCAAGTACCGCTTCTGGACGCTCGACTACGAGGAATATCCGTCCAAACCGCAAGTCGCGGGGAACGCCGAGCGCAAGGCCCCGGTGATGGAATTCGGTACCGCACGCGACGAGGACAAGAACCGCTATAGCGATGCCGCTGTGCTGCGTCGCGAAATCGAACAGATCTGGCGCAAGGCCTGGGTCATCGTCGGTCATGTCAATGATATCCCGAGGCCCAATAATTTCATGAAGGCCGATATCGGGCCGGATTCGGTTTTGCTGGTGCGACAGGAAGATGGCTCGATCCGAGGCATGCACAATGTCTGCCAGCATCGCGGAACGATCCTCGTCACGCAGGACTTCGGGAGCACAAAGAAGTTCGTCTGTCCGTTCCATGGCTGGGCCTGGAACAACGACGGTGCCCTGGCCAAGATCATGAAGCCGGAGACCTATCAGAAGTCCGCGCTTTGCTATGACCTGGACCTGCCAGAAGTTCGGGTGGCAGAATGGAAGGGCTGGCTGTTCGTCAATCTGGACATTGACGCGGCTCCGCTTGAGGATTTCATCCCGCAGGAATTTCGCGAGGTCAACGAAGCCTATGATTTCGCGAAGATGGTTCGCGTGGTTGATGTGCGTCAGGACTGGCACATCAACTGGAAGACGGCGATGGAGGCCTTTGTCGAGGCCTATCACCTCGAAGCCTTGCACCCGCAGATGAACCCATTCTTCGACGCCTACGACGCCCAGATCGACCTTTATGACAATGGATTTGCCCGGACGATCCACGCAAATCTGCGACCGACACCCACTCAACCGTCCTATCGGCCAGAGGGATTGCCTGACGAATGCAAGGTGTTCCTCGGCGAGGCTGGTGTCGAGGATATGCCGGCCGACATCGATGGGGTACGTCCGGCGCTGATTGTGGCCAAGCGCCGCAACCAGGACAGGATCGGCATGGATTACTCCGGCTTCTCAGACGAGCAGTTGGTAGACAACTGGAATTCCAGCATATTTCCATCCTGCACCTTCAGCTATGTCCCCGAAGGCGTTCTGGTCCAGCGCTGGTGGCCCCATCCCCACGATCCGCGCATCACCCGCTATTATTATCAGGTCTATGTCATGCCCGGGATCCAGGAGGTTCCGTCCTACATGGGCGTGCCGCCAGAGGCGGATCGGAGCGGCAGCAAGGTGCTGGCGCGCACCTATGCCGATAACGGCGATCTCGGCATTCTTGGCCCCGTGCTGGCGCAGGATGCGATGTTCATCCCGCGCGTGCAGCAGGGCGTTGAATCACTCGGCTTCAAAGGTTCGGTCTTTTCCGATCAGGAAATCCGCATCCGCCAGTTCTACGATGCCTATTACCGGATGATGGAGGGCTAGGGCTTCCTATTCGAACATGCCGGGGCTGAGCGTGACGCTGTCCAATTCGACCCCGGAGGTTTCAAGCAGGCGGGCAACCGTCATGTAGAGGCCGCTGACCAGCGTCAGGTCGATCAGCTGGTCGCGCGGGAGGATAGCCATGATCCGCGCCAGCGCCTCGTCCCCGGCGCGGACATTGCGGACGATATCATCGACATAGGCCATCACCGCCCGGTGCCGTTCGTCCAGCAGCGGGCTGGCGGCATCCCCCGCCACGATCGCTGCGACCTGCGCGGCGCTGAAGCCGATGTCCTGCGCCATCGCTTCATGCTGCTGCAATTCATAGGCAGAGCCTGACAGCACCCCGACCCGCAGGATCGCCACCTCGCGCAGTTCGGCGGGAAGCGCTGTGTCGCGGTAGAAGCAATAGGAAAACTCCTGAAGCTTGCGCACCACCTGCGGCGAGGCCCCGGCCATCATCCGGATCACGTTGAGTCGGCCCTGTTCGACCATGGCGCGGATATCGGGTTCGAGTTCGTCCAAGCTGGGGTAGGGGATGCGGGTCAAGTTCGTGCTCCTTTGCCGTCAATCCTGCAGGATCGCATCGAGCAGGCCAATCTCGAATTTCTGCAACAGCTTGGCCCCAGCGACAATCAGCGCGACATCGTTGAGATCGGTGGTCAGCAGCAGGTCGAGGATGTCGTGGTTGCACACCACGATCCGGACGGCAGTGAACACGGCGAACCAGCGGGCGGCCTTGTCGTCCCAGCCCAGCCCGGTCATCGCGCCATATTCGGCCATGAATTCGTCCCAGAAGCCCAGCTGGACGATGAACGGGCGGATGTAGGACAGGTCTTCCACCGGATCGCTGAACTGGGTGAATTCCCAGTCGAGCGCGGCGGAAACCTCATCGCCGTCCATCAGGATGTTGTGGAAGGCCAGGTCGCCATGGGTGCGGCATACTGGTCGACTGGCCAGATCGCCCAGATGCTGTTCCAGCCATGCCATGCCGAAAGCGAGGCCCGGGTGCGGCGAATGTTCGCTGCGGGCAATGCGCGCGCGAAAGCCGGCCAGTGTCTGGCGCATGAAGATGCTGACGTCGCCTGGTTCGTCCGGGCGGATGGCGTGAAGCGAACCGATCACCTGCGCGGTGCTGAGCGCCCATTTGCGGCGGCGTTCGGGCTCCTCCGGGAAAACCCGGCCCGGCTCGCCCGGACGATAGCCGACCGCCATCACGCCAGCGCCAAAATGCGCCTCGTCGGCTTCCGCCCACAAGGGTTCCGGCGCTTTGGGGCAATCCGGGAAGATTTGCAGCAGCGCCTCGTATTCGCCCACCACGCTCGATCCGGTGGGGAGGCCGGGCCGGTCCTGCCGGACGACGAACTTGCCCGCCTGCCCCGCTTCCCCGGTGTGGACGATATAGGTCCCCTTGGAATAGCCGCCGCGCAGCACGTCTACCGACGCGACTATCGTCCCACGATCGGGAAAGCGCCGGTCGAGATAGGCCTGCATCTTATCCGCCGTGATGATCAGCGCGTTCGCCTGCGGATCCTCGCCTGCTTCGAACGGGCGATAGATGCCTGCCGGTCCTTCCTCGATCAGCGGGTCGGTCGGTTCATACCAGCCGATCAGGAACTCGCGCAGCGCCCGCGCACTGTCCTTGCTGTCGGCCACCGCCGGAGCGGTGGTGAACAGCGTGGCGAGTTCCCCGCCGATCCCGCTGCCACCGCCGGTCCCGCCGCCAAGGCTTGCGGCAAGATCATGTTCGCGTTGGCGCAGGCCCGCGAGGAACGCCGGATCGAGCGCGTTGCGCGCGGCCGACAGCTCCAGCGCGTTGATCGCCAGCACTGCCTCGGTCCGCTGGTTGGCGGGGAGCACCTCCTCGTTGACCCAGCGCTTCAGCAGGCTGGCGGTGGCAGTCAGAACCTTGCGATCAAGCGCGTCCATCCCTGCGGCCCCTATTTCATGTATTCGCGGATGAAATCGGGGAACATCACGGTCTGCACTTCGCCGGTGAATGTCTGGCCCTTGTAAGTCCATTCGGTGAGGCAGATCGGGCAGTTCATGTTCTGCCATGCGGAGAAGGGGGTCGCGCCGACCACGCGGCCTTCCAGCGTGTGCGCGCGGCCCCGGTCATCCTCGACATGGACGATATAGCTGCGCGGCATCAGATCGACCGGATCGTATTCGGCCTTCATGGACAGCTTCTGGACCAGGCATTTCTCCCCATCGACGATCATCCAGCCAAAGCGCAGCGGGCTGTCTCCGGGGACGGTGAACTTGTCCTTCCACATCGGGTCGAGCGCCTCATCCTCCATCCCGACGATGGTGAATGAAAAATTCGCGTCGAGCGCACCGACGCACCAGTGGTTGGGCGGAATGTTCATCGGCGCTTCCACACGGTATTCGCCCCAGGACCGGTCGCGCACGCTGAAGCAGTCCACCTCGTAGCGCATGCCGCGCAACACCAGTTCTCCGGTTGAATGCATCACTTGCTCGAAATGGTTGCTGGTCGGCCACATCAGATGTTCCGAGACAGCGGTCTGCAGCACGTTGAAGCTGTTGCCGCGTTCGGGATCGTCATAGCGGATGCGAATGCGCTTGCCGGGTTCTTCGGCGTAGATCGAGAAGCCGTTCTCGAAGCTGGCGCGGCCAAAATGGTCCTTGAACACATCGCCGGTGTGGTGGTTGTAGAAGTTGAACAGTTCGCAAGTCAGTGGATTGCGGTGGAAACCGCTCCACGCCAGCGTGCCGACGCTCACCGAGTTGAGATTGGGATGGAACCATGCCCAGTTGAAGCAGTGGATCCCGGCCTCGGGCACCCAGAAGCTGTAATATTGCGTCTCGGTCAGCGCGAAATGTGGCTTTTCGGCCATGATCTCGCGATGGATATCCTCGTCGCGCGGAACATAGTTGCCGAATTTGGTCAGGTCATGGTTCTGGACGAAGAAGGTCTTGCCTTGCGCATTTTGCCGATCGGTCATCGCTCTCTCACTCACTATGTCTGTCGGGACCACGCTTGGCAGGCATTGACCGCGCCGCCAAGCGGGGGTGCACTTGCCCTACAGTCGCCTTGCCCGATCAGGCCATGGTGGCAGCATCGTCCTTCGGCTTGTTGACGCGGTGGAGATAGCTCAGCAGTCCGATCGGGATGCGGCTGCCGCCGTTCACCGGCACCACCGTGCCCGTCACCCACTGGGATTCGTCGCTGGCAAAATAGACCGCCAGCGGGGCGACATCCTCCACCCGGCCGAGCCGCTGCATCGGCACGGTTTCGATCTGGCGGCGCTGGCGGCTTTCCGATTGCATGGTGGAAAGGCTGTCGACCAGCACCACGCCCGGCGCGATTGCATTGACCCGGATGCCGAGATGGCCCCATTCGACCGCCATGGTTGCGGTCAGGCTTTCAACCCCGGCCTTGGCCGCACCATAATGGCCGACCATCGGCGATGGCTGCGAGGCCGAGCGCGAGGTGAGATTGATGATCGATCCGCCCCTGGTCATCGCTCGCGCGGCGGCCTGGGCAGCAAAGAAGGTCCACTTGAGATTGAGATCGACCACCCGGTCCCACTGGCCTTCGTCGATGTCCAGCAAAGGGCCGTTGTCGGAAGGGCTGGCGCTGCCGGCGTTGTTCACCCAGCAATCGATATAGCCGAACGCATCGGTCGCGGCGGCGACCAGCGCGTTGATGTCCGCCATCTGTGTGATGTCGCAGGTGACGGCGAGGGCCGTGCCGCCCGCCGCACGGATCGCCTCTGCCGCTTCCAGCAACGTCGCTTCGCCGCGTCCGGCGACCACGACATTGGCACCCGCCTCTGCCATGGCTAGGCCGATGCCGCGCCCAATGCCCCGGCCACCGCCGGTCACTACCACTGTCTTGCCTGCAAGGGAGAACATTTTGTACCTTTCTGCCGATCCTCTGGCGCCGCTGATAGCCGATCGGGGGAATTCGACAAAGCTTGGCTGGCGCAATCGTGCCGGATCGAATAGCGTCCTGCGATAGACCGGCAAACGGGTCAGGAGAGGGCATGGCACAGTCACGGATTTTGCGCTCGATTTTCGGCGGATTGCTTTTTGTCATCGGGGCGCTGCTGCTTTTCGGCGGCGGCAAGCTGGTGTTGCTGGGCGGCTCGGCCTATTACGTGTTGGCGGGTGCTGCCTGCCTGCTGTCAGGTGCCTTGATCTTCCGGGGGGCCAGCCTCGGCCTCAAGCTCTATGCCGCCTTCCTGCTGGCGACCGCAATCTGGGCGGTGGGCGAAGTGGGCATGCAATTCTGGCAATTGCTGCCGCGCATTGCCGGACCGGCAGTTGTCGGGCTGGTCATGGCAATCCCTTTCCTGCGCCGACGGATCAGCACTGACAACGATACGCTAACCCGCCGGGCGCTGCCGGTGGCGGGCGGTGCATCTGCCTTGCTGCTGGCTGTGGCCTTCGCGGGCAGCACGACCGACCTGACCGACCACGATCTGCCTGGCAGCGCCGCGCCGGGCACGGTGGTGGCCGGAGCTGCGGATGCCTGGACCGACTATGGCCGAACGGCTGCCGGAACCCGCTATTCCCCCGCCGACCAGATCACGCCGGTCAATGCCAGCGCGATCAAGCAGGCCTGGAGCTACGAGACAGGCGAAACCAAGGCGAAGATGCCCAACGTCAAGTCGGCCTTTTCCTTCATGACCACGCCGCTGATGGTCGATAGCAGGCTGTTCTTCTGCACGCCGCTCAACAATGTTGTGGCGCTCGATGCCGACAGCGGCAAGCAGCTGTGGCGGTTCGATCCCAAGGTCGATCCGTCTGACGCGCAGATGCTCAATTGCCGGGGTGTTTCCTATCACAAGGCCGAGGGGGCGACGGGCCTCTGCGCCTCGCGCATCATCGCCACCACGGTCGATGGCCGGCTGTTCGCGCTGGATACTGAAACCGGCGTGCTGTGCCCGGGGTTCGGCACCAATGGCTATGTCTCTCTCAAGTCGGACATGGGCGATTATACCCCGGCCGCCAATTACACCACCTCGCCGCCGGTGATTGTGGGCAATGCCGCCGTGCTGGGAGGCTATGTCCGCGACAATTTCGAAACGGGTGAACCGTCCGGCGTGATCCGCGCCTATGACGTCAAGACGGGCCGCCGCCTGTGGGCATGGGATGCGGGCCGGGCGGACAATGACAAGCCGCTCGCACCCGGCCAGACCTTCACCCGCGGTTCGCCTAACGCCTGGAGCGCGCTGAGCGCGGACCCGGCGCTGGGGCTGGTCTATGTGCCCACCGGCAATGCCACACCCGACCATGTCGGCATGCACCGCACCGCACTGGACGAGAAATATGCCAGCTCGATCGTCGCACTCGATGCGGCGAGCGGCAAGGTCCGCTGGTCGTTCCAGACCACCCGGCACGATCTGTGGGATTATGACATTCCCGCTCAGCCGGTGCTGTTCAACCTGCCGGTCAATGGCGGGACCGCGCCTGCCGTGGCCGCAGTGACCAAGCGCGGCGAAATCTTCATTCTCGATCGCCGCACCGGCCAGCCGCTGACCCGGGTGGTGGATCGCAAGGTTCCCAAGGGTGACATTCCGGGCGAAAAATATGCCCCGACGCAACCCTACTCGGTCGGCTTCCCCTCGTTCAATCCGCCCAAGCTGCGCGAAGCTGACATGTGGGGGACGACGCCGATCGACCAGCTGTGGTGTCGGCTCGAATACCGCTCACTGCGCTATGACGGCGATTTCACCCCGCCGACGGTCAGGGGTTCGCTGCAATACCCCGGCATTTTCGGAGTGCTCAACTGGGGCAGCGTCAGCATTGACGAGGGCCGCCAGCTCATGATCGTCAATTCCTCGGCGATCCCGCAGGTCGTGCGGCTCTATCCGCATGGCAAGCTGACCGAGAACCAGGCGATTGCCGCCAATTCACACGTTGCGGGCTATCTGCCGGAGAAGGGCACGCCCTACGGAGTCACGCTCAACGCAATGGTCTCGCCGCTCGGCATTCCTTGCCATGCGCCGCCTTGGGGCTTCCTCACTGCGGTTGACCTCAATACCCGCAAGATCGTCTGGCAGCGTCCGCTCGGCACCGGCGAGGACAGCAAGGTTCTGGGTTTCCGGCCGGGCATCAGGGTGCCGGGGATCTTCAACATCGGCGGCTCGGTCAGCACGAAGAGCGGGGTGGTGTTCATCGCCGCGACGCTCGACAATTACCTGCGCGCCTTCGATGTCCGCAGCGGCAGGGAGCTGTGGAAGGGCCGGTTGCCGGCGGGCGGCCAGGCCACGCCAATGACCTACACCTCGCCAAAGACCGGCAGGCAATATGTCGTGATCGCGGCGGGCGGGCATGGCTTCCTCGGCACTACGCCGGGCGACTATGTGGTGGCCTTCGCGCTGGACAAGGCAAAGTAGGACGCGGCAAATTGCCGTCGCCCACCCATCAGGAGAAGACCCATTACCGCTGACATGCTTGCCCGACTGACCTTCGACGATCTGCGCGTGGGTGACCGCTTCGATATCGGCCGTTACGACATGACCCGCGAGGAGGTGATGGAATTTGCCGGGAAATACGATCCGCAGCCATGGCACCTCGATGATGAGGCTGCCGCGGCCAATCCGGTGTTCGGGCGGCTTTCGGCCAGTGGCTGGCACACGACCGTGATTTTCAGCCTGCTGGCGGACCGGTTCTGGAAGTCGACTTCGGTCCGTGGGCTAGCCGGCGGCGGCATGGACCAGGTGCGCTGGCTCACCCCGGTCTTTCCGGGCGACAGGTTGAGCGGATCGCTGGAAGTGCTGACCATCCGCCCCTCGGCCAGTAAGCCGGAGCGCGGGATCATGAGCATGGCCGGGTCGTTACATAATGATGAAGGCGTGCAGGTGCTGTCAGCCCAGCTTTCGGGCATTTTCGCAAGGTCGCTGCCGTCCGGCTGAAGTATAAGTTCCAGGAGAGAGACAATGGCCGATTTCGAGATTTTCGCGGAAGATTGCGGCTTCCCCGAAGGCCCGGTGGCCTGTGACGATGGCTCTGTGCTGTTCGGCGAGCTGCGCAGCGGAAGTGTGATCCGCGCCTGGGCGGGCGGACGCAAGGAAGTGGTCGCCACCACCAGGGGCGCGACCGCAGGTCTGGCGATAGGTCCCGACGGGGCGCTCTATTGCTGCAACAACGGCGGATTCGTCTGGGGTGCGTTGGCAGCGGGAACCAACCATCCGCTCGGCCTTGCCCGCGATTACACCACTGGCTCGATCGAACGGATCGACCTCGCCACCGGCAAGGTCGAACGGCTGTATGACAGCTGCGATGGCATCGCGCTGGCCGGGCCGAACGATATCGTGTTCGATAGCGACGGCGGGATGTGGTTTACCGATCTGGGCGTCAACGCCGGCGATCACGAGAAGCATGGCGGGGTCTATTATGCCAAGGCCGATGGCAGTTCGATCCGCCGTATCGCATATGGCATGGGCATGAACGGGATCGGCCTCTCGCCCGATGGCAGCACGGTCTATGCTGCCTGTTCGTTCCAGCGCAATCTGCTGGCCTTCGATGCCAATGTCGTGGGCGGACCGCCTGCCGAACTGCCGACCACGCCCGAAGGAATCACCGCCGAACAGGGCTTCGGCCCCGTTGCGGGCCGGATCGTGGCGAGCTTCCCCAACCTCCAGATCCTCGATTCGCTGGCAATCGAGGCGGACGGGACAATCGCTCAGGCGGTGGTAGTCGGCGCGGAAGGGATCGCCCGGGTCAATTCGGCCGATGGCAGCGTGCAATGGGTCAATCTGCCCGATTACCTGACCACCAACGTTGCCTTCGGCGGGGCCGACATGCGGGATGGTTTTGCCACGCTGTCCTCCAGCAGCCGGATCGCCAAGGTGCGCTGGCCTGCGCCGGGGCTGCGGCTCAAATATAATTGCTGAGCGTGGGCATCCGGTTGCGCCGCATGCTATATTCGGCACGATTGGAGGCTGTCATGACGACCCACTCCCCGCACGCAAAGGCTGTTGGCGCAGGCCATGTGACCGATCCGGTCTGCGGCATGACGGTCGATCCACACACCAGCCCGCATCACGCGCACCATGCGGGTGAAGACTATCACTTCTGCTCGGCCCGTTGCCGCGAGAAGTTCGTGGCCGACCCGGCGCGCTATCTGGATCCGCGCCCGGCCAGCGAAGAAGTGCGGCCGGGGGCCATCTACACCTGCCCGATGCATCCGGAAATCCGCCAGCAGGGGCCGGGTTCCTGTCCGATCTGCGGGATGGCGCTGGAGCCTGAGGAAATCTCGGCCGAAGAGGTCGAAGATCCGGAATTTCGCGCGATGGTGCTGCGCTTCAGGGTGAGTTCGGTTTTTACCCTGCCGCTGTTTATCTATGCGATGGCCGCGATGCTGCCCGGCGCTCCCCTTGCCAGACTGGTAGCGCCCGATCGCGCCAGCTGGCTGCAAGCCGCGCTGGCAACCCCGGTAGTGCTGTGGGGAGCCTGGCCGTTCTTCGTCCGTGCGATCCAGTCGCTGCGCACGCGCAACCTCAACATGTTCACGCTGATCGGGCTGGGGGTGGCCATCGCCTATGGCTTCAGCATCGTCGCGACAGCTGCGCCGCAGCTCTTCCCGCCCGCCTTTCGCGGCCATCACGGGCAGGTCGATCTTTATTTCGAAGCGGCAGCTGTGATCACCACACTGGTCTTGTTGGGGCAGGTGCTGGAACTGAAGGCGCGCGGGCAGACCTCCAGCGCCTTGCGGGCTCTGCTGCGGCTGACCCCGCCGGTGGCGATCCGCGTGGCGGCTGACGGCAGCGAACAGGAGGTGCCGCTCGATGCCGTCCGCACCGGCGACCGCCTGCGCGTCCGCCCCGGTTCCAGCATCCCGGTCGACGGGCGAGTGGAAAGCGGCGCGAGCCATGTCGACGAGGCGATGGTGACGGGCGAACCGATGCCGGTGGCCAAGCAGGCGGGCGATCCGGTCACCGGCGGCACGGTCAACCAGACTGGCAGCTTCGTGATGGTGGCTGAACGGATCGGCAAGGATACCCTGCTGGCGAAGATCGTGCGGATGGTGGCCGAAGCGCAGCGCAGCCGCGCGCCGATCCAGCGACTGGCTGACACTGTGGCTGGCCTGTTCGTCCCGGCGGTGGTCGTGGCGGCGCTGGCGACCTTCGCGGTGTGGGCATGGGCAGGGCCGGAGCCGGTGCTGGCCTATGCTCTGGTCAACGCTATCGCTGTGCTGATCATCGCCTGCCCCTGCGCGCTGGGTCTGGCCACGCCGATGTCGATCATGGTCGGCACCGGCAAGGGCGCGCAAAACGGCATCCTGATCCGCAATGCCGCCGCGCTGGAACGCTTCGAGACGGTCGATACGCTGGTGGTCGACAAGACCGGCACGCTGACCGAAGGCAAGCCCAGGCTGGTGATGACAGAACCAGCTGGCTGGCTGGGCGATGATGAATTGCTTGCCCTTGCTGCTGCGGTCGAACAGGCGAGCGAGCATCCGCTGGCACGCGCGATCGTGGCTGGTGCGCAGGAGCGAGGCCTTGCCCTGGGCACGGTCGCCAATTTCCGCTCGATCACGGGCGAGGGCGCACAGGCCTTGGTCGATGGCCGGACAATCGCCATCGGCAATGAGAAACTGATGGCGCGGATGGGCGCACTGGACCCGGTGCTGGCCGAACGGGCCGGGGCCGCGCGCGGCAAAGGGCGGACGGTGATGTTCGTCGCGGTGGAGGGGGAGGCTGCGGGACTGGTCGGTGTCGCCGATCCAATCAAGCCGACCAGCGCCGAAGCGGTTTCGCGACTGCGGGCCGCCGGGGTGCGGGTGGTGATGCTGACGGGGGATGCCGACGCCACCGCAAGGGCCGTGGCGGGCCAGCTCGGGATCGAGGATGTCCGCGCCAATGTTTCGCCGGAGGACAAGCACAGGATCGTGCGCGAGCTGATGGCGGCGGGCGGCACGGTTGCCATGGCGGGTGACGGGATCAACGATGCGCCCGCGCTGGCTGCCGCGCATATCGGCATCGCGATGGGCACCGGCACCGACGTGGCGATGGAAAGCGCCGGGATCACGCTGGTGAAGGGGGACCTGATGGGGATCGTCAAGGCGCGACGTCTGTCGCGGCTGACTATGCGCAATATTCGCCAGAACCTGTTCTTCGCCTTCGCCTATAATGCCATCGGCGTGCCGGTGGCCGCGGGTGTGCTCTATCCTTCGACCGGGCTGCTGCTCAACCCGATGATAGCGGCAGCGGCGATGAGTTTCAGCTCGGTCTCGGTGATCGGCAATGCTTTGCGGCTGCGGCGGGCGCAGCTCTGACGTTCAGGCCGCGTAATCGACCCGGTCGGCAAAGACGACAGTCTCGGATTCAAGACATTCCGCCAGTCCTGCAACGATCGCGTCGATATCCGGCTGGGCGAAGCAATATTCGAGACCAGTCTGGTAGTGGTTGAAATCGTCCATCTCCCAGATGTGCAGGAAGGTATGGAACCGCCCGGTCCGCTGCTGGAACGCGCCAACCATCTTCCACCCGGCTTCGGTTTGGATCGCATGGACCCGCTTCATGATTTCGACGAACTGGGTCTTGCGGGCGGCCACGACTTCGAGGGTGGTGTGGATGTAAACCGACATGGCTGACATGGTCCTTGCTGAGGTGGAATCAGTTGCCTTGCATCGCCGGTTCAGTGGGAGACGCAGGCTGTCCGGGAATGGGGAGGTCCACGCCCGGCACGGTCACTTTTGCGGAGGGATCGCGCAGCGCCCGGTCCTTCGTACTGCCCTGCGCCACCCCGTCGATCACCCGCAGCAGCGGCGTAAGCAATGGGATGTCACCGTTTTCCTTCACCTTCTCGAAATGGGCTTCCACATCGTAGCGCGGTGCGTCGGGAAATAGATAGCTTTGCTCCAGCGCGCCCATCGCCAGCAGCAGCCGGGCCTGAGCAAGGTAAGCGCCCGAGGTCGCTCCGTTGTAATTGGTGCGCGCCGATAGCAGTTCGCGGGCAAGGTCGAGCACGTCGAGCGTGGTGCGCATGCCTGCGCGCTCCTGCAACACGGCGCCGTCATAGGCGGCCTGTGCCTCGTCCACGGCCTTGGCCAGATATTCAGTCGACGCGGCGAGGGCGAGCCACTGGTTCCAGGCGTCGGCCAGTTCGACCCGGTTTTCACGCTGCGCCTGGTCGATCAGACGCCAGTCGGCATCATTGGCGGCATTGGCCTCTGCGATGCGGGCCATGCCCTGTCCGCTCTGAAACAGATTGCCGGAAACGACGACTTCGCCGCGCAGCTCGGTAGTGCGCAGCCGGTCGGTATAGGGGGTTACGGAGCCGTAATTGGCCCGCCCGCGCAGGTCGACACGGGGCATCATGTCTGCCCGGGCGGCCTGCTTGGCAGCGCGGGAGGTCTGTTCGCGGGCGTAGGCTGCACCGATCACCGGATTGTGCAGATCAGAAAAAGCAAAGGCATCTTCCAGAGTCCGTGCCGGGATGACCAGCGGATTGGGATCCTTCAGCGCAATTGCCGCAGGCGCGCCGACCCTGGAGAGGAACACTGCCTCGCTCGAGGCGGCGACGCGTTGCGCCGAGAGCAGCTGCGCCCGGCCCAGTTCGACCCGGGTGGCAACTTGCTGGTAGTCCGTCAGCGTGATCTCGCGGACATCGAGGCGCGACTTGCTGTCGGTATATTCCCGCTCAAGCAGATCGAGGTTGTCTCGGGCAATGCCAACCGAGGCGCGATCACGCAGCACGCCAGCATAGGCGGACAGCGCATCGAACAGCGCCTGCCCTTCGGATTGGCGCAACGAAGCGCGTTCGAATGCGATCTGGCCAAGCGCCTGGTTTTCGCCCGCAGCATTGCGCCCGAAGGTGTAGACCGGCTGGGTCAGCACGGCACTGACAGCGGATGACCAGCCCGAACGGGGCCGGAAGATATTGGGTAGAATTTCTGTGTTGTCCCGCTGGTAGCCGTAGCTTGCCACGTAATCGATCCGGGGGCCGTATTGCGCGCGCGCCTGCGGGAGGCGGAAATCGACCGAACGCATCCGCGCTCGCTCCGCCAACAGGCTGGGGCTGCTCCAATAGGCCATCTGCAACGCATCGGAGAGATTGTTGACGGGAACGGTGGGATCCACTTCCCTGATAGTCTCCGGCGTACCCTTCGGCAGCAGCGGCTCGTAGCGAGGCGGCCCCGAAGGCTTGTTCAACCTCGATGCAGCAGCCTGATCCTGATCTTCGCCGGCCCCGAGCGGCTGCGCGCTGGCGAGTGTGGCGACCCACAGCGTCGATGCGACGAGGGCGGAGCACGCGAGCGCATTTCGCAGGGCGGCTCGGCGATTCGGCATGGGGATCGTTCCGGCCATCTCAGTTGTCCCGAAATGCGCGGGTGAACTGGTCGCGCAGCGGTTTGGTGATGTAGGACAATAGCGAACGATGACCGGTCTCGATATGGACCTCGGCCGGCATGCCGCTGCGCAGTTCAAGCCCTTCATGCTTCACTGCCGCCAGGTCGATTTCGACCCGGACGGTATAGAATGATGCATGCTGTTCCGGATTGTCGGTCCGGTCAGTGGCGACATAGACCACCTTGCCCGGAATTTCGGGCGTTGCCGGAAGGTTGAAGGAGGAAAAACGAACCCGCGCCTTCTGGCCCTTTTTGACCTGATCGACATCGGCGGGGCTGATCGAAGCTTCCAGCACCATGCTGTCATGGTCCGGCACGATCTCCATGATTGGTTCAGCCGGGCGAATGACATCGCCTATGGCCGAGAATGCCAGCTTTTCGATCGTGCCGCTGTAGGGCGCACGAATTTCGCTGCGATCGTTCATGTCGCTGGCAGCCACGCTGCGCAATTGCTGCTGGTTGAGCGTGGCGTTGATCTGGGAGAGTTCCGTGCCCGCTTGTGCACGGCGGCTCTCGGAGAGCTGGATGATCTGTTGCTGCGATTCAGTGGTCCGTGCCCTTGTCTCTGCAATCCGCGACTGGAGCGATGCGACATTGCCGTCGATATCGGCGGCAGTGCGCTCCAGCTGGTTCAGGCGGTTAATCGTGACGAGTTGCTTGTCCCACAGGTCCTTCACGCCTTGCCGCTCAGGCTCGATCAGCTCGCGTTGGGTTCGCAGCGACGCGATCTGCGCTTCGATGCCCTTGATCACTTCGCTGTTCTGAACGATCCGCGCCTGCAATTGCGCGCGCATCTCGCCTTCCTCGCGCAGACGGATTTCGAACAGGTGCTGTTCGTCAGCCATCGCCTTACGGGCGCTGTCACTATTCAGGCTGGTCAGCTCTGTCGGAAAATCAATCCTTCCGGTGCCCAGGCGTTCTGCTTCTAGCCGGGCACGCTGGGCCAGCATCTGTTCGACCGTCAGGTTCGAATAGGTTGCATCCGCACCACTCACCCGATCGTCAAGTCGCAGCAGCAAGGCGCCCTTTTCGACATGCTCGCCATTATGAACGAGGATCTCGGCAATGACGCCGCCGGTCGGGTGGGCGATCCGCTTGATCCGGGATTCGACCCCGACCTGACCGCCTCCCATCACCGCCCCGCCAATCGGCACGAAGGTCGCCAGCAGGAAGGCAACTCCCAGCAATCCGGCGGTGATCCGCATCCTGCGCCGCAGGTTGGGGCCGGCCTCGATCGGAGGCGCATCATCGTCCCACAATACGGGCAGGTTCGAGCGGGAAGGGTCTTTGCGGATCTGGGTGTTCATTGCCGTGTTGCCTTGGCTGCGCCGGCACCGGCATCACCTTCGCCGCCGATCGAAGATTGCTTCATCGTCCGTTCGAGCACGGCGTTGCGTTCTCCGAAGTCAGCGAGCCGGCCATTAGCGAGCACTGCAATGTGCGTGACCGGGCCGAGTGTTGCCGGGCGGTGGGTGACCATCACGACGATGCCCTGCCGTTCGCGCACCGAAATGATCGCGTCGGCCAGCGCGGCATCGCCTGCGGCATCGAGATTGGAATTGGCCTCGTCCAGCACCAGAAGGTGCGGCTTGCCGTAGAGCGCGCGGGCGAGGCCAATGCGCTGGCGGAAGCCGGCGGACAGCTCGATGCCACCGGCAGAAAGGTGAGTGTCGTAGCCATTGGGGAAGGTCAGGATCATGTCATGCATCCCGGCCTCTGTCGCGGCGGCGATGACATCTTCGGAAGACACCTCCGGATCAAACCGGTAGATATTCTCGGAAATGCTGCCTTCCATCAGTTCCACCATCTGTGGGACATAGCCAAAAGACGCGCCCAGCGCTTCGCGATCCCACTGGTCGTGGGTGGCGCCATCGATGCGGATTTCGCCTCGTGCGGTCGGCCAGATGCCGAGCAGGGCCTTGATCAAGGAAGTCTTGCCAGCCGCACTGGGTCCAATGATCGCCAGCGCCTGGCCCGGCTCGAGCGTCAGGCTGATGCCGCTTACAGCCGGAGTGGAACTGCCGGGCGGTACTACCCAGATATCACGCAGCGCGATCCGGCCCTTGGGACGAGGCAGAATGACCGAGCGGGCCGGCGGAAGCTGGTAGGCGGTGATCGCTTCGGCAATGCGGGTCCAGCCTGACCTTGCCGCGGCATAGCCGCGCCAGTTGCCGATTGCCTGATCGACCGGCGCCAATGCCCGACCAGCGAGCACGGAGGAGGCGATAATGATGCCGCCTGTGGCCTTGTCATCGATCACCAGCAGCGCGCCGACGGTTAGCAGCACCGATTGCAGCATCAGGCGGAAAGTCCGCCCGGCGCCACCAAGCCTGCTGATGATGCCGGAAAGCCCGGTCTGCCCGGCGAGATATTCGCGATCCCAATAGGCTGTACGGGCACGCAGCCGTTCTTCCATGCCCATTGCAACGGCGGTTTCGGAGAACCGCACCTGCGTATTGCGCGAGGCGGAGCGGATATTGCCGAGCCGGGCCATGTCGCGCGTCTGGGCATGGCTCTTGCGGCTTGTCCAAACGGTCAGGCCCACCAGCACGAACACGCCGATCAGCGCGGTCAGACCCAGCCACCAATGCAGGATGAACAGGATCAACATGAAGACGAGCAGCCACGGCAAATCGAAGATAGCCGTCGGGCCGGTGCTACTGAGGAAACTATGGACCTGATCCAGATCACGCAAGGGCTGCTGGCCATCACCTTCGCCGGGGGCCTGCTTCAGCGAGCGAGCCATGACAGCGTAATTGACCGCCGGGGCGAGATCGTCATGGACCCCGTTGGCAATTGTCAGCAGAGCATCGCTGCGTACCAGGTCGAAAATGTACTGGAAGATGCAGAGGATCGTCAGGATCGTGAAAAGTCCGAACAGGGTGGGCAGACTCCGGCTTGGCAGGACCGAGTCATAGACCAGCATCAGATAGAGCGACCCCGCAAACACCAGCAGGTTGAACAGCGAGCTAGCCCCCAGCACGACCAGAAGCCGGCTGCGGTACCTCCCAACAAATCGAACGAAAAGTTCCCGGTCCAAGCAACAGCTTCCTTATTTCGGGCTCTTAGGCGTGCCGGGGACTCTCGGCAACCATTAACCATACCTTGCCTGCGCGAATTTACGGGCAGGCCGTGCCCCCGACGCCAGGGGCGGCTACGATGATTATCGTTTGACAAGGGCCGGTGTGTCTAAGCATCGCAGCCCGGCGACACCCGCTCGGTCGAGCGAGGATCTGGGGCTGGAGACTGAATGTTGCACTCTCATGAAGATGCAAGGCACCGCGCACGAATGGCGCAACGGCGCTGGCAATTGCCTGACGAAGAACGGCAGATCGTGCTCGTCCGCCATGGCTCGACCGTGGGAGAACTGCATGAGCGGATCGATCTTGAAGGCGTTTCCCATTCCAACCCGGCGTTGACCCCTGATGGCCATGTTCAGGCCGAAGCTGTCGGCAAGGCGCTGGCCGGAGAAGACATCGCCCATATCTTCGTCACTCCGCTGACGCGCACCCACCAGACCGCCGCACCGCTGTGCGGTCGGTTGGGGCGGACGCCGCTGATCCTGCCCGAATTGCGTGAGAGCCACCTTGGCGATTTCGAGCATGACTTCTACGAGCAGGCCGAGGCGGGAAATCCCCTCATCGCCAAGGCTTTTGCTGAACAGCGGTGGGATGCCATCCCCAATGCCGAACCGGCCGGGCAGATCGAACAGCGGGTTCGAGCGGGAATCGGCACGATTGCGACGAGGCTCGAGCCCGGCCAGACCGCCGTGGCGTTCTCCCACGCCGGGACGATCGCGGAGATCTGCCGCCTTACCGTGGGAAGCGAGCCCTTTGCCTTTCTCCACGTCCAGAACGCCTCGATCACGCGACTGGTGATCGGGCGCGAGGGGCGCTGGAAGCTGCACAGCTTCAACGAGGTAGCCCACCTTTCCTGATGCAGCACTGCGCAAGGAACGGCCGGATCCAAGGATCAGGCCGCAGCCATCGCAGCCTTGCTGGCCGGCTTGCCCTCGGGCCGGGTGCCGCGCACCAGCCGACCGGGTAGTGCGCCGGTGGCCTGGCCATTGCGGTAGGTGATTTTGCCCGAGACAATCGTCGCAACATAGCCGGTCGAGCGCTGGTTCAGCCGACCACCGCCCAGCGGCAAATCATAGACCATTTCCGGCCGCTTGAGGCCGATCTGGTCGATAGCAATCACGTTGATGTCGGCCTTGAGGCCCTCGATCAGCCGCCCACGGTCATTCAGCTCCACCGCCGCCGCGCAATCGGCGCTCAGCGACTTGACCATCTGCGGCAGGGAAAGCGGACCTTCGCCAGCGCCCGTCCAGCGCATCAGCAAATAGGTCGGCAGGCTCGCGTCGCAGATCGCGCTGCAATGCGCGCCGCCATCGCCCAGGCCCGGCACGGTGATCGCGCTCGACAGCATGGCCTCGATCACCTCGCTGTTGCCCTCGCAATAATTGGCGAAGGGCAGGTAGATGATGGTCTTGCCATTGTCCTGCAGCAGGTAGTCATACAGGTAATCGGCCACGTTCACGCCCTGCGCGGCGGCCTTGGCGGCCATGTTCTGCTTCAGGTCGGGCATGTAGTCGAGCTCGTCCGTCATCGGGAACATGAAGCTGGGCGTGGCCATCGGCACGGCGATCGGTTCGTGCGAGGGGGTGGGGTATTCGGCGGTGATTGCCTTGCGCACGGCGGGATCGCGCATTGTCTCGATCCGCTCGGCCAGCGGCAGGTCGGCAATCGCCTTGTAGGACGGGCAATAGCTGAAGGGGTTGGTCGAAAGCTCCAGTCCGCCCAGCACGCCGACCGGGCGGCCACAGACCTGCGCGGTGACAGGCAGCCCTTCGGATGCGGCGGCTTCGGCCGCGTCCAGCACCGTGCGCCAGCGATCGGGCGCATTGGGCAGCTGCAGCAGCGAGAAGGTCAGGCGGCGGCCGCCTTCTTCCGCCACGCGCCGGATCATGGCGAATTCGCCGCGCGGATCGTCGAAGTCGGAAATCATCTGCATCAGCCCGGAACCCGCATCCCTGAGGCCAAGTGCGATGCTCTTCAGCTCGTCTTCGCGCGAGGTGAGGGTGGGGATCAGTTCGCCATCGATCGACTTGTGGTTGATCGTGCGCGAAGTGGCGAAACCGATCGCGCCGGCCTCGATCGCTTCCTTCGCCAGACGGCGCATCTGCGCGCAATCTTCCGGCGTCGCATCTTCCCGGTGCAGCGCCCGCTCACCCATCACATAGACCCGCAGGGGCGCGTGCGGGAGATAGGCGGCGACATCCATGTCGAAGCTGCGCGTTGCGACGAAATCGAGATATTCGGGAAAGCTTTCCCACTTCCACGGAATCCCCTCGCGCATGACCACGCCGGGGATGTCTTCCACCCCTTCCATCAGCTCGATCATGGTTTCATGCGCATCGGGCCGGGCCGGCGCGAAGCCGACGCCGCAATTGCCCATGACCGCAGTGGTGACGCCATGATTGGAGGACGGCACCAGCCGGTTGGCCCAGGTGACGTGGCCATCGTAATGGGTGTGGACGTCGATGAAGCCGGGGGTGACGATGCAGCCGCTGGCGTCGAGCTCCTCGGCGCCGGTGGTGTTGATGGCGCCGATTTTGGCGATCTTGCCATCGCGGATCGCGACATCGGCCTTGAACGGGGCAAAACCGGTGCCGTCGACCACCAGGCCGTTGCGGATCACCAGATCGAAACTGGGGGAGTCAGCCATTGTATCTCTCCTCGTCTTCCGGCGCATTCGTGCCCGGAATTACAAGCATCACAAATATCGCAGATTGCCCCATTCTTTCCTATACGATAAAATCGAAAGACACTTTTTCGCATAGGAACGAAATGCTCGACGATTACGCCATCTTCGCCCGGATCGTGGAAAGCGGCAGCCTGTCCGGCGCGGCGCGCGACAGCGGGGTTGCCATCTCGACCGTATCGAAGCGGCTGGGCGCGCTGGAGGAGCGGCTCGGGGTGCGGCTGGTGCAGCGCACCACCCGCCATGTCGCGATCACCGAGGCGGGTCAGCAATTCTATCGCAAGGTTGCGACCATCCTTGCGGCGGCGCGCGAGGCGGAAGGCATGGTTGCCAACCGGCAGCAGCAGCCATCAGGCCCCCTGCGCATATCTTCTGCGGTGCTGGCGGGGCGGATGTATGTCTCGCCGCAGGTGCCGGGCTTTGTCTCGCGCTATCCCGAGGTCCAGCTGGAACTTGATCTCAACGACGATTTCATCGATCTCAGGAAGGGCCGCTACGATCTCGCCATCCGCGTCACCAGCGTGATCGAGCCTTGGCAGGAAGCCCGCCTGCTGGTGTCCAATCACCGCATCCTGTGCTGCACCCCGGCCTATCTCGCGCAGCACGGCCAGCCCCGCACGATCGCGGAACTGCGGCGTCACCAGCTGCTCGGCGCTCTCGGGCAATTCCCCTGGCGGCTCGACGATGGGCGGCGCGAGGTGACGGTGGACGGGACCAGCCTGGTCCGGACCAATTCCAGCGAAGTGGCACGCGACCTGCTGCTGGGCGGCCTCGGCATCGCCCTGCGCTCGCCATGGGACGTGGCGGAGGAATTGCGCAACGGTTCGGTCATCCACATCATGCCGGAGATCAGGGGTTCGGCCGACACCGGGCTCTACGCGATCTATCCGCGTGACCGGCTGGTGCAGCCTTCTGTGCTGGCCTTCATCGAACACATTGTCCCCGCCTTCCGCTGGCTGCGCGACGAGCCTCAACCGCAGTCGCTGGTGGCGTTACCTCAGGCCTGATCGGCCAGCCCGGCGAACGACCAGCGCAGGCTGGCCCCGGCGTGATAGGGCACGATCCGGGCGTCGCCCGCCGCGATCGTGGCGGGAACTTCCATCGCCCGCCGCTCCAGCCTGATCCGGCGCGGGTTCAGCGGCAGGCCGTAGAAGGCGGGGCCATGTTCGCTGGCGAAGCCTTCCAGTCGGCCCAGCGCGCCTTCTTCCTCGAACACGCTGGCATAGCATTCCATCGCCACCGGGGCGTTGAAGATGCCGGCGCAACCGCAGGCGGATTCCTTGGCGCCGATCGCATGTGGCGCGGAATCGGTGCCGAGGAAGAACTTGGCCGAACCCGAGGTCGCGGCCCGCCGCAGTGCCAGCCGGTGGCTTTCGCGCTTGGCGACAGGGAGGCAATAGAGATGTGGGCGGATGCCGCCTTCGAACAGCGAGGTGCGGTTGATCTCGAGGTGATGCGGGGTGATGGTGGCGGCGACATGGGCCGGGGCATCGCGCACGAAATTGGCGGCATCGGCGGTGGTTATATGTTCGAACACCACTTTCAGTGCGGGGAAATCCCGCAGGGCGGGGGCCAGCACCTCGTCGATGAACACCGCCTCCCGGTCGAAGATATCGACCTCGCGCCGGGTTACCTCGCCGTGGACCAGCAGGGGCATGCCGATCCGTTCCATCCGTTCCAGCACCGCGTGGCAATGGCGGATATCGGTGACCCCGGCGGCGGAATTGGTGGTGGCATGGGCCGGATAGAGCTTGCAGGCCACCGCCACCCCGCGCGCGAACGCCTCGGCGATGTCGTCCGGCTGCGAATGATCGGTGAGGTAGATCGCCATCAGCGGCTCGAACGTGGAACCGGGCGGCAATGCGGCGAGGATCCGTTCGCGATAGCCGTTCGCCAGCTGCGTCGTGGTCACCGGCGGGGTGAGGTTGGGCATGACGATGGCCCGCGCGAACTGGCGCGCGGTATGCGCCAGCACCTGCGTCATCATCGCCCCGTCGCGCAGATGGACATGCCAGTCGTCCGGCTGACGGATCACCAGCGATGCTGGAGCGGTATCATCGAATCGCTGTTCGGCCATCGCCCGACCATGGCCGATGTGGCCAGTGGAGAAAAGGCTCGCGGACCATGCGCCATCGCTATGATGCGGCTGGAGCGGCCATTGGCATGGTTGCGGTCCCGGTGGATGGCCCACCTTGATCCTGGCCCTGCGGCCATGAAGCTATGCCAAAGATTGGCCAAAGCAGGCGCAATCCATTGGCTGGCGCGAAGTCTTTGTGCTTCAACCGGAATGCGATCACGATTATTCTGGCGTCAACTGCCGGACCAACCGGTGATCATTGTCATTCCCCGGGGCGAGCCGCATGCCTGAAGTGCCTGACGAACGCTGGCAGCTTGCCGACCTGACGATCGACGTCGGCAGCCAGACCGTCGCGCGCGGAGCAGAGCTGTAAACAGCGGTAATAAAAGGGGCCATTCTGTTCCCTGATCGTTCTCTTGGTAGAGCGGATTAAAAAGGGGCCAGTCCTGATAAGCCTTCGCTTTTGTGCGGAGGCGGAGGATGAA
>CANJYE010000002.1 GCA_947479055.1 Erythrobacteraceae bacterium
GCCTTCTTGTAGAGGCCCTTCACGTCACGCGCTTCCGCCACGTCCAGCGGGGTATCGACAAAGATCTCGATGAACTCGCCCTCCGCCATCAGGTCGCGCACCATCTGCCGCTCGGCCCGGAACGGGCTGATGAAGGCCGTCAGCACAATCAGCCCGGCATCGGTCATCAACCGTGCCACTTCGCCGATGCGGCGGATGTTCTCTATCCGGTCGGTTTCGGTGAAGCCCAGGTCCTTGTTGAGGCCATGGCGGACATTGTCGCCATCTAGCAGGAAAGTGTGCTTGCCCATGGCATGGAGCCGCTTTTCGACCAGATTGGCAATGGTCGACTTGCCCGAGCCCGAAAGTCCGGTGAACCACAGCACGGCGGCCTTCTGGTTCTTGATCGCGGCATGGGCATCGCGGCTGACGTCGATCGCCTGCCAATGGACGTTCTGCGCGCGGCGCAGGGCAAAGTGGATCGTGCCGGCGGCCACGGTGTGGTTGGTCATCCGGTCGATCAGGATGAAGCCGCCCATGTCCTTGTTCGCGGTATAGCTTTCGAAGACGATCCGTTTGTCGGTGGCGACTTCGCAGATGCCGATGTCGTTGAGGCCCAGCGTCTTGGCGGCCAGATGCTCCATCGTGTTCACATCGACCCGGTACTTCGGGTGCTGAACTGAGGCCCCCACCACTTGCGTGCCGATCTTCATGACGTAGGACCGGCCGGGGATCATCTCCTCTTCCGCCATCCACACCACTGTCGCCTCGAAGCGGTCGGCCGCTTCGGCAGGGTCGTCTGCTGCGCAGATCACGTCGCCGCGCGAGCAATCGATTTCGTCGGCAAGGGTGATGGTGACCGATTGCCCGGCGACGGCTTCCTCGAGATCGCCACCGAGGGTGACGACGCGCGCCACCGTGCTGGTCTTGCCCGAGGGGATCACGCGGATCGCGTCACCCGGCTTGACCGTACCGGCGGCGATCTGCCCGGCAAAACCGCGGAAGTCGAGATTGGGGCGGTTGACCCACTGAACCGGCAGGCGGAACGCATGGGCGGTGCCTTCGTCGAGGTCCAGTTCGACCGTTTCGAGATGCTCGATCAGGGTCGGGCCTTCATACCAGGGCATCCCTTCACTCTTGCTGGCGATATTGTCGCCGGCGAGGCCCGAGATCGGCATGGCGGTGAACTTCTCGATCCCGATCTTCTTAGCGAAAGCGCGGTAATCGGCAACGATGTGTTCGTAGGTCGACTGGTCGTAGCCGACCAGGTCCATCTTGTTGATCGCCAGCACGATGTGGCGGATGCCTACCAGATGGGCGAGGTAACTGTGCCGCCGCGTCTGCACCAGCACGCCCTTGCGCGCATCGATCAGGATCACGGCAAGATCGGCGGTGGAGGCACCGGTTACCATGTTGCGGGTATATTGTTCGTGCCCCGGCGTGTCGGCGACAATGAACTTGCGCTTTTCGGTCGAGAAGAAGCGATAGGCGACATCGATGGTGATGCCCTGTTCGCGTTCCGCCGCCAGGCCGTCGACCAGCAGCGCGAAATCGATTCCCTGGCCTTGCGTGCCGACTTTTTTCGAATCGCTTTCCAGCGCGGCCAGCTGGTCCTCGAAGATCATCTTGCTGTCATAGAGCAGCCGCCCGATCAGGGTTGATTTGCCGTCATCGACCGAGCCGCAGGTGATGAAGCGCAGCATCGTCTTGTGCTGGTGCTGTTCGAGATAGGCGTCGATATCCTCGGCGATCAGCGCGTCGGTGACATAGATCGGGTCGGTAGACGGGGTGCTGTCGGACATCAGAAATACCCCTCCTGCTTCTTCTTCTCCATGCCGGCCCCGCCCGCATCCTTGTCGATGGCGCGGCCCTGCCGTTCCGAAGTGGTGGTCAGCAGGGTTTCCTGGATCACTTCCGGCAGGGTCTTGGCGGTGCTTTCGACCGCGCCGGTCAGCGGGTAGCAGCCCAGCGTGCGGAAGCGGATCGAGCGCATCACCGGCACTTCGCCGGGTTTCAGCGGGAAGCGGTCATCATCGACCATCAGCAGCATGCCGTCCCGCTCCACCGTCGGGCGCATGTCGGCGAAATAGAGCGGCACGATCGGCACATCGTTGAGATGGATATACTGCCAGATGTCCAGCTCGGTCCAGTTGGAGATCGGGAACACCCGGATACTCTCGCCCTTGTTCTTGCGGGCGTTGTAGAGCTTCCACAATTCGGGCCGCTGGTTCTTCGGGTCCCAGCCGTGGTTCTCGTTGCGGAAGGAGAAGATCCGCTCCTTCGCGCGGCTCTTTTCCTCGTCGCGGCGGGCGCCGCCGAAGGCCGCATCAAAGCCATAGAGGTCGAGCGCCTGCTTCAGACCTTCGGTCTTCCACATGTCGGTGTGCAGCGGGCCATGGTCGAAGGGATTGATCCCCTTCTCCACCGCTTCCGGGTTCTTGTAGACGAGCAACTCCATGCCGCTTTCCTGCGCCATCCGGTCGCGCAGCTTGTACATCTCCTGGAACTTCCAGGTGGTGTCGACATGCAGCAGCGGGAACGGCGGCGGCGAGGGGTAGAACGCCTTGCGCGCCAGATGCAGCATCACTGCCGAATCCTTGCCGACGGAATACATCATCACCGGACGCTCCGCCTCGGCGACGACTTCCCGCATGATGTGGATGCTTTCGGCCTCAAGCCGTTCAAGATGTGTGAGTGACATGGCGCAGGCTGCTAGGCAGTGGCGGCGGCGGCGTCAATCACAGGAACTGTTTGCCGGGCTTCAGTTGCGCTTTCAGGGGCGGGTTCTTTGGGAATCCGCCCCTGAAGATCAAGAAATGGCCGGTCGGTAGTGCGGTCAAGCCCGGCCGAGCCACTCCGCAACAGCCGTCTCCACGTCCTCGCGCGGCTTGGTGATGCCCCAGCGGACCGCGCTCGGCGTTTCCGAAAAGCGCGGAGAGGGGGCGGGCTGGGTGATCCCGTCCACATCGATGAAGGCCTTGCGGGCGGCCATGTGCTTGTTCCTTGGCGCCTCTTCCAGCGTCAGGACCGGGGCGAAGCACGAATCACCCCCTTCGAGGATCGCGCACCATTCGTCGCGGGTTTTGCCCTTGAAAACCTCCTCCAGCCGCGGGCGCAGGTCGGCCCAGGTCTTGGGGTCCATCTGCGGCCGGTCCCTAAATTCGGTGAGCCCGGTCTTGTCGATCATCTCGGCATAGAACTGCGGTTCCATCGAACCGATGCAAATCCACTGTCCGTCGGCACAGGCATAGGTGTCATAGAAGGGAAGTCCGCCGTTGAGCATGCCGTTGGCGCGTCCGTCCTGGAACTGGCCGGCTGCCTTCATGCCGTGGAAGATCGCCATCAGCATGTTGGCACCCTCGCTCATCGCGGCATCGACCACCTGGCCCTTGCCCGTGGTGCGGGCGCTGATCAACGCGGCCAGCACTCCGACCACCAGCATCATCCCGCCGCCGCCGTAATCGCCGATCAGGTTGAGCGGCGGCACCGGCTTTTCCTTGGAGCCGATGTTGTAAAGCGCGCCGGTCAGCGCCAAGTAGTTCATGTCGTGGCCGGCCATCTGGGCGTAGGGGCCATCCTGGCCCCAGCCGGTCATGCGACCGTAGACGATCTTCGGATTGCGCTTCAGCACCACTTCCGGGCCGAGGCCCAGCCGCTCCATCACCCCGGGGCGATAGCCTTCGAAGATGATGTCGGCCGATTCTGCCAGCTTGAGGCAATATTCGATGTCATCGGGGTTCTTGAAATCCAGCGCGATCTTGGTGCGGCCGCGCTCGTCCACGAAGATGCCCTTGAACGGGCTGCCGCCCTTGCGTTCGACTCGCAGCACATCGGCACCCATGTCGGACAGCATCATGCCTGCAAAGGGACCGGGTCCGATCCCCGCGATTTCAAGTACTTTGACGCCCTTCAGCGGGCCGGTGCCTTCCGTCATCTGTTTCATCCTTCCGGTTATCTGGCTTTGTATGGTCCATAACCGATTGACGGACGGGCGCTAGTCTTGAAGGGTTGGCCAACACCGGGCACCGTGCAATCAGTCTTTGCCGTGGCCAGCCGGGACAAGGCACGGGTCTTTCAATTTGCTCGCCAAGGGCCGATATGGGTTCAATCCCGATGCGGGGCCGACGAGACGCCATAGGGTTAAGAGAAGCGATAATGACCAAGACCGCCACCACACTGAATGACAAATACATCCTGGAAGCCGGGCGTGTATACATCTCCTCCAACCAGGCGCTGACGCGGCTGCCGATGGACCAGGCCCGGCGCGACCGCGCGAACGGCCTGAAAACGGCGGGCTATATCTCCGGCTATCGCGGCTCGCCGCTGGGGGTCTACGATTCCTCGCTGTGGGCGGCGCAGAAGCTGCTCGACCAGCACAATATCGTGTTCGAGCCCGGCCTGAACGAGGAGCTGGCCGCCACCGCGATTCGCGGCACGCAGCAGCTCAGCTGGTTCGGCCCGTCCAAATATGATGGCATCTTCGGCCTGTGGTACGGCAAGCATGTCGGTGTCGACCGGGCGGGCGAAGCGATCAAGCTTGGCAACATGGAAGGCACGTCGGCCACCGGCGGCTACATCGTCCTTGCCGGCGACGATCATGGCGGCAAATCGTCGGCCACCGCCGGACAGTCGGAACACCAGCTGATCGCGGCGATGGTTCCGACGCTCTATCCTTCCACCACCGACGAAATTCTTGAATTCGGCATTGCCGCCTGGGCGATGTCGCGCTTTTCCGGATGCTACGTCGGGTTGAAGTGCATTACCGACACGCTCGACCTGACCTCGTCGATCGAACTGCCCGATTTCATGCGCCAGTTTGAAATTCCGCAGGTTGATATGCCGCCCGAAGGGCTGAACCTGCGCAAAGACGTCAGCATGTTCCCGCTCAAGATGGAACAGATCCTGCTCGATTACCGCCTGCCGGCGGCGGAAGCATTCGCCCGGGTCAACCGCTTCGACAAAATTGTGATCGACGGCGAGCGGCGCGAACTGGGCATTGTCTCGGCCGGCAAGGCCTATCTCGAAGTGCGCCAGGCGATGAACGATCTCGGGCTGGATGAGGCGCGTTGCCGCCAGCTCGGCATCCGGGTGTACAAGCCCGGCTTCATCTGGCCGCTGGAGCGGCAGGGCGCCGTTTCCTTCGCTTCCGGCCACAAGGCCCTGCTGGTGATCGAGGAAAAGCGCCCGGTCATCGAAGACCAGTTCGTGCGCTACCTCTATGGGGTCGATGCGGCCCTGCGCCCGGCGATCATGGGCAAGAAGGACCTGGCCGGCAAGAATCTGTTCCCGGACATCGGCGAATCCAGCGTCGCGTTGTGCCGCAAGGCGCTCTACCAGGCGCTCAAGCAGGTCGGGATCGAGGATGCCGAGGTCGAGCAGCGCTACGGCTATTTCCACGATATCGAAGGCCAGGCGATCCTGATTGGCGGTTCGGGCAAGGTCCGCCCGCCGTTTTACTGCTCGGGTTGCCCGCACAACACCAGCACCCGCGTGCCCGAAGGCAGCCAGGCGATTGCCGCCGTCGGTTGCCAGGGCCTCGCCGCCTATGTCATGCCGGAACGCCGCACGCTGATGCCGGTCGGCATGGGCGCGGACGGCATGCCGTGGGTTTCGGTCGGCAAGTTCACCGATATGCCGCATATCTTTCAGAACATGGGTGACGGCACCTATTCGCACTCCGGCATCCTCGCGATCCGCGCGGCGCTGGCGGCCAAGGCCAACATGACCTTCAAGCTGCTCTACAACGATGCAGTGGCAATGACGGGCGGCCAGCCGGTTGAGATGCATTTCTCGCCGATCGACATGATCAACCAGATCAGGTCCGAAGGCGTTTCCCCTGTCCTGCTGGTTTCAGACGATCCGGAAAAGTGGCAGCCGCTGCTGCCCGCCGGTGTCCGCCTGCACCATCGCGACGAGCTCGATGCGCTGCAGAAGGAACTGCGCGAGCTGAAAGGCGTCTCCGCGATCGTCTACGAGCAGACCTGCGCCACCGAAAAGCGCCGTCGCCGCAAGCGCGGCACCTATCCCGATCCCGACCGGCGCGTGTTCATCAATCCTGAAGTCTGCGAAGGCTGCGGCGATTGCTCGGTCCAGTCGAACTGCGTCAGCATCACCCCGCTCGAAACCGAATTCGGCCGCAAGCGGCGGATCGACCAGTCGACCTGCAACAAGGACTTCAGCTGCATCAAGGGTTTCTGCCCGTCTTTCGTCACCGTGGAAGGTGCCAAGATTGCCCGCCACGTCTCGGGTGACGAAGCCCGGATCGACGCGATGATCGCCAGCCTGCCCGCCCCCAAGGTGGCTCCGCTGGGCGAAAGCGGCTATTCGGTGCTGGTTGGCGGCATCGGCGGCACCGGCGTGCTGACCGTGGGCGCGATCCTAGGAATGGCGGCCCATCTCGAAGGCAAGGGCACCACCATCCTCGACATGACCGGCATGGCCCAGAAGGGCGGCGCGGTCACCAGCCACATCCGCATCGGCACTTCGCCCGACAAGCTGTTTTCCACCCGTCTCGGCATCGGCACTGCCGATGTGATCCTGGCCTGCGACATGATCGTCGGTTCCGGCCCAACCCTGCTCCAGCCGATCAAGCCGGGCAAGACCGTGGCCGTGGTCAACCAGGACGTCACACCCACCGGCGAATTCCAGACCAACCGGAATTTCGACCTTGGCGAGGGGATGATGGAAGAAACCATCAAGAAGGCCCTGCGCGGCGGCGAATATCTCGGTTTCAATGCCTCGCGCCTCGCCACCGACCTGATCGGCGACAGCATTGCCACTAACGTGCTGATGGTCGGTTATGCGCTGCAAAAAGGCCTGATGCCGGTCAGCGTCGAATCGGTCGAACAGGCGATCCGCCTCAACGGCACTTTCGTCGAAGGCAATCTGCGCACGCTCGCGCTCGGCCGCCTGGCTGCGCATGACTATGCCGCACTGGCCAACGAACTGGCCCCGGCCAAGGAACTGCCGAAGCTCGATACGGTCGATCAGGTACTGGAAAGCCGTTCGCGGCTGCTCACCGCCTGGGGCAACGAAGCCTATGCACAAGGCTATGTCGATTATGTCCGCGATATCGAACGCCGCGTTGCCGCCAAGGGCATCGAGGGTGGCGATATTCTGGTGCGCGACATCGCTCTCACCCTCGGCCGGATCATGGCCTACAAGGACGAGTATGAAGTTGCCCGACTCCATGCCAGCGCGGCCTTTCAGGCGCAGCTCGATCACCAGTTCAAGGGTGATTACAAGATCAAGTTCCATCTCGCCCCGCCGATCCTGCCGGGCAAGGCTGCTAATGGTCGGCCGCTCAAGCGTGAATTCGGCGGCTGGATGCTGCCGGTGTTCAAGGTGATGCAGAAGTTCAAGGGCCTGCGCGGCACTCCGCTGGACATCTTCGGCTATACCGCCGAGCGCAAGTTTGAACGCCGCCTGATCGAGGACTACAAGGCGCTGATGAACGATGTGGTCGACCGGTTGGACCAGCAGAAGCTGGCTTTGGCGATGGACATCGCCATGGCCGCCTATGACATCCGCGGCTACGGCCCGGTCAAGGACGTCTCGATCGAGGAATACAACACCCGCCTAGCCGAGCTGCGCAAGCAGTTCGATGCGCCAGTAGCGAAGAGCAGCGAACTGGAACCGGCCGAGTAATCGCAGCCAGATCACGGCAAGCCAAGTAAGGGGGCATCGGACCGGTTCCGGTGCCCCTTTTCTGTCAGTCCAGCATGGCCAACTGCGCATCGCGCAATTCGCGGCGCAGCACTTTGCCACCGGCGTTGCGCGGCAACTGGTCGATGGTCGCCAGTGCGCGCGGGATCTTGAAGCCAGCAATCTTGCCGCGGGCCCATTCGCGCAACTCCGCCAGCGTCAGCGAGGCGCCGGGTTCCAGCGTGACCACCGCCACCACTTCCTCGACCCATTTTGCGGACGGGCGGCCAATTACCGAAACATCCCTGATCGCCGGGTGAGTGAACAGCAGGTTCTCGACCTCGGCGGGGTAGACGTTCTCGCCGCCGGTGATGATCATGTCTTTCACCCGGTCGAACACAGTGAGGAACCCGTCCTCGTCAATCCGGCCCATGTCGCCGGTGCGGAACCAGCCGCCGGACAGCATGACCTCGGCGGTCGCCTCTGGCCGTTTCCAGTAGCCCTGCATCACCTGTTCGGAACGGACGACGATCTCGCCTTCCTCGCCCTGCTGGAGGAAGTGCCCTGCGGCGTCGACGACCGCCACCTCGCCGCCCGGCCAGGCATTCCCGGCGGAACGCAGCTTGGGCCGGTCTGCGCCGACATGGAACTCGGGGGCAAGCGCGCTCGCCACCCCGGCGGTTTCGGTCATGCCGTACATCTGGATAAAGCCCGAAGGCAGCATCGCCTGCGCCCGGGCGAGGATCGCTTCGGGCATCGGCGAGGCTCCATAGGCGATCAGCCGCAGCGCGTTCACCCGCTCGCCGCTTGCTTCCAGATAATCGAGCAGCATCTGAAGCGATGACGGCACGAACAGGGCAATCGTCACCCCCGTTTCGTTCATCAGCCGGACGGTCTCGGCCGGATCGAATTCGCGCGCAATCACCACCCTGCCGCCGGGATAGAGCCCGAACAGGCCAAAGCCCGTCCCGGCGATATGGGCCACCGGCGACAGAAGCAGCGTGACGTCCTCGGCTGTGTTGTACCAGTCGACCCCCTGGCGATAGCCGATCGCGCGCTGGGCAATGACGTTCCAGTTGCTGAGCATCGCACCCTTGGGCCGACCGGTGGTGCCCGAAGTGTACATCTGCACGGACACGGCAGCGGGATCGTCTCGCGGCGGTTCCAGCGCTTCGGGTGGTTGTGTCCCGAGATCGTCGATCCGCAGCAATTCCAGCCCGGGAATGCGCTGCGCCTGTTCCCGCGCCTCGTCGGCGAAGTCGTCGTCATGGACCAGCCGCTTCACTTCGGCATCCTCGAGGATGAAAGTCCACTCGTCAGGGGCCAGCCGCCAGTTCAGCGGGACCAGCACAAAGCCGCCGCGCGATGCAGCGAACAGCAGCGGAAAATAGAGGTCGCAGTTCTTGCCAAGATAGGCGATGCGTTCGCCCGGTTGCGCGCCACTGATGCGCAGCGCGGCGTCCATCGCCTCGGCTCTGGCGGCCATTTGGGCGTATGTTGTTTCCCGCCCCCGGTAATCTAGCGCCACTCCTTCGGGCGTGCGGTCCGCGTGATAGGCGGCGATGGCCCACAGCGTGCGGATGCGATCATGGTCCATGGTCCGGGCCGAGGGCGTTTCCCCCACAGTCAATTCCGGTCCCTTACAACAGGACGTCGCGGTTCAGCAGCCGGTCGGGATCGAGCGCGTCGCGCAGGTGCCGCATCACGGTCAATACGCCCGGCTCGACGTGGTCGGGCAGGAACTTCTTCTTGACCTGGCCGACGCCGTGTTCGGCGGTCAGTGCGCTGTCATAGTCGCGCAGCGTGTCATAGAGGATATGCTCGACATTGAGCTCCTCCTCGACCGTGTCGGGGCCAACGTGGATGCCGATGTGGATATTGCCGTCGCCCAGATGGCCGAAGGTGACCATCTTGAGGCCAGGATAGGCGGCGCTCAGCTTGGCGCGCACCTTGCCGACATACTCGTCGGTCTTGCGGACATCGACGCTGATGTCGCTACTGACGATCGGCCACATCTGGGCTGCGAACACCTCGCCTCCTTCGCGCAACCGCCACATCTCCTGGACCTGGGCGAGCGATTGCGAGGTGACTGCATCCACGATCAGGCCCTGTTCGAAGGAATTCTCGAGGAAGGCCATGAACTGCTGTTCGTCCTGTTCCTCGTTATAACCCATCGATTCCATCAGGATATAGAACGGGCTGCCGGTTTCCAGCGGACGACGGCCGGTGTTGCTGTTGGCCATCAGGTCATAATAATCCTGCCACATCACCTCGAAGGCGGAGAGTGCCGGCAGCTTGCGGGCGCTCTTCAGCATTTCCAGCACCGCATCATAGCTTGGTACGGCCACCACCGCGACCTGCTGGCTGGCAGGCTTCGGCACCAGTCGGACGACCGCACGGGTGACGATGCCCAGCGTGCCTTCCGTTCCGGCGAAGATGTGCTTCATGTCATAGCCGGTGTTGTTCTTGGTAAGCCGGTTCATCGCCGAAACCACGGTGCCATCGGCCAGCACCACTTCGATGCCGAGCAGGTTGGCGCGGGTCATGCCCCAGCGCAGCACGCGATTGCCGCCCGCGTTGGTGGAGATCGTGCCGCCCAGCGTGGCCGAACCCTTGGAACCGAGATCGATCGGATAGAGCATGTTGGCATCGCTGGCGGCGTTGTGCAGCACTTCGATCGGAACCCCGGCCTGCGCGACAAGGCACTGGTTGAACTCGTCGATTTCCTCGATCCTGTTCATCCGCTCCATCGAGATGACGATCTGGTCCCTGGCAGTGAAGGCGCCGCCGGCCACGCCGGTGCGACCGCCATGGGTGACCACGGGCTGCCCGCGTTCATGGCAGAACGCCATCACGGCAGAAACTTCTTCCGTGCTGGCCGGCCGGACGATGATGCCCCCTTCGGGCGGGACCGGCCGGAACGGATCGCACGAGCGCAATGCAACGTCTTCGCCCAGCAGCAGGCCTCGTTCTCCGACAATTTCGCGCAGCGCATCGATCAACGATGTGTCGGCGGCGAGGGGGGTCATCTGGTCCATAGCGTCAGGCCATATCTCTCGAGTTTCAGGAATGCTCTCCCGATCCGGTGTCGTGGCGCCGGATCGTGACTCGCCTGCTAGCCCGATTCGCGCGGGCGGGCAAACGGCTTGGAGCCGGGAAATTTCCGGGCTTATTGCAGGAGATGCACGATTGACTGCGATTTGGCCGTCACTTCATGGCCGGTTCATTTCCTGTGCAGCAAATTTGGCAGAGTTGGCCCGAGGCTGATAGACCCCTGGCTATCCGCGCCTTTGCAGAAATGTCGAGCACGAAATGGGGGTGATTTGGTATCATCCATGGATAAGGTCGCCAGTTGCGTTCGGGTGCTGCGCAGGCCTGTAAGAAATGCTATACGTCCTCCCGAGATCAGGCAGCAGGCTGGCTTGGTCAGGCAAATAATCCGGCGGAGAGTGCACTCATGGACGCTGAAGTCAAATCACCCGAGTTCTGGGTCAATTTTGTGGTGCCGGTTGGCAGTACTCTCGACACGGCCCGGATTCCGACACTGCACGATATTCAAGAGAAGGATGGCGACGGCATCGCTCCTCTCTGGCGTGAAGTGGGTGATATCAGGCCGGAACCGCGGATGATGCCCTACGCCCCTTACTTCGAGCAGAAATTTGTCGATCTCGAGGTTGAGCACATCTGGCGCAAACTGTGGCAGGTTGCATGTCGCGACGAAGACATCCCCAATGTCGGTGACCGCATCAGCTATGACATCGTCCATGACAGTTATTTCGTCGTTCGCACTGCGGAAAACGAGTTCAAGGCCTATCACAACGTTTGCCGTCATCGCGGCCGCAAGCTGTGCGAAGGCCTTGAAAATGGAGACATTCGCTGCCCGTTCCATGGCTGGACGTACACCAATGAGGGCAATCTCAAGTGGCTCCCGTTCGAGCAGGAATTCCCCGCGCTCAACAGGGATCACCACAAGCTGGTCGAAGTTCAGTGCGATACCTGGGGCGGGAACATATTTATCAATCCTGACCCGAAGGCCTCACCACTGGCCGACTCGCTCGGGCCGCTGACGCGCCATTTCGCAACCTATCCTCAGGAAGAGCGCTACACCGCGTTCAAGGTTATCGTGCATGCCAACTGCAACTGGAAGACCAATCAGGAAGCTTTCCAGGAAGGCTACCACGTGGTCCAGACCCATGCTGACGGCATGCCGATGTTCGGATCGGTCGCGACGCAGGTGGACTGTTTCAGCGAGGGCAAGGGGTTCGTCAGCCGGGTATGTACCCCGGGCATGACGACCGACACTTACCTGATAGACGACGTGACCCCGAAGGAAGGGCTTGTGTTGTTCTGCAAGGCTTATGATTTGCCGCTGCCGCCCGAAGACCGGGGCAACGACCCGGTCGACGCTCGGAAATATGCGGCAGACGAAACCCGCAAGAGAATCGAGACCATGACCGGCAAGGACTGGTCGAAAGAGCCTGTTTCCTACTTCATCGACATGGCCAAATATTTCATGTTCCCCAACCATCACCCGTGGTGGGGCGAAGGCCTGCCATGGTGGTACAAGTTCACTCCCTACAGGGACGATCCAACCAAGTCCGTGTTGGAATTCCGCATGCTTCTGCCGATCCCGGCGGATGGCAAACGCCCGCCCGTGCCGGAGGCGCTAGTGGTCGACTTCGGCCAAAAGGCCGAAAGCTATGCCGAGCTGGGCGCGGTCGGCCACATCATGGACCAGGACGTGGCCAATATGGAAGCTTGCCAGCTAGGCATGATGGCTGCGCCCAAAGGCATCAACTATGCCACCACGTCGCATTACCAGGAACAGCAGATCACGCGCTTCTACGAGATCTACGACGAGCTGCTGGGACTCGACAGCGACGACTGATCGGCCCTGGCTTTCTGCAAATGGGCCGCCGCACCGATGTGCGGCGGCCCATTGTCTTTCAGAAGAAGGCAGGCAGTCTGAACCGGGGGAACAACCGCATTAGCGGCGGCAGGCGAAAGCCGGAGGCCCGCCTGCCGTGCGCAATCGCTTAGCCCTTGATCCCCATCGCCCGCATATAAGCTTCATGGAAATGGCGGACGCGAATTTCCTGGTAGGTCGCAAGCACCGGGCGGGCAACGCTCGGATCGGTGGCCTTCATGCCCCGATGGACTTCCTCCATATTCGACATGTCTTCGTCCATCAGGAAGCCGGCCTGGCCAGTCTCGGGATAATCACGGCCCTGCTCGTCAAAGTCGACCCACACCGTTTCCGGCACTGGCGGCGCCGAACCGTCTGTCTGCTTGGGCAGGAGCCAGCGAATCTCCATAATGCTTTCGTCGGGGCTCTCGCCGAGCGGGGTGAAATTATACCACCAGGAAAGGCCCTCACCCCACCACGGGTAGAATGCGGGAAACATGTACCACTGGTGCATATCGACAAGATAGGAGATCGACCGATTGCTGAAGTCGACGCCGTATGCCTCGCCAAGCTTCCTGGCCATTTCGCCCGCAGCAAATTCGCGCGCATCGGCTACCGTGGCGCCGCGGCCTTCCGGCGGCGGCGGCAGCAGGTAGGTGTTGCAGAACAGCTCAAGCGCAAGCCGCGGGCTGACTTCGTCCTTGACCCAGCCATCGGGCACCAGCGCCGGCGTGATCAGGCGGCTGACCGCCGCAACGCCATCATCCCAGCAATCGTGCTGGGTATAGGTCGAACCGAACATCGGCATACCCGACGGATGAGTCGTCAGAACGTGGTAACCCTCGAGGAAGGCTTCCATGCCGGACTTCCAGTTGATCCTCACCTTCTTCTTGAGACGGACGGCCGTGTAACGGTCTTCCAGCGGGCAATCCTTGAAGTGGTCGGGCATCACGCCCATCGCATCCTTGAGGGACGGCGCGCTGAGGTCGGGATTGATGAAGACGTTGCCGCCCCAGGTGTCACACTGGACCGGGCGGAGGCCGATTACCCCCACCTGCACACTCGGAAACTCCTCTTCGCGGGGAACCCAGATGAGCTTGCCGTCGAGTCCATAGGACCAGGCGTGAAACGGGCATTGAATGACATCGCCCGATTCCGGGGTGTCTCCGCACAAGCGACGGGCGCGGTGGCGGCAGCTGTTCCAGAACGCCTTGAATGTGTTTTCACCGGAACGGACGACCAGGAAGGACAGTGGGCCGACTTCATAGGACACCCGATCACCAACATTGGGAATGTCTTCGGCCCGGCAAGCGACCTGCCACTGCTTCTTCCAGATCTTTTCGATTTCCTCCGGCACATATTTGGCGTCGAGGTAATATTCGTAAGCGAGCGGGAGATTTTCAGGCTGATGCGTGCCGCGGGTCGAAACCGTCCAGGGAATTTCCTCGCCGGCTTCGCGCAGATAGCCTTCGTAATCGGGCATGTTCTCGAACTGCATGCCGAGCGATGCCCGCACAAAGCTCTTGTTGCCGTATTTCGTGATGTCCACTGCTTCGTTCATGTCGATTTCCATCTAATATTGTCTGGGCGAGCCAAATGCAGGACGGAATCAAAACTAGCCGCAACATCTCTCGCCGTTGGTGTATTGTAACACCCCGAGCCGTTCAGCGGAACCGCAGATATCGAATTCGGGCCAAAGCAAAATTTGCCCGTAGCTGCAATTGTACGCCACGGTTCATGTGACGCCGGACCAGCCGCGAGCGGGGCCTTGCGTCAAGCCGTGAAGCCTCCATCGGCCACCATGATGCTGCCCGTCATGAAACTGCTCATGGACGATGAGAGGAAAAGCGCCGCTTGGGCGATTTCCTCCGCCTTGCCGTGCCGCCCCATCGGAATCATCGAATTCATCAGCGCCGTCGCGTCGCCACCACCTATCAATGGACTGAACGCATCCTCGATCGCTGTCTGAAAGCTGTTGTCGATTGGCCCGGGATGAAGGCTGTTGACGCGGATGCCGCGCGCAGCGACTTCCTTCGCCAGCGAACGCATGAAGCCGACCTGTGCATGCTTGGCGGTTGCATAGGCGTAGACCCCGGGGCTGCCGCCCAACCCGGCCACGCTTGACATGATGATGATGCTGGAGCCATCCCCCATATGCGGAATGGCATGCTTGGCGCCCAGGAAACTTCCGCGCACATGGACCCGGTAAACCGCGTCCATCGCCTCCTCCGGATAATCCTCGATGCCGCCGATCGGCCCAGAATTGCCCGCGTTGCAGAACAAGACATCGACCTTGCCCCAGCGTTCGACAGCAGCGGCGACATAGGCCTTGGTCTGCGCCGCGTCGCCGACATCGGCAGCCTTGGTGATCAGATTTTCCGAGCCGATTGCCGCCGCCGCCTTGGCGAGAGCTTCCTCTTGAAGATCTACAATCAGCACTTTTGCGCCCTGCTCCAGAAACAGGCGCGCCGAAGCAAGCCCAATGCTGCCTGCGCCACCCGTAACGATGCAAACCTTGTCAGTTAGAAGTGCCATCTCGTCTCCGATCGATTGTTTGTACCTGCCTAGCACCGAGCTTTGCCGGTCTGCAAGCCAAAGCAAGGCGAGTGGCCTGAGTGCCATTGCGACCAACTGCCAGAGCGCCTATCAGACCCGGCGTCAGCGGCATCCATCGTGGCGCGGGCCTCAATTTCAGATCAGGTATTCAATGAGCAATTCCATCTTTCGGCCCGTCATCTCAGCGGGCGATCTCCCTGAAGGGCAGGCGGTCACCGTCAGCATCGAAGGCCGCGATGTGCTTGTCAGCCATGGCGAGAGCGGCTTCTTCGCAATGGACGATCTGTGTCCGCACAATGGCTCGCGGCTTGGCACGGGCAAGATCCGCAAGGACACCGTGTCCTGCCCGATGCACGGCGCACGTTTCGATCTGCGCACCGGCGAATGCCTGGCCAAGGCGCTTGGGTGCCAATCCATTGTCACCCATCAAGTGCGGATAGCCGACGGACAGATCGAAATTGCCCTGTCGGAATTTCCCGTCCAGCAGCCCATGGTCTGACCCCTCATTGCACTAGGAGACATTTTGATGAAATCTTGGCTCATCGCAGGCCAGACCGGCACGCAGGACCTCAAGCTGGTCGAGCGTGACATTCCCGCCCTCACCGACACGCAGGTGCTGGTGAAGCTGACCGCGCCGGGCGTCGTCCCGTTCGACCAGGCGATCATCAACGACGAGAACGAGCCGACCTTCCCGCCCGCCGCGCTTCCGCTGGTGCCGGGAAACCAGGGGGCGGGCATTGTCGAGGACCCGGGCAAGTCGGGCCTCAACAAGGGTGACCGGGTGATGTTCGGTGCGTTCATCTACGGCTTCATGGCACCGGGCAGCTGGGCCGAATATTGCGCGGTCGAGATTGACCATATTGGCCTCATCCCCGATTCAGTTTCCGATGGTGCCGCCTCGCAGGCCGCTGTCGCTTATCCGACCGCCTATTTCGCGCTGAAGGATGCCGGAATGGCCGCGGGCAAGACCGTTCTGGCCACCGCCATCGGCGGCTCGGTCGGCAATGCCGCCTACCAGCAGGCCAATGCAATGGGCGCGGCGCGCGTGTTCTCCACCGCCGGTTCCACCGCCAAGGCCGAGCAGGCGCGGGCGATGGGCTTCACCGACATCATCGACCTGTCGCGGGAGAGTATCGCCGAATACATCATGCGCGAGACGGGCGGCGCGGGGGTGGACATCATCATCGATTCGGTCGGCGGACAGGTCATCGCCGAAGCGATCAAGGCCGGCGGGCGCTATTGCAAGGCGATCGTGCTGGGCTTTGCGGCCGGTCGCCAGTCGACCATTACCCTGGCCGACCTGATCCTCAACCGGGTCAGCATCCAGGGCTATGGCGCCTACACCAGCACGCCCGAACAATGGGCCGAAGCCTTCGCCTTCTTCAAGCAGGAAGCTGACAAGGGCAATATCAAGGTCATCCACGACAAGAGCTTCCCGTTCGAGGAAGCCCCGGCCGCTCTAACCTACATGGCGACCCAGCGGCCCTTCGGAGCGGTTTCGCTGACGATGTGAGCCGCGCTCCCCTCCCGCTTGCGGGAGGGGCCCGGGGGTGGGCATGGCGGGAATCTCGACGCGGGAACGAGGCGCAAACCGCCACCCTCGAGGCACCGCTGCGAGTGGCGTAACGCGGCGCGGGCGTGTAGGAAAGCGCTCAGAGGCCCCTCCCCCGGGTGCATTCCGGGGCATGACCGAGGGCCGCAGGAGAGAGCCGATGTTCCAGGTCTGGTATGATTATTTCGCTAATGCCGCCGTGCCGCTCGGCGAGATCGCGGCGGCGGGAATGATCCCGCAGCGTCTGGCGGTCACGCCCGCCGAGCTGCTCGATGCGCCCCACGATCACCCCTTCCCGGTCTGGTTCTACATCATCGGCGGCAGCATCCGCATCCGTGACGAGGAGGAGGGTATTACCCATGATCTTCACCCCGGCTGCATGGTCAAGGTCACGGCGGGCCACCGCCATTCGGAAGAGCTTGTGAACTACGAGATCATCTTGGCGACGCAAACGGGCGCGCTGCCAGCGGTGACGGTCTGAGCGCGGCTCGCCGAACTATCGGCGCTAATCTTCCAGTCCCAGCAACCGGTCGTAAATGCTGTGGAAATGGCGGATCTTGGCTTCTTGGGTGACCGAGGTGGTGAGGTAATCCGCACCGTCGGCGGCGGCCTTGAAGCCTGCCTGCACCGCAGTCATGTTGTCGAGATCCTGGTCGATGATGTGGCCAAGGCCGCCTAGCGCCGGGTTGTCGCCGGCCTTCTCATCGAAATCGACCAGGATCGCGTCGGGCACCGCCGGGCGGGTTCCGTCCGCCGGGATGGGCAGCAGCACGCGCAGTTCCATCTGGCAGTTGTCGGGATCGCGGCCGTGGGGCTTGAAATTGTACCACCACGGAATCCCCTCTCCCCACCAGGGGTGGAAGTTGGGGAACATGAAATATTTGGCCATGTCGAGAAATGTGCTGATCGGTTCCGCCGAATAATCGCGTCCGGTGTTGGCTTCCAGCCGCTTGCGTTCCTCGTTCGCCACCCAGCGCCGCGCTTCGGGCAGGCTGTTGCCCCAATCGGCAGGTGGCTGGGGCAATTCGTGCCAGTTGCAGTAGAGCGCGATCGCCTCCTGCACGCTCACCCGGTCGGCGATATAGGGATCGGTGGACATGCCTGGGGTGCAGAGTCGGCTGACATAGGCCTTGCCATCGCTCCAGATATCGATCTGGGTGGCGACCGAGCCCATCACCGGCATGCCGTCGGCATGGGTTTCCACCACGTGATAGGCTTCCATGAAGGCTTCCTGCGCCGCCTTCCAGTTGCAGCGCACATTCACCAGCACGCGCATCGCGGTGTAGCGATCTTCCTGCGGATAGGGCGCGAAATGCTCGGTCAGGATCCCGAGCGTCTGTTCCAGCGGCTCGCAGGCGGGATCGGGATTGATGAAGACATTGCCGCCCCATGTCGCCACCTGCACCGGAACGAGGCTGTGATTGGTGGCGTTGGCGTGGGGGAATTCCTCCTCGAACGGGATCCATTCGAGCTTGCCGTCCAGCCCGAACACCCAGCCATGGAACGGGCACTGGAAATGGGCGGAGTGGCCCTTGCCATGGCACAGCTTGCGGCCGCGATGGCGGCAGCTGTTGTGCATCGCGCTGAACGCGTTCGGGCCGGTGCGCGTGACGATGTAGGACTTGTCGATGATGTCATAGGCGATCCAGTCGCCCACTTCGGGGATGTCCTCTTCCCGGCAGGCGACCTGCCAATGCGTCTTCCAGATGTGATCGATCTCGCGCTGGACAAAGGAGGGATCGATATAGCGCGCATAGGTGATGAGGCGCGGCTCGGGATGGATATCGCCCTTGCGCCGCAGCGGCACCGGCCGTTCGGCCCCGTCGCCCGCGAGCAGGGCATCGGCCTCCAGAATGGCGTCGAGCGTGGGAATTTCGGGCAGGCGGCTGCCGGGCTCCGGTTTGCCGAACAGCTTCCAGTAGGCGTTATGATCGCTCGTCGGCTGATCCATGTGCTCACCCTCTTCCGGTTATTCCGGCCAGAGTAGCAGGGCAGGCGCCAGCTGCAATTGCAAAACTTTTTTGACGAAGGGGGCCTGCGAGACAAATTGCGGGGAGGCTTGATGCCGCCCCTCCCCTTGCGGGGAGAAGGCGGGCATCAAACGTCAGACCTCACTCAAACCCGTAAGGCTCGTAAGGCCCCTGCAGGAACATCTCGAGCTGGCCGGCACCGGTATAGACCCTGCCATCGGGTGCGGTGGTCTTGACGCGCAGGACATATTCCACGCCGTGGATCTTCTCGTTGTAGGACAGGCCGGTGTGCATCGTGTCGGGCTCGCCCTTGCCGGTTTCGCCATAGGGGGTGTAGTCGAAGGGCTGGTTCGAGAAGTCGAATTCGTCCCATTCGGTCGCGAGGTCCTCGCTGCCGTGGTAGCAGTGGAAACTGCCGCCGTCCTTCCAGCTGCCGGGGGTATAGCCCATGGTCTGGATCACCCAAGGCGGGCAGGAATTTTCCAGCTCCTGCGTCCAGGCGCGGCCTTGCTGGTCGGTCAGGTGGACCGTGGCCTTCTCGAACATGCGGGTACCGGGGACGAACGTGATCTCGTGCCGGGCGGTCTTCAGTTCGATCACCTCCTCGTCCCAGTTGAGGAAGAACGTGCCCTGGAACGGGGTGCCGAACACGTCATCCAGCTTGCGCTGCACGCCGTGCTTGTCTTCGTGCATGTGATAGAACCCGGCGAGATCGCCAGAATGGAACAGCACCCAGAAACGCAGCGCGCGGGCGTTTTCGTTGACCGGGACGGGCGGCAGCCACTTGGGATTGGCGGCGAAGGGCGGGCGTTCCACGTAAAGGCCCCAGCTGTGATCGCGTACCGCGACCCAGCCGGGTTCGGACAGGTCCCATGTCTGGTCGCCCAGCGTCAGCGTGCCGGTGCAGATGCCGGGCTGCGAATAGCGGCTCTGGTCAGTGGTGCGGCGGCCGCGGCGGTGGGCGAGGTGGTGTTCCTCCAGATGCGCCGGGCACGAGCCGATCCACATGATATCGTGGGCAATGCCGCTGTCATTGTCGGCCAGCGAAAGGCGCGCGCGTTTCAGCGGTTCGACGAAATCGACCTTGAACGGGCCGACCTCGAGGTTGAAGTTCTGCTTCCAGGTGCGGCTGAAACGGAAAGTGCGCTGCACGCCCCGCACGTTGAGCAGGGCATAGCCGCCGATCATGTCGGTGGCGGGATTGACGCGGAATCCGCAGCAGTAATGGATGCCGAGATCGGGGTTGGAGACGCCCCAGTAATAGCCTTCGTCCCAGTTGTAGTCGGTCGCGGGGATATAGCTGACGGGATAAGGCGTCGCGTGGACGGGGTATTCGTCATAGGGGGTGAGCGGATAGGAATCGTCAGACATACATTCTCCCATGCGGATTCGCGGCGGTTGTTCAGGTGCTCCGTTTCCACGTTTGCGGGGCACTTGCCAACCGCCAGCTTGCAACAGCGCGCGCGTTTCCTAAGGGGGCATGCAGCGCTTCGGGCAGGGACCAGTTCTGTTGTCTAGCCGCGCAGCCGATCGGCGTAGCGGGCGCGCAGCACCTTCTTGTCGATCTTGCCGGTTGCGGTCAGCGGGACGGAGTCGATCTCGACCGCGTCGGGGGTCCACCACTTGATGATCTTGCCATCGAGGTACGCCAATACATCATTCGCGCTCACCGCCGCGCCATCGTGCGGTTCCACCACCAGCACCGGGCGTTCTTCCCACTTGGGATGGAACACGCCCACCACTGCCGCGATCTTCACGCCCGGACAGGCGACGGCGATATTTTCGATATCGATCGAACTGATCCATTCGCCGCCGGACTTGATCACGTCCTTGGCGCGGTCGGTGATGCGCATGAAGCCGAGCTCGTCGATGGTGCCGATGTCGCCGGTGTCGAACCACCCATCCGCGTCGGTCGCGTCTTGCCCGGCGCGGTAATAGCGCTGGACCACCCACGGCCCGCGCACCAGGATGCGACCGGAACTTTCGCCATCATGCGGCAGGTCGTGGCCGTCATCGTCGGCGATGCGCATTTCGATGCCGTATTGGAGGCGACCCTGGCGGGTCCAGATCACGTCGTTTTCGGCATCGGGACCGCGCGTGGTGAGCTTGGGCGTGGGTGTGGCGACCACGCCGAGCGGACTGGTCTCGGTCATGCCCCACAGCTGGCGGACCTTGACGCCATATTTCGTCTGGAACGCTTCGGCCATGGCGCGCGGTACGGCCGAACCGCCGATAACCAGCCGCTGGAGCGTGCCGGTGCTGGCCCCGGTCCGCTCGAGATAGTCGAGATACATTGTCCAGATCGTTGGCACCCCGCCAGAGAAGGTCACGCCTTCCGCCTCGATCAGGGTGTGGAGCGAAGAGCCGTCGAACTTGTCGCATGGCAGCACGAATTTGCACCCGCACAGCGCCGCGGTGAACGGCAGTCCCCAGGCGGTGGCGTGGTAGAGCGACTGGCAGGGCATGATGACATCGGCGGCATCAAAGCCCAGCGCGCTCGCCAGCCCCGCCCCCATCGCGTGCAGCACGACCGAGCGGTGCGAATAAAGCACGCCCTTGGGATCGCCAGTGGTGCCGGAAGTGTAGCACAGGAAGGCACCGCTGTGCTCGTCGAACAGCGGCCAGTCGAAGGAGGGGGAGGCACCGACTAGAAGTGTTTCATAGCACAGCGCGCCGACCGATCCTGCCTCGTGCCGGTCCGCGTCCGACAGCATCACGAAATGCTCGACCGTCGGCATCTGCGGGGCAAGCTTCTCGACCAGGCCCAGGAAGCTCCTGTCGAACAGCAGGACCCGCGCTTCGGCGTGGTTGACGGTGTAGACCAGCTGGTCGTCGGAAAAGCGCGGGTTGGCAGTGTGCAGCACCGCGCCCATGCCGGGCACGGCGTAGAACAGTTCGAGATGGCGATGGGTGTTCCAGGCGAGCGAGGTAACTCGCCCGCCCGCCGCCACGCCCAGCACCGACAGCGCATTGGCGAGGCGGCGGCAGCGTTCCTCGAGGCCGGCGTAGCTGTAGCGCCATTCCGGCTCCTCGACCAGGCGGGAGACCACTTCCCGATCGCCGTGGGCATTGGCCGCATAGCGCAGGATGCTGCTGATCATCAGCGGCGTGGGCTGCATCAGCCCGGGCAGCGTGCCTTCGAGGAAATCGCCCATCGCCTCCCCCTTCAGGTCAGATCGAAACGCAGATCTTGCCGAAATGGCCATGCGCTTCCTGGTGGCGGAAGGCGTCGGCCAGCTGGTCGAAGGCGAACACGTCGGACACCACCGGCTGGATGCCGTTCACTTCGATCGCCGTGACCATTTCCTGCTGTTCGCGGCGGCTGCCGACCGTGATCCCTTGCAGGCGGACATTCTTGTTGAGCACGCCCAGCATGGCGAATTGGAGCGGCTTGCGGCTCAGCGCGCCGATCAGCACGATCGTGCCGCCGGTGGCCATCGCCGCGATCGACTGGACAATCCCTTCGCCGCCGACCACTTCGATCACTACGTCCACGCCGCGCCCGCCGGTCAGGCGGACGGCTTCCTTGCCCCATTCGGGCGTCTCGCTGTAATTGATGACGTGGGCCGCACCCAGATCGCGCAGCTTCTGCGCCTTGGCTTCGGACGATGTGGTGGCGATCACCGTGGCACCGGCCATCCTGGCGAACTGCAGCGCGAAGATCGACACGCCGCCACTGCCTTCGACCAGCACGACATCGCCGGGCTTGATCTGTGCTTCCACCATCAGCGCGCGCCAGGCGGTCACGCCCGCGCAGGGTAGGGTCGCGGCCTGTTCGAAGCTCATGCCCGACGGGGCGAGAGTGAAATCGCTAGCCGGTCGGGCGACGAATTCGGCGGCAAAGCCATCGACCTGATCGCCGCGCATCTTGGCAACCTTTTGCGCGGCAACCGGACCATCGAGCCAGTTGGCGAAATAGGTGCTGATCACGCGGTCGCCGGGCTGGAACTCGCTCACGCCTTCGCCGACGGCGACGACTTCGCCCGCGCCGTCCGACATCGGGATGCGGCCCTGATCGGCCGGGAACCAGCCCATCACCACGATATAGTCATGAAAGTTGAGCGAAGTTGCACGCACCCGCACCAGCACTTCGCCGGGGCCGGGGGTGGGCTGATCGCGCTCGACTGTCTGCAAATGGTCGAGGCCCCTGTCGGCGACGAGTTCGTAGCGGCGCATTATTGTCTCCCGGTGTCTGAATGGAATCGCGTTTCCCTATGGCGTCCCATCGCGTGCGCGGCAACCGTGCACTTGCACCCTGACAGTGGCACATTTGTCTGCCCTGGCGGGAAATATCCGCCTGCCGCGCTGACGCCGGAAAGGGGGTGCCATTTTGTCCGGGCGGCGATAAAGCCGGGACAGACGAGCCGAAGACAACGGCCGGGTGGATGCAGTGCTGGAGAGGCCTGACGAGATGGACGACGAATTCCTCGAAAATCCGAAGGCGGATTACACCCCGTGGCGGCCCGATCATGCCAATTACCCCGATGGCAAGGGCGCGCTCTACGATCAGGTCCGGAAAGCGCCACTGCGCGATTACGGCACCGATCGCCAGACGCTGACGGCGATGTATCATTCCCGCGAATTCGCCGATCTCGAATGGCAGCGCTTGTGGAAGACCACCTGGCTGATCGTCGGGCACGTGAACGACGTCCCACGCGAAAACTGCTTCATGAAGGTCGATCTCGGCAAGGAAAGCTTCCTGATCGTGCGCGGCGAAGGCGAAGAGCTGCGCGGCATGTACAATGTCTGCCAGCATCGCGGCACACGGCTGGTCACGCAGGATTTCGGCAGCACCAGGAAGTTCGTCTGCCCGTTCCACCAGTGGGAATTCGCCAATGATGGCAGGCTGACCCAGGTCGCCAAGCAGGAAACCTTTCGTAAGGCGGCGCTGTGTCACGATCTCGACCTGCCGAAGATCCGGGTGGAAAGCTGGCGCGGCTGGATTTTCATCAATCTCGATCTGGAAGCCGCGCCGCTGCTCGACTGGATTCCGGAGGATTTCCGCAGCCTGTTCGATGCCTATGATTTGGAAAAGATGGTCCGGGTGGTCGACAAGACGCAGGAATGGGACATCAACTGGAAGGCAGCGGTCGAAGCCTTCATCGAAGGCTACCACGTTGAGGCGGTACATCCGCAGCTCAATCCCTATTTCGACAGCTATCACAACCAGCATGATCTTTACGATAACGGCTTTGCCCGTTCGATCTTCCCGTTCATGATCCCGATGCCGACCCGCAAGGCCTATGCCCGCACCGAACTGAGCGAGGAAGCCAAGCTGTTCATGCGCGAGGCCGGCCTTGGCGAGGATGAATTCCCCGCCACCGATTCCGAAGCCCGCGCCAAGGTGCTGGAAGGCAAGCGCCGCAACCAGGGCCGGATCGGGATGGATTATTCCCGCTTCACCGACGAACAGCTGGTGGACGACTGGAACGTCGGCATCTTCCCCTGTTGCAGCTGGAACCTTCATCCTGAAGGGCTGCTGGTCCAGCGCTGGTGGCCGCACGCCAAGGATCCCGGCAAGATGGTCTATTACTATCAGGTCTATGCCATGCCGGGGATGAAGGAGATGCCGACCTACATGGGCGTGCCGCCGGGCTTCGATACCAGCGGCAGGAAAGTGCTGGCGCGGTTCTCTTGCGAGAAGGGCGATCTGGAACCGCTCGGTTCGGTGCTCAGCCAGGATGCGGTGTTCCTGCCGCGCCTGCAGCAGGGGATCGAATCCGATGGCTTCAGGGGCGCGGTCTATTCCGAACAGGAAGTGCGCCTGCGCCAGATGCAGGACGAGATTTTCAAAAAGCTCAAGATCGATCCGGCAAGCTGGCGTCCTAAAGATTGACATGCCATGGCCCGGCCACGCATCCGGACGCGGCGCGGTTACGATAGGCATCATGACGAAAAGAGGTGGGAAATGGTCCTGAAAGACAAGGTTGCAATCGTTCTCGGCGCTTCGGCCGAAGCAGGCTCCGGCTGGGCAGTGGCCAAGCGCTTTGCTGCGGAAGGAGCCAAGGTGGTGGTGGCCGCACGCCGGGCGGAGCCGCTCAAGAAACTGGCCGCCGAAATCGACGGCGCCTGGATCACCTGCGATGTCGCCAAGGAGGACGAGGTCAAGGCGCTGGTTGATTTCGCCATGGAAAAATACGGGCGGATCGACGTGGCCTGCAACGCGGCCGGCCTGCCGATGGGCGGCACCATCACCAACGCACCGATGGCCGATGTGCGCGAGGCGATGGAAGTCGATTATTTCGGCTGCGTCTATTTCGTCCGTTATGTGGCCGAAGCGATGAAGCAGGACGGAACGGGCGGTTCGATAATCCTGTTCTCCTCGATGACGGCGACTCACATGCTCGAATCGGTCTATCCTTATGCTTGCGCCAAGGCGGCGGCAGATTGCCTGGTGGTTTATGCGGCGGCTGAATACGGCCCCTTCGGTATCAAGGTGAATTCGATCCTTCCCGGCCCGATCCGGTCGGAAATGTCCACCCCGTTGTGGCAGGTCGAAGGGATGGAGCATGCCTGGAACAAGGACGTTCCGCTGGGCCGGCTCGGCCTGCCGGAGGATTTCGCCGACGCCTGCCTGTGGCTGGCCGGCCCCTCCTTCGTTACCGGGCTCAATCTCCAGGTGTCGGGCGGCAACCAGATCTTCCGCTTCCCTCGCCTGACCGAACGTCCGGCGCTGGACGGCTATGATCCAACCAACGCGGCGTGATTGCATTCACCGACGAACTGTTGCACCGCGCGCACAATCAAATCTGTTGAGGGATAGCTGAAATGGCGAATGATAAGCCCGCTGCTTCGGAATATGATGTCATCGTCGTCGGCACGGGCGCAGCCGGATGCGTCGCCGCGCTGCGTGCCAGCGAGTTCGGCTTCAAGGTCCTGCTTCTGGAAAAGGGTGCCCGTTTCGGTGGCACCTCGATCACCTCGGGCGGCGTTGCCTGGATCCCGAACCACGGCTTCGACGATGCCGGCGACAGCGAGGAAGAGGCGATGCTCTACCTCAAGTCGGTGTGCGATCCCAATGCCCGCGAAGACCGGCTGCGTTCTTTCCTGAAGAACGGTCCGGAGATGATGCGTTATCTCCGCTCGCTCGGCATCCAGTTCAACTACATGCCCTGGCCAGATTATTTCTCCGAGTTTCCGGGTGCGCGGGCCGACCGTTCGATCGTGTTTCCCAAGTATGACGGGCGCAAGCTGGGCAAGTGGTTTTACCTGATGCGCGAGCCGTTCACGCGCTACAAGATGTTCAACCGCTATTCGATGGACTTCGAGGAAGCGAACACGATTTCCACCCAGAGCCCGGGCTGGATCAAGGCTTTCGCCACCGTCGTCGGTCGCTATTGGCTTGATGTCGGCACCCGGATGAAGTCGAAGCACGATTCGGTCATGACCATGGGCGGTGCGCTGATCGCGCCGCTGGTGGAGAAGCTGATCGAGCGTGGCGTCGAGATCCGGATGGACCATGACGTGAAATCCTACCTGTCCGAAGATGGGCGGGTGACCGGTGTCGTGGCCGAATGGTTCGGCAAGAAGCGCGAATACCGGGCGAGCAAGGGCGTGGTGGTCTGCGCAGGCGGGTTCGACTGGAACCAGAAGCTGCGCGACAAGTTCCTGCGCCATCCGGGCGACCTCAAGCTGCCCAGTTCGCCGCAGAACATGAACACCGGCGCGATGCTGGAATCGGGAATGGACCAGCTCGGCGCGGCGGTGGAATTCACCGAAACGCCATGGTTCACGCCGGTCATGACCCTGCCGATCCCGGGCACGGCCAATCATTCGGAAAACCACCACGCCACGTTCGACGTGGGCAGGCCCTATTCGGTCTGCGTCAACCGCAATGGCGACCGCTTCACCAATGAATCGCAGGGTTATGACCGCTTCGGCAACGCTATGCTGGCAGACGCGGAGAAGACCGGTGCCAACGCCCCCTGCTGGCTGGTGTTCGACGCCAAGTTCCGCCACCAGTTCACGGCCGGCGGCATCCTGCCGAGCCAGATCATGCCCGACCGTTCGATCCCGGTCGAATGGTGGGATCACCACATCTTCAAGGCCGGCACGATCGAGGAACTGGCGGTCAAGCTGGACCTTGACCCGGCCCGGCTGGGCAAGGTGGTGGCCAACATGAACGAATATGCGCGGGTCGGCAAAGACCCCGAATTTGGCCGTGGCGACAGCGATTACGATCGCAATTTTGGCGATCCCAAGTGCAAGCCGAACCCCAATCTCGGCCCGATCCGCAAGGCACCGTTTTATGCGATCGCGGTCAACCTGGGCGAGCTGGGGATGAAGGGCGGGCTGAAATGCAACGCCAATTCGCAGGTGCTCGACACCAGCGACAAGCCGATTCCCGGCCTTTACGCCGCCGGCAATGCCTCGGGCTCGCCCTTCGGCAATTGCTATCCGGGCGCGGGCGGCACGATCGGGCCGGGCATGGCCTTCGGCTTTGCTGCGGTCAATCACATCGCCGAAGATGCGCGGATCAACCGCCCAGCGGGCGGTTGAAACGTCGCAGACGGCTGCACATCGTCGTCAAGGCGCAGCAGAGAATGCTTCGGACCGATTGACGGGGCCGCCTTCCTGCCGCTAGCGGGAAGGCGGTAACGCATCCGGAGATGACATGACCTCGTTCGCCAAGACGTTCCGTGCCACCTACCTTCCGGCCGAGGCCGAAGCGTTCCGCGCGGAGATCAAGGAATTCCTGAAGGAATGGACCGCCAAGCGTCCGCCGCACCGACGCGCGCGAAGCTGGCAGGGCTTTGACCGTGAATTCAGCCTCGCGCTGGGGGCGAAGGGCTGGCTGGGGCTGACCATTCCGAAACAATATGGCGGGGGTGACCGTAGCTTCTTCCATCGCTTCGTGCTGGTGGAAGAATTGCTGGCCGCCGGTGCCCCGGTTGCAGCGCACTGGATCGCCGACCGGCAGAGCGCGCCGCTATTGCTGCACTACGGCACGCAAGAACAGCGCGAGAAGCTGATCCCCGCGATCTGCCGGGGCGAGGCGTTCTACTGTATCGGGATGAGCGAGCCCAATTCCGGTTCCGACCTTGCCAGCGTGCGCAGCCGTGCCGTGCCCGATGGCGATGGCCCGGATGGCGGGGGCTGGGTGCTCAATGGCCAGAAGATCTGGACCACCTACGCGCATGAATCCGACTACATGATCGCACTGGTCCGCACCTCGGGCGAACCGGACGATCGCCAGAAGGGCCTGTCGCAGATCCTGATCGATCTCAAGGCACCGGGCGTCACTGTCCGCCCGATCGAGGATCTGACCGGCGAAGCCCATTTCAACGAGGTTTTCTTCGAAGATGTCCGCCTGCCCGCCGATGCTCTGATCGGACAGGAAGGCAATGGCTGGGCGCAGGTCAACGCCGAACTGGCGTTCGAGCGCAGCGGACCGGAGCGGATATATTCCAGCATCGTCCTGCTCGATATCTGGGCCGATTTCCTGGCCCGCCGCGCAGGCGCCAATCCGGCGGCGGAAGTAGCGCTGGGCCGCCTGCTCGCCCGCATGGCGGCGCTCAGGGAAATGTCGGTGGCGATCACCGGGCGGCTGGTGGAGGGCGAATCGCCCGTGCTGGAAGCCGCGCTGATCAAGGAACTCGGCACCACCATGGAACAGGACACACCCGTCGAGATCGCCCGCCTGATCGGCGACGATCCGGACGAGGTGGTCGATCCCGAATTGCTGCGGACGCTGGCCTATGTGATGCAGGTCAGCCCCGCCTATTCGCTGCGCGGCGGTACGCGCGAAATCTTGAGAGGCATGATTGCCCGGGGGCTTGGCCTGCGATGATCGAACTGGACGATATCTTCCTCGACAGCTTCACGGGTCTGCTCGACACCGTGTCGGACCATGGTGCGATCCGCGCCGTCGAAGCGGGCGGGAGCACCGCCGCGATATGGGAAGCGGTGCAGGAATCGGGCTTCGTCGATGCCTTGCTGCCGGAAGACGATGGCGGCGCGGGCTTCGATACGGCCACGGTCGTCCCGCTGGTCAATGCGGCGGGTGAACGGCTGCTGCCGGTGGCTTTCGCGCAGACGATGGTCGCCCGCATGCTCGCCGCGCGGGCCGGGGCGGAACTGGGCGTCGATGGCGCGGTCACGCTCTGGCCGCTGAGCGAGGAGGGTACCTTGCGCTCGCAAGTTGCCCCGGCGGCATGGGAAGCGGGCCATGCGCTGGTCCAGCAGGGCCATCAATTCACCGTTCGCCCTCTGGTGGTGGGCAAGCAGCGCGATGGCTTCGGCTATATCCCGGCCGAACTGGACATGGGCGCCGAGCCGCTGGCCAGCTTCACGCTGGACGGGGTTGATCTGCTCGACTGGGCTTCGGCAATCACTGCACTGCTGATCGCGGGTGCTTGCAACAAGGTGCTGGCCATGACGATCGACTATCTGAACGAGCGCAAGCAGTTCGGCCGGGCGCTGTCGAAATTCCAGGCTATCCAGCACAATTGCGCGGTGATGGCCGAACATGCGGTGATTGCCGCCACCGCCGCGCGGATCGGCTTCACTGCCGATGATGGCAACCTTTCCACCCTGCGCGTGGCAATGGCCCGCAGCGTGACGTTCGATGCGGCAGCGCAGATTTCGGCGCTGGCCCATGCCGGTTTCGCCGCGATCGGCATTACCGAGGAGTATGACCTCCAGCTTTATGTCCGTGCGCTGAAGCGCTGGCAGATCAGCTTCGGCTCCGACAGCTTCTGGGCGAGGAAGCTTGGCCAGGCCCGGATCGCGGGAACCTATGACACCAGCGCGGATTTCATTCGTGACCGGCTCGCGCCCGAGCCCGTCGCCTGACAGCAAGAACCGATAGGAAGCACCTCATGTCCCTCACCGTTCATCAGTTCGCCTGCCTGAGCGACAATTACGGCTTCCTGATCCGGGATGACGCCACCGGCCAGGTCGGCTGCATCGACACGCCCGATGGCGATGCGGTGCTGGCGGCGGCCGACGCGGTCGGCTGGCGGATCGACGTGATCTTCAACACCCACTGGCATCCCGATCATGCCGGCGGGAACGAGGCGGTGAAAGCCCGTTTCGGCTCGCACATCGTCGGGCCGGAAGAAGTGCGCGAACATTATCCGATCGACCAGGTGGTGGGCCATGGCGATGTCGTGAAACTGGGCGAAACCAGCTTCACGGTGATCGACACCGGCGGGCACACGCTGGGCCATGTCTGCTTCCATTCGGCCGAAGCAGGCAAGGTGTTCGTGGGCGATACGCTGTTCCCGCTCGGCTGCGGGCGGATCTTCGAAGGCACCCCGCAGCAGATGTGGGACAGCCTGTCGCGCCTTGCTGCACTGCCGGGTGAAACCGTGGTCTACAGCGCGCATGAATACACGCTTGGCAATGCGCGCTTTGCCGAGTCGGTCGATTCCTCGGCTGCGCTGGCGGAACGGATCGTGCAGATCGAAGCCGCGCGCGCCAGAGGCGAGCCGACCGTGCCGACCACGATCGCGGATGAACTGCGGACCAATCCGTTCCTGCGCGCGCCGCAGCTTTCGGACAAGGCCGACCCGGTTGCCGCCTTTGCCGAGATCCGCGCCGCGAAAGACAATTTCAAGGGCTGATTTTCCTACTGCGGCCTCGGTTGCATTTGTCCCGTTTCATTGCATGGCCAGTTCATTGCGCAGACCGCCTGAGTCAAAGACGTTGACCGGGCTGCTTCGGCGTGATTGTGTCGTTCGCACGATGGTGCCGGGGGGAATGAGTCCCGGCTCGGGTGAGTATCGCAGGCCTGCGCCAGAGAGTCCGGGAACGGGACGGTGGGGTGCGGGCCGGAGAGGGTAGTTTCGGGAATGCAGGATCTGTTCAGCGCGACCGGCCATGTTTCGATCGACCAGTTGACCAACTGGGCGGCGGTTTCGGCTCGCGAATTCTATGATGGCGACCTTGAGGTCGAAGACCGCAACCGCGCCGATGTGCGGCTGGAAAAGGGCTTGTCCTATCCGGTCTCGCTGACCCGGCTGAGCGCCCGCTCGGATGTCGCCTATCGCCGGGGCTGGCCGCATATCCGCACCAACAAGGTCGGCTTCCGGACGATCTGGTTCGTTCGCAAGGGCACGCTCAAGATCGTCCGCTCACAGGGCAATTGCGATGTGCATGAAGGTCAGATGGGGATCATCGATTCCAGCGCGCCGTTCCATGTGAAGGCTATGTGCGATGCGTCGGGCGAATATGAATCCTATCAACTGGTGGTGCCTGGCCCGATGTTCCTGATGCACCTGCAGGAAGCCGACAAGCTGCTGCGCCCGGTCGATCTCGACACGCCGCAGGGCGAGGTGGTGCAGAGCATCCTTTCGCTGCTGGTTCGCGATGGCGAAAAGCTCAGCCGCCGGGCGGCCAAGCCGCTGGCCGAAGGGCTGCTGATCGCGCTGGCCGATCATCTCGAAGGCCAGCATGCTGATATCTCGCGCCGCCAGCAGCTGGTGGCCAAGCGCCTGTCGGATATCCAGAACTACATCCTGATGAACCTCACCGACCCCGACCTATCGTTTGACCGGGTGGCGGGCAATTGCGGCATTTCGCCACGCTATCTGTGCTATGTGCTGAAGGCCAACCGCACCAGTTTTTCCAAGCTTTTGTGGAAGAACCGGCTGGCTCGGGCCCGGGACCTGCTGCTGTCTCCCGCGACCCGCGATTATCCGATTCACGAGATCGCCTATATGTCCGGCTTCAAGAGCGCGGCCCATTTCAGCCGGATGTTCAAGGCCGCGTTCGGCTGCCCGCCGCGCAAGTTCCGCAAGGATGATGGCCAGGCCCCTGGTTCCGGCGAATCATCCACCAGCCCGCTGGCGCTGGGCGGGCGGGTCATGGGCACCGCCTGACTCCGGGATGCTTGCCCAAACCGTATTTATTGCTGGGACAATATGCGCCATAGGCGTCGTCCGAATGCCCTGACCCCGATTGCCTTGCGCGCGGAGCCGTGCCAACCAACCGGATCAGATTAGGAGACTCTTCTTGGCCGCTATCGATCTTCCCCGCCCGCCTTTCATGGACAGCGAAGAGCTGCGCATGCTCGAGGATGTGATGGACCGCTTCTGCGCAGAACATTTCACCCCGGAAAAAAGCGCCCGCTATCGCGACCAGGGCTATGTCGATCGCGAAGTGTGGCTGGCTGCGGGCGCCAGCGGGCTGCTGGGCACTTCGGTGCCGGAGGAATACGGCGGGCCCGGCCTCGATTTCCGCTATGACGCGCTGCTGATGGAGCGGCTCGGCGTCAACGACGCGCTCAATTTCGCGCAGCCGCTGCACAACACCGTGGTGGTGCCTTACATCATCAAATACGGCTCGGAAGAGCAGAAGCAGAAGTTCCTGCCCGGCACCATCACCGGCGAGACGATCTGCGCCGTCGCCATGACCGAACCCGGCGCGGGTTCCGACCTCCAGGGCATGCGCACCAGCGCCGTGCGCGATGGCGATCACTATGTGATCAATGGCCAGAAGACTTTCATTTCCAACGGCCATCACGCCAATCTGATCATCGTTGCCGCGAAGACCGATCCGGCCGCCGGGTCCAAGGGCATTTCGCTGTTCCTGGTCGAAACCGACAAGACCCCGGGGTTCGAACGGGGCAAGCTGCTGCACAAGCTGGGCCAGGAAGCGCGCGACACGGCCGAGCTGTTCTTCACCGACATGCGCGTTCCGGCGGAGAACCTGCTGGGCGGCGAAGGCAAGGGCTTCGCCATGCTGATGACCGAGCTGCCGAAGGAGCGGCTGGTGATCGGCTGGCAGGCGATCGGCATGATCGAAAGCGCGATCAACAAGACCATCGCCTATACCCGCGATCGCAAGATGTTCGGCAAGACCCTGTTCGACATGCAGAACACCCAGTTCAAGCTGGCCGAATGCAAGACCAAGGCGACCATCGGCAAGAGCTTCCTCTACAACTGCACCGAGCTGCTGCTGGAGAAGAAACTGGACGCCGCCACCGCCTCGATGGCCAAGCTGTGGATCAGCGAGGCGCAGGGCGAGGTGGTGGATGAGTGCCTCCAGCTGCACGGTGGCTATGGCTACATCCTCGAATATCCGATTGCCGAGATGTACAAGGATGCCCGCGGCTTCCGCATCTATGGCGGTGCCAGCGAAGTGATGAAGCTGCTGATCGCGCGGTCGCTCTGACGCTGCGGGCTGATTGCTTCATGGCGTGAGTCAAATACCGCGACTTGCGCAGGCCCGCCCAGCCTCTTATCGGACTCGATGAATCGGGTGGGCCGCGTGCCCGCCGGTGACCGCCGACGGGAAGGGCGAACCTCGTCCCACGCCGGCCAGGACAAGGAAGACAGATCATGGCGCAGAACACTCCGGTAATCGTGGACATCGTCCGCTCTCCCATCGGGCGCGGCAAGGCGGGCAAGGGTGCGCTGAGCGAGGTCCATCCGGTCGATCTGCTCTCGCAGGTGATCAAGGGCCTGGTCGAGCGCAACCAGATCGATCCCGGCCTGGTCGAAGACGTGATCATGGGCTGCGTCAGCCAGGCGGGCGAACAGTCGGTCACGCCAGCGCGCAGCGCTTGGCTGGCGGCGGGCTATCCCAGCCACGTGCCGGGCACCACGATCGATCGCCGTTGCGGTTCGGCCCAGCAGTCGATCCATTTCGCCGCGCAAGCGATCGCCGCCGGGGCGCATGACATCGTCATTGCCGGTGGGGTCGAATCGATGAGCCGGGTGCCGATGGGCAGCGCGCGGATGGGCGCGGATGTGTTCGGCGCGGGCATCGCTAGGCGCTATCCCGAAGGGCTGGTCGGTCAGGGTGTCGCTGCCGACCTCGTCGCCACCAAATGGGGTATCAGCCGCACCGAGATGGACGAGCTGGCCGCCCGTTCGCATCAACTCGCCGCCGCCGTGCAGTCCAGCGGCGGTTTCGACAATGAAATCGTCCCGATCGAAACGCCCAATGGCCTGTTCACCCGCGACGAGGTGATCCGCCCCGGCACCACCGTGGAAGGTCTGGCCGAACTCCAGCCGGTGTTCGGCAGCGAGGAAATGCGCGCCCGCTTCCCCGATGTGGACTGGGCCGTTACCGCCGGCAACAGCTCGCAGATCGTCGATGGCGCGGCCGCCGCGCTGATCATGAGCGAGGCGATGGCAAGCAAGCTCGGCCTCAGGCCGCGCGCGCGCTTCGTTTCCTATTCGGTGATCGGCGATGACATGCTGCTGATGCTGACCGCGCCGATCCCGGCGACCCGGCTCGCGCTCAAGAAGGCCGGGCTCGATGTCGGCGATATCGATCATTTCGAAGTGAACGAGGCGTTCGCCTCCGTGCCGCTCGCCTGGCAGCGCGAGATCGGGGCCGATATGGCCAAGCTCAATCCCGCTGGCGGTGCGATTTCCACCGGCCACCCGCTCGGCGCGTCGGGCGCCAAGCTGATGGCGACCATGCTCAACGCGATGGAGCGCAGCGGCGCCCGCTATGGCCTGCAGACGATGTGCGAAGCCAGCGGCATGGCCAACGCCACGATCATCGAACGCCTCTGATTTTCATTCGAGACAAGCAAGAAGGACAGCAAGATGCAGATCAATTCGGACATGGTGGCGCTGGTCACAGGTGGCGCTTCGGGCCTTGGCCGGGCCACGGCTGAAGCGCTCGCCGCCAAGGGTGCCAAGGTCGTGATCGTCGACCTGCCGTCATCCGATGGGGAAAATGTCGCCAAGGAACTGGGCGGTGTATTCGCGCCCGCCGACATCACCAGCGAAGAGCAGATGAACGCCGCGCTCGACGCTGCCGAAAAGCTCGGCACGCTGCGCGCAGTGGTGCATTGCGCCGGGCGCGGCCTGACCGTGCGCGTGGTCGAGAAGGACGGGTCGCCCGGCTCGCTGGCCGACTACACCACCATCATCAACCTCAACCTTATTGGCAGCTTCAACGTGCTGCGCCTGGCGGCTGCCCGCATGGCGAAGAACGAACTGGCCGACGATGAACGCGGCGTGGTGATCATGACCGCCTCGATCGCCGCGTGGGAAGGCCAGATCGGCCAGATCCCCTATGCCTCGTCCAAAGCCGGTGTGGTCGGCATGACGCTGGTGGCCGCGCGCGACCTGTCGGGCAAGCAGATCCGCGTCAACACGATTGCGCCGGGCGTGTTCCACACCCCGATTCTCAATCGTCACCCGCAGGAAATCATCGACAAGCTGGCCTCGGGCATCCCCAATCCGCGCCGTCTTGGCCGTCCGAACGAATTCGCGATGATGGCCCAGCAGCTGATCGAGAATCCCTATGTCAACGGCGAGACGATCCGCGTCGATGCCGCCTATCGGATGCCGGCCAAGTGAGTAATGGCCAAGTGACTGCTGGCGAAGCGAGTGATGCCGTTCTCAGAGAACTGAGCGAGGAGGGCATTCTCACTCTCACGCTCAACCTGCCCGATCTGCACAATCCGGTTTCGGACAAGGCGATCCTGGCGGCGCTGGTGGCGGAAATGGAAGCCGCCGACGCTGACATCGACGTGCGGGTGGTGATCCTGACCGGGGCGGGCAAGTCGTTCTCCTCGGGCGGCAACATCCATTCGATGAAGCCGGGCGGCGATATCAATCGCGGCACCGCGCCGCTGACCCGGCGCGGCTACAAGGATGGCATCCAGCAGCTCCCGCTGCTGTTTGAGGCGCTGGAAGTGCCGGTCATCGCCGCCGTCAACGGCGCGGCGATCGGCGCGGGCTGCGATCTGACGCTGATGTGCGACATTCGCATCGCCAGCGAACATGCGCGCTTTTCGGAAAGCTTCGTCAATCTCGGGATCGTCCCGGGCGATGGCGGTGCATGGCTGCTGCCGCGCATCGTCGGCTTTGCCCGGGCGACCGAGATGGCCTTCACCGGCGAGATGCTGAACGCGCAGGCGGCGCTTGAATGCGGGCTGGTGTCGCGGGTTGTCCCGGCTGACCAGCTGCTCGAAACCGCGATGGAGATTGCCCGCAAGATTGCCGCCAAGCCGCCCCATGCGATTCGGATGACCAAGCGGCTGCTGCGCGAGGCCTGCCAGACCAGTCTCAAGAACATCCTCGAGACATCGGCGGCATTCCAGGCGATCGCCCATACCACTGCCGATCACGAGGAAGCGGTTGCCGCCTTCCTGGAAAAGCGCAATCCGGTTTTCACCGGCAAGTAGGACCCCTGCCCATGAGCGAAGAACCCGATCTCGAAGCTCTGCGCCGCGAAGTGCGCGAATGGATCCCGAAGAATGTCCCCGCCAACTGGCGCGAGCGGCAGGCTGGCGACAACATCGAGGGCTTCCTCGAATGCCAGCGCGAATGGCTGGCGAAGCTGGTCGAAGCCGGTTACGCCACCCCGCACTGGGAGCATGAATGGCCCGGCGGCGGCCGCAGCCTGCCCGAACAGGTCGTGATCTTCGAAGAAATGGCCCGGGGCGATGCGCCGCGCATGAGCCTGTTTTTCGTCTCGCTCTATCACGCCGCGATGACCCTGCAGGAATGCGGCTCGCAGGCGCAGAAGGAAAAATACCTTCCCGGCATCCTCAGGGGCGATGTCTGGGTGCAGGGCTTTTCCGAACCCGGCGCCGGATCCGACCTTGCCTCGCTGAAGACCCGGGCGGTGCTCGATGGCGATCACTATGTGGTGAACGGGCAGAAGATCTGGTCGACCCTTGGCCATTTCGCCGATCATTGCCTGCTGCTGGTGCGGACCGATCCCGACGCCAAGAAGCAGGCCGGCATTACCTTCCTGCTGATGGACATGAAGACCCCCGGCATCGACGTGCGCCCGATCAAGCAGATCACCGGCGACGAGGAATTCGCCGAGATGTTCCTCGACAATGTCCGCATCCCGGTGGCCAACCGCGTGGGCGAGGAAAACAAGGGCTGGGGCGTGGCGCAGGTCACACTGTCGTCGGAACGCGGCCTGACGCTGGTCGAACTGGTGGAGCGGCTCTACGGCTCGCTCTGGCGGCTGCTCGAAGCGGCGACCAAGGGGGGCTTTGCCGCCGAAGCGCTGGACGTGGAAGACCGCCGCCGCATCGTCGACATCACCGCGCGGGTGGAAGCACTGCGCGCCATGGTCGGCGAAGCGATGGTGCGCAAGGCGGCCGGCAACGAGCAACTGGGCGATGCCTCGATTCTCAAGCTGGCCTATGCCCGAATCTTACGCGATTTTTGCGAACTGGGCATGAAGCTGGAAGGCATCGGTAGCCAGCGGTTCGAGAATTTCGTGCTGGGCGCGGGATATGAGACCAGCAACTGGATGTTCGACTTCATGAATTCCTACCAGTGGAACATCGCCGGCGGATCGAACGAAATCCAGCGCAACATCGTGTCCGAGCGCATGCTCGAACTGCCGCGCGGTTAAGGGGTAGAATGATGGACATCGAAACGATCGATCCCGAAGAACTGCGCGATGCCGCCGCCCGCATGCTGGGCGACATGGTGGAACGCCGCGCGCCCTATGATCCGGGCAAGAGCGCCGACCGAGCGGGCCTTTACGGCGCCATGGTGGAACAGGGTTGGTTGCTGCTGACCGTTCCTGCCGAGATGGATGGCCTCGGCCAATCCTTCGTCGCGCTCGCCCCGATCTACGAGGAACTGGGCAAGGCGATTTCCCCGGTGGTGCTGGCCCCCAGCCTCGCCGCGCTGGAGCTGCTGGCCTTCAACCCCGGCGATGCGCTGACGGAACTCGCCGCTGGCATTGCCGGTGGCGAAGCGCGCGTGGCGGTGGCCGATCAGGGCAGCGTCAGCGTTGCGGGCGGCACGCTTTCGGGCGCGCTCACGGGCGTGCTGGCGGATGAAAGCGCAACCCATCTGCTCCTGCTTGGCGCAGATGGCCAGGCTTGGATCGCCGATCTTTCCGCTGCATCCGTCATCGCGCAGGACAGCTGGGACCGTAGCCGCATCCTGCACGATATCGTGCTTGATGGGGTGGCGGCGCAAGCGGCGCTGGCTGCGCCCGATCAGGCTGCAACCGGCCGGGTGCGCGCACATTGCGATCTCGCCATCGCCTGGGACAATGCCGGTGGCCACGCGCGGATTCTGGACGAGACGCTGGACTATCTGCGCACGCGCAAGCAGTTCGACCGGGCAATCGGTTCATTCCAGGCGCTGAAGCACCGCGCCGCCGATCACAAGGTCGATCTGGAAGTGGCGCGCGGTGCTGCGCGCAACGCCACGCGGGCGTTCGCGGCCGGTGCCGCCGATGCGGTGACGGTGGCGGCGCAGGCGCGGCTGGTGACGGAAACGGCCTATCGCGCCATGGCGGAAGACGCCGTCCAGCTGCATGGCGGCATCGGCTTCACCTGGGAACATGATTGCCACCTTTTCCTCAAGCGCGCGATCCTCAACGAACTGCTTTACGGCCGCGCCGGTGAACGGCGCGACCGGATTGCCCCTGCCGTATTGGCCAAGATGGCGCAGGGCCGGGCCTGAGCTGATAAATATATAAATCGAAGGAGACGAGGATATGAGTGTTCAGGAAGCCAACAAGGCGATCGCCCGTGAATATTTCGCGCGGATTGCCGCCGGTGATGCCGAAGGTACCGCCGCGCTGTTTGCCGAAGATGGCGCAATCACGCTGCCGAGCAAGACCCTGCTGCCGTCCGAGACGCGCGGTCGCGAGGCGATCAAGGCTATGATCGCGCCACTTGGCGAGATCTTCCCGGAAACCGGCCTTGTGGTCATCCCCGACATGATGACTGCCGAGGACGATCGCGTGGCCGTGATTGGCCATTCCGAAGCGACCCATGCCTCGGGCAAGCTCTATCGCAACCACTATCACTTCCTGCTGATCATCCGTGACGGCCTGATCGTGGAATCGCGCGAATACATGGACACGCTGCACATGACCGACGTGTTCTTCGACGGCGCTCGCCCCGAATAAGCGGAAACGGCCGGAGCGGGGTGTTTCGCCCCGCTCCGCGCCCCGTCAGCGGAAATCGGGCTTCCGCTTTTCCAGAAAGGCAGCGATGCCTTCCTGCCCGTGCGGAGACCGGGCGCAATCGGCAATCGATTGCAGTTCGGCTTCCAGCTGGGCCTCGAAACTGCGGTCCATTCCTTCCAGCAACAGGCGGCGAGTCCGCCCGATGGCGTAGGTTGGCCCGGCGGCAAGCTGTGCGATGATCTTCTCCGCCTCCGCTGCCAGATCCTCGTCGGCGACGACCCGCGTCACCAGCCCGATCTGCGCGGCTTCCTCCGCCTGAACCCTTCGGTTGGTCAGCGCCATTTCCTGCGCGCGACGCAAGCCGATCAGGCGCGGCAGCAGCCAGCTTGCTCCGCCATCGGGTGAAAGGCCGATCCCGCCATAGGCCATGGTGAAATGGGCCGATGATGCGGCCAGCGCGATGTCGCCCAGCGCGGCGATGCTGACCCCGGCTCCGGCGGCGGGGCCGTTGATCACCGTGACCAGCGGCTTGTTCATCCTGGCGAGCCGCGCCACGGCGACATGGAAGGTTCCCGCCAGCTTCTTGAGATGCGCCCCGGGGCCGTCTTCCGCCGAGGCCATTCCGCCGATGTCTCCGCCCGCGCAGAAGAAGCGTCCTTCGCCGGTCAGCACCACGCAGCGGATCGTTGCGTCCTCGTCGGCGGCGGTGGCGGCTTCGACCATCGCCTGCGCGCCCGCCATGCTCAGCGCGTTGGCAGCATCGGGCCGATTCATCGTCAGGCGCAGCACCGCGCCATCACGCTCGACCATGAGAGGAGCCTTGCTCACTTGGGCGGCATCCTGATTGCGCCGTCGAGCCGGATGGTCTCGCCGTTCAGCATCGGGTTGCGCAGGATTGCTTCGACCAGCATCGCATATTCCTCCGGCTTGCCGAGGCGCGAGGGGTGCGGGATCTGCTGGCCGAGCGAATCCTGCGCAGCCTGCGGCAGGCCCATCAGCATCGGCGTGAGGAAGATGCCCGGCGCGATGGTCATAACCCGGATACGATGCTGCGCGAGGTCGCGCGCAACCGGCAGGGTCATGCCGACAATGCCGCCCTTGGAGGCACCATAGGCGGGCTGGCCGATCTGTCCGTCAAAGGCGGCGACCGAGGCGGTGTTGACGATCACTCCGCGTTCCTCGCCGACGGGCTCGGCCTTGATCAATCGCGCGGCGAATTGCGACAGCACGTTGAAACTACCCAGCAGGTTCACTTCCAGCGTCTTCTTGAACAGCGCAAAACTGTGCGGTTCGCCATGCTTGTCGACTGTCTTGGCGGCGGGCGCGATCCCGGCGCAATTGACGAGGATGCGAGCCGTGCCATGCGCCTGTTCGGCGGCATCGAGCGCGGCGCCCACGCTTTCGTCGCTGGACACATCGACCTTGAAGAAGCTGCCGCCGATTGCCTTGGCCGCGGCCTGTCCGGCTTCTTCATTGAGATCGAAAATGGCGACTCTCGCACCCAGCGCGGCGAGGTGGGCGGCAGCGGCCCCGCCAAGGCCCGAGGCCCCGCCGGTGACAATGGCGACGACGTTCTTAATATCCATGCAAGCTCCTTCAATGCAGCCTCAACCAACATCTGTTGCGCTGCCGCGATTGCCATAGCGATGCGGGCTTGTCCAAGCGCTTGTGAGGTGGAACGGGCATCGCTAGGGAAATCAGGTTTTGACCATGCGCGCGCAAGCGAAGCGCCGCGCCGAAGGGGTACGATCATGAAGACACGTTTCACCGAATTGATGGGCGTCGAACATCCGATCATGCAGGGTGGCATGATGTGGGTGGGCAAGGCCGAACTGGCAGCGGCGGTTTCCAATGGCGGCGGGCTTGGCACGATCACCGCGCTGACCCAGTCCACGCCCGAACTGCTGACGAAGGAGGTCGCGCGCGCCCGCGAGATGACCGACAAGCCGCTGGCGGTGAATCTCACCATCCTGCCGTCGATCAACCCGCCGCCCTATGCGGAATATCGCGCGGCGATCATCGAATCGGGCATCCGGATCGTCGAGACGGCCGGCTACAAGCCGCAGGAACATGTCGATGAATTCAAGAAGCACGGGATCATCGTCATCCACAAATGCACCGCCGTGCGCCATGCGCTGTCGGCCGAGCGGATGGGCGTGGACGCGATCTCGATCGATGGGTTCGAATGCGCCGGCCATCCGGGCGAGGACGATATCCCGGGCCTGATCCTGATCCCGGCTGCTGCTGACAAGGTCAAGATCCCGATGATCGCCAGCGGCGGGTTCGGTGATGGCCGCGGCCTGGTTGCCGCGCTGGCGCTGGGGGCCGAAGGGATCAACATGGGCACGCGGTTCTGCGCCACCAAAGAGGCGCCGATCCATGAGAACTTCAAGCAGGCAATGGTCGAGAACGACGAGCGCGCAACCGATCTCCTGTTCCGTTCCTACAAGAACACCGCCCGCGTCGCGCGCAATTCCATCAGCCAGGAAGCCATCGCGATCGAACGCCAGGGCAATCCGTTCGAGGCGATCGCCCATCTGGTGCGCGGCGCTCGCGGCAAGGAAGGGCTCGACAGCGGCGATACCGAGCATGGCATCTGGACGGCCGGGATGGTGCAGGGCCTGATCCATGACATCCCCGGCGCCGCCGATCTGGTTGCGCGGATCATGGACGAGGCCAATTCGATCATTCGCGACAGGCTGGGGCGGATGGCGGGCTGACCCCGGCGGGGTTGCAGACCCCATGCCGTCATTCAGGCGGCGGGGTTTTCCTCGCGGGACTGGCGGTCGAGCCGGTGGAGTGTGCGGCGAGCCATCAGGCCCATCGCGACATAGCTGACCAGCCCGCCGAGCGCGACCGCCCAGGCCGCGCCATCGGCCTTGAACGGCCCGACCAGCACCAGCACGCCGGCAATCACCGCCAGCACCGCGATCAGCCTTGCACCCAGCGCATAGCGCGCAAGGCCGGTGGAATGCAGCACCGGTTCGAACGCGACACTCGCCAGTTCGAACGAGGCGGCGATGGTCAGCGGCACCAGGATATCATGGGCGGAACGGCACGGTTCGCCGCCCAGCAGGACGATCAGCCGTTCGCCGAGCAGAACCGCCAGCGTCACCACCAGCGCACCGGTGACGCCCGCGATCCGCGTGGTCTGCACAGCCAGCTTGCGGAATTCCGAAACCGCCGCCGCCACCCGGGCGCGGGCAATCTCGGCATAGGCCGCGCGGGTAAGCAGGGTGGAGAACTTTGACAGGCCCTGCGCCAGCTGGTTGGCGAGGCGATAGAGCCCGGCAGCGCTGGTGCTGACGAAGAAGCCGACCGCCAGCAGCGGGCCGTTGCGGATCACCGCTTCCAGGCTGGCCCCGGCATACGTGACCATGAAGAAGCGCCCGACCCCCGGATTTTCATCCATCGCCTTGCGCCAGCCGAACAGGTGCCGGAACTGCACGGCCTGCGGGCAGAGATATTTCGCCATGGCCCAGTAGATGGCCGCCTCCAGCAGGTCGATCGCCACCCATGCAACGAGAAAGCGGACCAGCGTGGGTTCGGTCAGCCAGATGGCGACTGCCGCGATCAGCCGGAAGGTCGGAACCAGCGCCTCGACATAGACGGCCACGTCGAAACGATCGAGTGCGCGGACGATGCCGGTGGGGGCGGAAACCAGCGCCCAGACGGCGGCGACGTTGAACCAGAAGGCTGTGCTGATCAGCTTCTTGTTGAGGTCCAGCGCATCGCTGAAGTGGTAGAAGGCAACATAGGCGATGATGCAGCCGACAATCGCGCCCACCACGTCGAGCAGGCCGGCCAGCATGCCAAGCCGGCCAAAGGCGGGCCAGTTCTTCTCATGCACATGATGCGCGCCATAACGCACCACCACGCGCCAGGTCTGGAAACCGGCGATCGCGATCAACGCCTGCGATGTTCCGAAGATCAGCGAGAAATGCCCGAAGCCCTTGAGCCCGAGCGAACGGGTCAGGATCGCCAGATAGACGAGGCTGCATACCGCCCCGAAACCCTTGCCGCCCAGCAACCACACGAGGTTGGCGAACATGCGTCCGAGCAACGAGTTGGGCAGGGGACGGGTGCGGGCCTTGCCGGACATGCGCTGCCTTTGGACGAGGGGCGCGCTTCGCGCAAGTGCGTGGTGCAATTGGTTTGTGGCGTTGCGGTTTTGTCGCACAGGTCTTAAGCGACCTTGCATGATCGAACACGCCATCCTGCTGAGCGCCGGCCAGGGCTCGCGCATGCTGCCGCTTACTGCCGAGCGGCCCAAGTGCCTCATCGACTTTTCGGGCCGGACCCTGCTCGAATGGCAGGTCGAAATGCTCGCGCGTGGCGGGGTAAAGACGATCGATGTGGTCACCGGCTTCATGACCGACATGGTCGATGTGGTGATCGCCCGGATCGACGATCCGCGCGTGACGATCACCACAAGGTTCAACCCGTTCTACAAGGTGGCGGACAATCTCGGCTCCTGTTGGATCGTGCGCGAGGCGATGGAAGGGGATTTCCTGATTCTCAACGGCGATACGCTGGTGTCGGAACAGATCGTGCGGCGCGTCCAGCAAGGCTCGGACTGGCCGATTGCGGTGACGGTGGACATCAAGGACGGCTATGACAGCGATGACATGAAGGTCTCCCGCGACGGGGATCGCCTTGTCCGCATCGGCAAGACGCTGACCGCCGATGAGAGCAATGCGGAATCGATTGGCTTCCTCGCCTTCCGGGGTGAAGGCGCGGCTCTGTTCCGCAATGCGGTGCGCGCGGCGATGCGCACGCCTGAAGGGGTGCAGCACTGGTATCTCAAGGTGATCGACAGCCTCGCGCTGACTGGCAAGGTCGGGACTGTTTCGATCGAAGGGCTGGACTGGGCTGAAGTCGATTTCCTGACCGATATCGAAATCGCCCGGGCGCTGACCGACAAATGGGCGGCGGTCTAGCCGAAGGCCTCCTTCAGCCATCCGACCAGATCGTCCAGTTCCATACCGGCGAGCTGCACCGCATGGCCGAGATCGGGCACTTTCGGCCAGCCCACGTCGACAAATTCCTGCCCGTTCCACTCGCGCGCATCCTCGTAGCGCGGGATCACGTGGAAATGAACATGGGGATCGACCATCATCAGCATCAGGTAATTGAGCCGGGCATAGTGGACCGCCTTGCCCAGCGCAGCCTCGATCCCGGCGGTGACCGCCTTCAGTTCGGCATGAGCCTCGGCCGGCAGATCGCCAAAGGCGGTCGCATCTGACTTTGCCGCCAGCACCAGGCTGCCCAGCGTTGGCTGGGCCGGGCGGGCCAGCACCACCCAGTGGTCGAATTCCCGGACCAGCGTTTGCGGCCAGCCGAATTTTGCGATGGTCGGGTTCATGCTGCCGCGTCCGACAGCCATGAGGTGACGGGGCGGCCCTGTGCGCTGCCGATCATCGCCTGCGCCAGCCGCACCGCGTGGACCGCGCAGCTGATAACCGTCCACCACGCTACCGCCAGCAGACCGATATCGGGCCGGGCAAACAGGGTGGCGGCGAACAGGATCACCATATTCGGATTGCGCCGGGCGGTGATCAGGCGGAACTGGCTGTCGAAGCGCCGCCAGACATGGATGTGCATCCCGCCATAAAGCCGCATGAAAGCGCCCTCGATCACCCGCTGGACAACATAGCCGCCGACAATTGCCACCATCGCGAAGGTGAAATCGGCGGGGGAGAGGGCAAGGCCCCAGCTCGCCAGCCCGGTTCCCCAGAACCACCACCAGAACGGCGGATGGACCAGATCCAGCCCGTGGTCGAAGATATTGCCCCACCAGCTGGACGTGATGGTGCAGCGCGCCAGCTTGCCGTCGACCGTGTCGAGCACCATGAAGCCCAGCCCCAGAGCCATGCCCAGCCAGTAGCGGCCATCGGCAAAGGCGAAAGTGGCGACGACGCAGAGGAACGCGCCGATGGTTGTTACCTGGTTGGGCGTCATGCCGATTTTCGCTGCGATCCGCGTCAGCACCAGCGCCCATTCCGGCCAGAGATATTTGGTGAGGATATCGGTGACGCCCTTGTAGGCGCCGAAATAGCTGGCGCGTTCCGCCGCGCGCACGGTCTCGCGGGTCAGCGGCAGCAGGAAGGGGGTCTCGCGCTTGCGCAGCGCCTTGTTCTCGATCGTCGGGCCGCTTTCATAGGCGACGATATCCAGGCCGCCTGCTTCGGCCAGCGGGCGATTGTCGGCCATGGCCGCGCGCAGGGCGACGGCTTCGGCTTCATCGCGGGCATGCGCCAGCACCGGCACTCCGCCCAGCGTCAGGACCAGGCCGGGGGTGGCGATCGCATGGCGGAACCAGGCCGGGTCAAAGGCATGGGCGGCGTTGGTGAGGATGACCGGAGCCGCCCTCTGCGTCGTCAGCCCGGCACTGGCGGCGAGCCGACGCACCCGCTCGGTCATGGAGAGGCCCCACAGCGCAACCGGGTTGTTGCCCACTGTCTCGCACGAAGGCTTGGCTTGGCTTGCGTTCATCTGCTTGCCACTAAGGCGCGGCAGGCCGTTCGGCAATGCACAGGTCCCTTCGCGCAAGTGCAAAAATGTCGCGCTGCCTTCGTTCAGCAATGGTATCGTAAAAAATATGTAGTGTTCCCGCGCTTCGCAGGGATAATGCAGCACGATGGACGGCACGATCTACGAGTTTGAACAGCTGCCGCGCGTGGCTGCTGCTGCCGCCAAGGTGGAAACCTCGGCCCAATCCGCGCGTCCGCAAGGACTTGCGGAGCCGCTGGTCGGTGTCATCCGCAATCCGCGCAGCCATCGCAACAAGGGCCTCGTGCCGGAACTGGACGGCCAGCCCAATGTGCTGACGGCCACGCCGCGCACCCGCATCGATCTGGCCGGGGTGCTGGCCGACTTCGCCGGCAAGGGGATCGACCTGCTGGTGGTCGATGGCGGTGACGGCACCGTGCGCGACGTGCTGACCTGCGGGGCACCGATCTTCGGGGCCAATTGGCCGCCGCTGGTCGTACTGCCCAAGGGCAAGACCAATGCGCTGGCGGTCGATCTCGGCCTGCCGGGTGAATGGTCCCTGCCCGAAGCGCTGAAAGCCCTGCGCCAGGGCCGGATCGTGGAACGGCGACCGATCGTGGTTGACCAGCCCGGCAGCGATGGTGGCAAGGTGATGGGCTTCATCCTGGGCGCCGGTATCTTCACCACCGCGACCCAGGCCGGGCAGACGGCGCACCGCTTTGGCGCGTTCAACAGTTTCGCGGTGGGTGTGACCGCTGCCTTCGGCGTGTTGCAGGCGCTGTTCGGTTTCGGGCGGAGCGCGTGGCGCTCGCAGACCGCGATGCGGATTTTCACCGGCAAGCAGGGCGATGAGGTTCCGCACAGCGGTCATGGCGGCAAGGCCACGCGCTATGCCATCCTGGTTTCGACCCTGAGCAGGTTCCCGCTGGGCATGCGGCCATTCGGGCGCCAGCCGCAGCGTGCGGACGGCGCGATCAATTTTGCCATGGTCGATGCGCCGCGTCGCCGCGTGGTGCTGATGGTGCCCTTCATGCTGGCTGGCTGGGATCGGCCGGGTTTCGCCCGGCTCGGCGTCCATCGCGGCGCGGCGGAAGAGGCCGTGCTCGAACTGGATGACAAGTTCATCCTCGATGGCGAAGCCTTTCCCGCCGGGCGCTATCGCTTGCGGATGGGGCCGAAACTCCGCTTCATCGCCCCGTGAACGCCACGCTGGAGGCGCGTGTCGCGACGGCTCTGGCGGCACCGGTCAGCGATCCGGTCCGCGACTTTGCTGCGCGGCTGGGCGAGGCTGCGGCGGCCCGGGCGGTGCTGTTCTATGGCTCGAACCTGCGGACCGGCCTGCTCGAAGGCGTGCTCGATTTCTACGTGCTGCTGCCGGGGCCGGTCGAAAGTGGGATCTGGCCGCGCGTCAGCTATCATGAGTGGGACCATGGCAGCACGACACTGCGTGCCAAGGTGGCGAGCATGACGCTGGCAACCTTCCACCGCGCCGCGGCGGGCGAGCTGCTCGATACCACCATCTGGGCGCGCTTCGTCCAGCCAAGCGCGCTGGCATGGACTCTCGACGAGGCGGCACAAGGCGAAGTGCGCGGCGCAATCGCTGCCGCTGCCATCACCGCCGCGCGGCTCGCGGTTGCGCTTGGCCCGGTTGAGGGGACAGCCGGGGATTACTGGCGGGCGTTGTTCCGCGCGACCTATCGTGCCGAATTCCGGGTCGAGAAGCCGGGCCGCGAGGATTCGATCCTGTCGGCCAATGCGGCCCATTTCGACGGGCTGCTGCCTGCCGCGCTGGCAGCTGCGGGAATTGCGGCCCCTAACGCCGGTGACCGGCTTTCGCCCCGGCTGGATCCGGCGGAGCGCGCGCGGGTGCAGCGCTGGTGGCGGCGAAGGCGGCTGCTGGGCAAGCCCTACAATCTGGTCCGGTTGGTGCGGGCCAGCACCACGTTCGATGGCGCGGCCCGCTACGCCGCGTGGAAGGTCGAACGCCACACTGGCGTCCCGGTCAAGCTCACCCCCTGGCGAGAACGCCATCCGATCCTCGCCGCGCCGGGTGTGCTGTGGCAGGTTTGGCGGGCAAGGCGTTCCGCCCCATGATGCCTTGTGCGCTCATTCTGGCCGGTTCGCGGGCCGAGGCCGATCCGCTGGCGGACAGCGAAGGCGTGTCCCACAAGGCGCTGATCCTGCTGGATGGCCAGACTTTGCTCGCGCGGGTCCATGCCGCGCTGACGGAGGCCGGGATCGAGCGGATCGCGGTATCGGCCAGCGATCCGCAGGTGACTGCGCTGGCCCGCTCTCTTGGGGCCGAAGTGATCGTGCCTGACAGCGGACCGAGCGGCAGTGTCGCCCGCGCCTTTTCCCAACTGGGCGCGCCGATGCTGGTGACCACGTCCGATCATGCCCTGCTGCGGGCGCAATGGGTGCGTGACTTCGTCGCAGAGACCCCGGCCAGCGCGGATGTGGCGGTGCTGATGGCGGCGCGCGGCGCGGTGGAAGCGGCCTTGCCGGGTACGCGGCGGACCTGGCTGCGCTTTGCCGATGACGAATGGTCCGGCTGCAACCTGTTCCATATCGCCAGCGCCAACGGCGCGAGGGCGATCGCCACCTGGCAGCAGGTCGAGGCGGAACGCAAGCGCCCCTGGCGTATCGCCGCGCGGCTCGGCTTGGGCACGCTCTGGTCCTACTGGCGCGGCAGGCTTACTCTCGCCGATGCGCTGGGTCGGCTTGGCCAGCGCATCGGGATCGAGGCGGCGCTGGTCGCCGCGCATGACGGGCTGGCCGCGGTCGATGTCGACAAGGCCCAGGACCTCGCCGATGTCCGTCGGGTCACCGGCATGGGTCGGACCTGAACTTTAGGGATATTTCAGCGTGATGCGCGAGGTCAACCCCGGCTTGGGCACGTTCAGCCGGACCGAACTGAAAGTGGGCAGGCTAGCGATGGTCGGCGGATTGTTGGAAAAGCCGTAGCCTTCCGTCGGCAGGCCGATCCCGCTGCGGGTCAGCTTCCGGCTGCCATCCTCGTCATGGTAAACGGCAATGGCATAGACCCCGTTGCCCGGCAGTTTGACGCAGGCGCGGGTGGTGCCTGATTGGGCAGGCACGCGCACCACGTCGAGCGAGCCGTGGCTGCGCAGGAACTTGTCGCTGCGGTTGCCGTCGTAGATCGTGATCGCCATGAGCCCGGTGGAATTGCGCACGCCCCTGATCTCAACATTGAGCCAGCCCTTGCCGGCCAGATCGCCAACGCATTCGCCGGGCGCTTCCTGGGTTTCCGCACGGGCAGGGGCAAGCGCCATGGGCGCCGCGAGCGCGGCGGCGGCGCACAAGGCCATGGCCATGCTGCGTGAACTCGTCGAGACAGTCATCTTCGTCCAGATCCCCATAGACTGACATGATCCAGGCCGCCTCATGCAGCCAGGTTCTTGCCATTTCAAGACAGGGCCAGCCCCTTGTCCGTGCCGAGCGTTTTGCCGTGGGGGCACTGAATAGCCGCTGAATTGGCCGTATCGCCAGGCTTAAGGATCAATGGCCTGGTCGATGCAGGCGACGACCCTGCCACCGTCCAGCGTCACCAGCCGGTCAGCCATGCCTGACAGGGCGCCGCGATGGCCGATGATGATGATGGTCATCCGGCCGCGCAGTCGGGAAATAGCCTCGCCGATGGCGGCTTCGTTGGCGGCATCGAGCGCGCTGGTCGCCTCGTCGAGGATCAGCAGCGCGGGATGGCGCAGCAGCGCGCGGGCGAGTACGATCCGTTGCCGCTCGCCGCCCGAAAGCTGGCGTCCGCTGTCCCCGACCAGCGTATCGAGCCCCTTCGGCAGGTCCAGCACGAACAGCGCCGAGGCATCGCGCAGCGCCGCGATCATGGCCGCTTCATCGGCTTCGGGTTCCGCCCACAGCAGGTTCTCGCGGATCGAGCCATTGAACAGCACCGGCTCCTGCTGGACATAGGCGACTGCCTTGCGCCAGAGGCAGCGGGCATCGTCGTCCAGCGCCACCCTGTCGAGCGTGACGGTGCCCGAATCGGGCGCGATGAGTCCGGAGACAAGGTCGGCAACGGTGCTCTTGCCCGAACCCGAATGGCCCATGATCGCGGTAATCTTGCGGGCCGGGAAGAGGATGCTGGCCCCCAGCAACGCAGCCAGCGAGCGATCGTCATGCGCCAGCGTGACATCCTCGAGCGCGATGGAGTGCTCCAGAGCGGGCGGGATGGCACCTTCCGGCACGACCGGCTCGGCAAAGCGTTCCAGCTGCCGGAGCTGGCCTTCGACTTCCATCGCGGACGGGGCGGAATGCAGCCAGTCCTGCCAGGCGCTCACCACTTCGGAAAGCAGCGGCACTGCGCGGGCGGACAGTGCGATCAGCGGCAGCAGGCGGTTGGCGTCGGTGTGCCAGCGGGCGATTGCCAGCCAGACGATCACCGCCAGCGCCAGCGCCGCGCCGGATTGCAACAGGACCTGCCCGAAGTGGAGCGAACGCACATAGTCCAGCTGCGCCTGGCGCAACTGCGCGAAGACTGCCCTTGCATCAGCCGCACTGCGCCTTTCGCGGCCAAGCATCTTGATCAGACGCAGAGCGGCCAGCCCTTGCTGGAGCTGGCTGTGGATCGCGTCATAGGCATCACCCAGCGCCACGCCCAGTTCCTGCGAGCGCTGACGGAACCGGGAAAAGCCGGCCAGTACCAGCAGTCCGCCGACAATCGCGATCCCTGCCAGCTTGGGCGAGAGGTAGAAAGCGGTGGCAGCGATCCCTCCCAGCGTGACCAGCGTCGCGGCCAGCCCGAGGGTCCGGTTGAAGCAATAACCGGCGGTATCGACCCGGCTGATCATCATGCTGACATTGTCAGTTTGCCGCATGCCCCCGGTCATCCGCCACTGGGCGGCGAGGATCGCCCGATAAAGCCGGTCGCGCAGGCCATCGACCAGCGCGATTTCAAGCCGCAAGCCCGCAATCGCCCTCGCCGCCAGCATCAGTGCGCGCAGCGCGACCAGCACGACGAACAGCGCAAGCAGGTTGCGCAAGTCGAGCGGGAGGCCCATATCTCCGATCCAGTGAGCGATCGTCATGCCGCTCGCGTCCCCCGTGCCCCCGGTGTCGAGCAGGGCGAGCATCGGCACCAGCAGGATGATGCCGAGACCTTCGGTCACCGCCACCCCGATCATCAGCGCAATCACCAGCAGCAACCGGCCCTGCGGGGCGAGGCGGAGCAGGAACAGGCTGGCGCGCATCGGCCCTATGCCGGTTGGAGTGAGCGCAGTCGGGTCTTCGGGCTGCATGGGATCGGGGCCGGCTATGGTGCGATGCCGGCCGAGTTCCGGCCGCTGACGAAATCGACATATTGCGAAACCAGCAAGGTAGCGGGCAGGTAAAACTGGAGGTTGGAGAAATATTCCCGCTCGGCGCTGGCTGCATCGGGTGCGCGCTCCGGCCAAGTGTCTAGCAGGGCAAGCCCGGCTTCGACATCGATGATTCCGGCCAGTTCGGGCTGCTGGCCCATCGCTTCCACCGCCTTGCGCATTTCGGCGATGTGCGGCGTCATGCGCAGGTGCCAGTCGGCATTGTGAATCGCACCGCCCCGGCGCAGGCGCTGCTTTTCGGGAATGAGTCCCTCCGCCATGCGGATGGCCAGCCAGCGTTCCTGGCCATCGCGGACAAGCTGGTCGGTCGGGATCGACAGGCAGAACTCGGTGAGCGGACGGTAGAGTGACACATCGCGCCGCTGCACCCCGAAGACATGTTCCAGCGCTAGGGAAAATTCGGCGCCGAGTCCCACTCCAAAGTAGGTTTCGTCAAGCCAATGACGTCGGGACACGATGAATTCATCTTCCTTGTCTTCCGGGTTCATCGAGTCGGGCGAAGGGAATCTTTCGAGGCAATCCGCGCGCAGCAGGTGATTGCCGAACGGGTGGCCGCGCTGTTTGCGTCCCAAAGCACGGCGGACTGCGGCGCGTGCCGACGGGGAAAGATGCGGCATGACACCCATTGCCAGCAATTGCCACCAGGTTGGGCGGCTGCTTGATGAATATCGCTTTGCCAGCCGCCAGGCTTGCCGCCAGCGACCGGTGGCGAGAAACTCGGGCAAGGCCCATGCGCCTTCATTGCTGAAATTGAGGTTGCCGGCGTCCGCCCCCAGCAGCCAGTCGCAGCCATGTTCCCGCGCTGCCTTCATGATCCCGTGGCGCGGCATTTGCAGAACCAGCGAAGGGCAGGCCTTACCCGCCGCCAGGAACATCTCGCGCGCGTGCGTATCGTGGTCTGAGCCGCGATTGTCCACGAACACCGGGTTCAGCCGCGGATGCATGGCGGCAAAGGCGCGGACGTAATGGCGCTCGTCATCCTCGTCCTTGCGTGAACCGAGATCGGCTTCGTCAAGCGGATGGAAAGTGAAGCTGGTCAGTCGCTGCGACTCGGGCATGGCGGCAAGGATGCGCTCGGTCACGATCGCCGAATCCAGGCCGCCGGACAGTTCGGCCCCCGGGCGGCTGCAATGGGCGAGGGCGCAGGCCACCGCCTCGTCCAGCAGTTCGCGCGCGCGTTCGACATAGTCGCGGTCCTGCCGGAGGCGGATCGGTGCGAGGTCGCGGGGGTGGTACCAGCGGTCGATCCGCGTGACGCCCGGGGTCAGGTGGACGATGCTGCCCTGGGGAACCTGGCGCACTCCCTCGAACAGCGATTCGTCGTCCCTGTCCTGTCGCATGATGATGGACCGGGCCAGCTTGTCGTGCCGCAACTTCTCCGGATAGCCGGTAGCGAAGATGATTCGTGAAATCGAAGCCACCAGCGCCTTGTCGGTATCGTTGACGAAGGCCAGCGGGGGCGAGCTCCAGGGGCTGCGCGACAGCCTGATGGCTCCATCGGGCGAATCGACAATGGCGGCGTAGGAGCCGATCACATGGCGGTCGGCCCGATCTCCCCAGCGATCAACCGCAGCGCCATAGAGCGCGGCTGCATCATCTTGCGGCGCGTCGAGGAGACGGGCCAAATCAGGGCCATTGTCGATCCAGCCGTGGAAGAGAATCGCCGCGCCAGAGGCGGAGCGGGCAGCGCGCCAGTGGCGGGATGGCCGCGCGCGCGGATGGGCGAGGCGGGCGTAGAATCGGTCGCCACATGATTCGCCGTCGGCCAGGCACCCGGCAAACAGGCCGAGCGATGCGGAAATGCGGGAAAATTCTGCGGAAGCCAAAGCGCCATGGCTCCACGAGCGGGCCAGGGCGATCACGCCACCAGCCCGGTCAGATCATGGCAGCAACGCGTTGCCTCAGGAAACGGGGTTCTTGGCCGGGGATGCGCCAGGGCCGGTTTCGCCCGAGCCCTTCTTGCCGCCGGCGACATCGCCCATCGTGCCGAGCTTCTCAAGCTTCGGGGCAGTCCAAGTGCGCTTCTGGTTGTTTGAACTGGTTGGCATGGCACCGTGTATACTTGATTTCGAAAAAGACCCGGGAATGCCGGGACCAATCATTCACGTGTTCGTTAAACAGGCGGTTACCAGCTTTCTCGCTGTTGCACAATATCTTCTGTTCAGACTTTGTCGCAACAATTGCGAGTCCCGCCCGCCCGTAGTCGCAGGATCGTCCGGTGGGACCCTTCTCCCTCTTCCAGGATCACGATCCGGGCCACTTCCACCCAGGCGTGAAGATCGTTCAACCCGCCGCGTTCCTGCTCCGGCAGCACGCCCAGCAGCAGAGTGCTGGCGATTGAGCGCCGCCGCAGCATCCATTGCAGGGCCATGGCGCGCGGCAGGCAGAGCGAACCCGGCAGCCGGTAGCCGGCGCGCTGGACGGAATGGGCGCAGGCCAGCGCAAGAACGGGCGGCGGCCCATCTGATTCGGCGTCTGCGGAGTGTCCGGCGATGGGCTGCCCCAGCGATTCGCGCCAGTAACGAAATGGAACGCCAGCGACCAGCAGGCGGGCAAGGACCAGCAGGAGGAACGCTTCCACCACACGCAGGCGGTGCCGCCCCATTACCGCTCAGCCCTGGTCGATCAGTTGCGCTTTGCGCAAATCCTCAAGAAAGGCATCGAGATCGGTCGACAATTCGGCTTCCGGGGCGGAGAATTCCCCGGCCAGCGCGGCAGCCAGGGCGGCGTGGTCTCGCGCGCCATCGATCAGGTTCCAGATCGCCAGGGCTGTGTCCTTGAGCGAGAAGAATTCCCCGTTCTCAAGGTTCATGACAACCTTCTCATCATCGATCTCGGTTTCGACGAAGGCTTCGGTGCGTTTGCGGATGGTGCTCATTATGCTGACAGCATGTCCAGTTTTTCGGCGATGAAATCAAGCATGGATGCAAATGTCTCGCGCTCCAGCGGCCGGGTGAACCGATAGAAGGGCACCGACCGCGCCAGCGCGGCGCGCCAGGCGAACAGGCCGGCTTCCCCTTCGCCTCGCGCATCGGAATAGAGCTGTGCGGTGTAATGCGCGGCGTCCAGCGCGGTGAAGCAGGCGCTGCCCTGCAGCCGTTCAAAGCGCAATTCGTCCCCCACGGCTAGGGCGATGATCGCCGCCAGCGGGCGCATATCGCTGATATCGCTGCCGGATGCATGCGCGAAATATTTGGGATAGGCCTCCGACACCAGTTCCATCGGCTCGACCCCGCTCAGTTCCACTGCATCGGGCCAGAGTTTCAGCCTCTTGTGGCCGGGCAGCGCGCGGGGCGGGTTCATGCCCATGTCCAGGACCAGCGTGTCATCGCACATCAGCGCGAACCCGCGTGGGCCGAGCCCGGCGGCCAGGGTCGATTTGCCCGCGCCCGATGGGCCGGTGAAGGCATAGACCCGGTCCCCGGCGATCACGCCGGAAGCGTGGAGTGGGTAAAGTCCGTTGATGCAGGCGATCGCCGCGCGGGTCGAGCCGGCAAGGTAGAGGTCCAGTTCGTTCTGTGCTTCGGGCACGCTAAGCTGCGCGGTAATCCCCTCCCCCCGGCGGTAATGGATGGCAAAGCGCTGATCTCGCAGGAGATATTCCTGGTTGGTGATGCGCTGCTGGTCGGTTCCTACCGGGACGCCGCAGATCGAGCCGGGGACATCACCGTAGCGCAGCCGGGTCTCCTGCCGCATCAGTTCGAGCGGGTCCGAGTCGGCGGCGGGGTGTGGAGGAAGAGGAGTTTGCACGTGCGCGCATCCCTATAGCCACTCGCCGGGCGCGGCAATCGTCCTTCTTGTGTGGAAAACGCCGCTCCTGTTGCTTGTTACCACAAGATGCGGTGGGTAAGCGCCGGGAAAGGGAGCTGAAGACCCGCCATGGCTGCGCCGCTCATTTCACCCTCGATTCTCTCCGCCGATTTCGCCCGCCTGGGCGAGGAAATCCGCGCCATCGACGCCGCCGGGGCGGACTGGATCCATGTCGATGTGATGGATGGCCATTTCGTGCCCAACATTACCATCGGCCCGGCTGTGGTGAAGGCACTGCGACCGCATACGGCCAAGGTCTTCGACGTCCATCTGATGATCGAGCCGGTCGATCCCTATCTCGAGGCCTTTGCCGAGGCGGGCTCGGACATCATCACCGTCCATGCAGAGGCCGGGCCGCATGTCCACCGCACGGTGCAGGCGATCAGGGCGCTGGGGGTGAAGGCGGGAATCTCGCTCAATCCGGCGACACCGGCCAAGATGCTCGACTATTTGCTGGAAGAGATCGACCTCGTGCTGGTGATGAGCGTCAATCCCGGCTTCGGGGGGCAGAGCTTCATTACAAGCCAGCTCAAGAAGATCGAGGCGATCCGCAAGGCGATCGACAAGCTGGGCAAGCCCATCCACCTCGAAGTCGATGGTGGGGTCAATGTCGTCACTGCGCGGCAATGCGTCGATGCCGGGGCAGATGTGCTGGTTGCCGGTTCTGCTACGTTCCAGGGAGGGCCCGGCTGCTACGCCGCCAATATCGCAGCGCTGAAGGCGAGCGGGGAATGAGTGACGCCGGAACGCAGGGGCGGCTGGCGTTGTCGGCCGATCATTCGGCGGGGGGCTTTCCATCCGGGGGCGGAGAGGCTGGCGAGGAACCCATGGCGATACCGCTCGATCCCGACAGCGGCGAACCTCATGCGCTGGGCAAGGCTGCTGCCCCATCCGGCGAGGTGATCCAGCCCGGTCGCGCGCTGGCGCTGTCCGATTTCAACCCGCCCGCGATCGGTGCGGGGGAAAAGTTGCTGCGGCTGGCCTACCGGCTCGGCGTGCCGGGTTCGGCGCTTTCGGCGCCGTTCCGCAAACCGGCCCGGCCGCGCCTGCTGGCGACGGTCGACAGTCCGCTTGAAGGCGACCGGGTGGCGGGCGTGGCGCTGCGGGCCGGGCATTTCCTGGTCCATGGCGTCAAGGTGCCGATTGCGCAGATGGATATGGCTCCTTCCGCCCGACTGACCCCGCCGTTTGAACGAGTGGTCCACGGCTTTTCCTGGCTGAAGGACCTTGCCGCCAGCGCCCCGCGCGAACAATGCTCGGCCACGGCGGAGCGGGTGCTGCTGGCCTGGCTGGATGCGAATCACCAGCCCGGCGCCAGGCGCGGCACCGGTGCTGCGTGGAATGTCGGCCATGCGGCGCACCGCCTGCTCAACTGGTTCGTCCAGGCGCCGCTGCTGCTGTCCGGCCCGGACAAGGCGCTGCGCGCCCGGGTGTTGGCCGCCACGGCCGAGACTGCGCGCTGGCTTGATCGCAATGTCCATCGCGCCGATGACCGGCTGGCCCAGGTGGCGGGGTGGAGCGCGATCACTGCCGCCGGGTTGCTGCTGCCCGACGGCAAGCCGCGTCGGCTTTTCGGTGAAGCCGGGCTGATCCGCGCGCTGGGCGAACTGGTGGGCGACGATGGCGGCATCCTGTCACGCAGCCCGCTTGGCCAGATGGAAGCGATTGCGCTGCTGGTCGAACTGTCGGCCTGCTACCGCGCGACCCGCCGTGATCCGCCGCAGGCGCTGGACGCGATGCTCAGCCTGCTGGTGCCGCCCTTGCTCGGCCTCACCCATGGCGATGGCGGGCTGGGCAGCTGGCAGGGCGCGGGTGCGATTCCGGCCGAACGGGTGGCCGCGCTGGTCGAGGCCAGCGGCGTGCGCACAAGGCCACTGCGCGATGTCCGCCAGTGGGGCTACCAACGGGTCTCTGCCGGAAAGAGCGTGCTGATCCTCGACGCGGCCCCTCCTCCGCTGGCGCGCCATGCCCGTTCGGGCTGCGCATCGACGCTGGCCTTTGAATTCTCCGCCGGACCGCAGCGGCTGATCGTCAATTGCGGCGGCGCGGCGCTGGCCGGGGGTCAGGTGCCGGTGCGGATCGAGCAGGGCCTGCGTGCCAGTGCCGCCCATTCGACGCTGGTGCTGGACGATGCCAATTCCACAGCCGTGCTGATCGCCGGCAAGCTGGGCAGCGGTGTCGGCGAAGTCGAGATCGACCGCCGCGCGATGGAGCTTGAGGGCGGCGGCGCCACCCGGATTGAGGCGAGCCATGATGGCTATGCCGCGCGCTATGGCCTGGTGCATCGTCGCATCCTGATCCTGCGCGACGATGGCAGTGAGCTGCGCGGCGAGGACCTGCTGGTGCCGGTTGGGCGCAAGGGCAAGCGCGGCAAGGTTGGCTTTGCCATCCGCTTCCATATCGGCCCCGGCATCGAGCTGGGACTGTCTGCCAATGGCAAGGGCGCGGGGCTGGCGCTGCCCGATGGCAGCTACTGGCAATTCGTCGCCGGAGACGGAGAGGTCTTGATTGAAGAGAGCCTGTGGGTAGATGGCGCGGGCAAGCCCTATCCGATCCAGCAACTGGTGGTGCAGGGCATGGTTTCGCGCGGCGGGGGAAGTTTCTCCTGGCTGCTCAAGAAGATGGGATGAATTGACGTGAGCGATGTGACGATTCGCCGGGCACTGCTTTCGGTGTCCGACAAGGCTGGCCTGGCTGACCTTGGCAAGGCGCTGGCCGGGTTGGGGGTGGAACTGGTCTCCACCGGCGGCACCGCGAAGGCGCTGCGCGAGGCGGGCCTGGTGGTCAGGGACGTGTCCGACCTCACCGGCTTTCCCGAGATGATGGATGGCCGGGTGAAGACGCTGCACCCGATGGTCCATGGCGGGCTGCTGGCCGTGCGCGACAATCCGGAACACGCCGCCGCGATGGCCGAACACGCAATCGGCGCGATCGATCTGGTGGTGGTCAATCTCTATCCCTTCCAGCAGACCGTCGCCAAGGGTGCGGAACGTGACGAGGTGATCGAGAATATCGACATTGGCGGGCCTTCGATGGTCCGTTCGGCCGCCAAGAACCACGCCTTTGTCACCATCGTCACCGATCCGGCCGATTATCCGACCCTGCTTGAACAGCTGGGCGGGAACTGCGGTGCGACCAGCCTGGATTTCCGCAAGGCGATGGCGGCCAAGGCCTTCGCCGCGACTGCCGCCTATGACGCGGCGATCAGCCAGTGGTTCGCCCGGGTCGATCAGGGCGAGAAATTCCCGGCCCGCCGCGCGATGGCCAGTCGGCTGGTCACCACCCTGCGATATGGCGAAAACCCGCACCAGTCGGCGGCGCTCTATGTGCCGGAAAGCAACCTCGTCACCGGCCTGCCGCAGGCGCAGCAGGTGCAGGGCAAGGAGCTGTCCTACAACAATTACAACGATGCCAATGCCGCGCTGGAACTGGTGGCGGAATTCGCCGGAGGCGCGCCTGCGGTGGTGATCGTCAAGCATGCCAACCCCTGTGGCGTCGCCCAGCGCGCCACTTTGCTCGATGCGTGGAACGAGGCGCTGGCTTGCGATTCGATCTCCGCTTTCGGCGGGATCGTGGCGACCAACATCCCGCTCGACGGGCCGACCGCCGAGGCGATCTGCCAGATTTTCACCGAAGTGGTGGTGGCCCCCGGCGCGGACGAGGCCGCCCGCGCGGCCTTCGCCAAAAAGAAAAACCTGCGCCTGCTCATCACCGATGGCCTGCCCGATCCGCGCCGCCCCGGCGTAACCCAGGTGGTGATTGCCGGCGGATTGCTGGTGCAGGATCGCGACAACGGCCATGTCACGCCAGACATGCTGAAAGTGGTGACGAAGCGCGCACCGACCGAGCAGGAACTGAAGGACTGCCTGTTCGCCTGGACCGTGGCCCGCCATGTGAAGTCCAACGCCATCGTCTATGCGAAGGATGGTGCCACCGCCGGGATCGGCGCGGGCCAGATGAACCGGCGCGATTCGTCCCGGATCGCCGCTGCCAAGGCGCTTGAAGCCGCCGAGACCCATGGCTGGGCCAGCGCCCGCACTGTGGGCAGCGCGGTCGCCTCCGACGCCTTCTTCCCCTTCGCCGACGGGTTGCTGGCCGCAGCCGAGGCAGGCGCGACGGCAGTGATCCAGCCGGGCGGCTCGATCCGCGACGAGGAAGTGATCAAGGCGGCAGACGATGCCGGGCTGGCGATGGTCTTCACCGGGATGCGCCACTTCCGGCATTGAGAGTCAGGGGCTAAGATTTGCTACTTGCATGGGCACTCTTTCCGACGGCGTACTTTGCGTTGGCGGGTTTGGTGTTTTGCGGCATCGTCATTGTCCAACGTCGTCGTAGTCGCGATGAAGGTCGGGAGCCTCGGGGGGGCGGCGGATTGGCTCTCGGGGGATGCGCGATGATGCCTTTTGCATTATTGGTATTCCTGCTGTTTGGGCTACCATATTTGCACAGCATCAGGCCATCCAGTGACGATTTTGAGGAGGGCTTTGGTCGGGCTCCAACCAAAGCCATTCGTAATTTGAATGGGTTGAGGAGTGGCGGGCTAGATTCGCTCCAGATAATGTTGGCCTTCCATTCCACCCCGGCCGCTGCGGCTGAGGTTGATAGGCTTCTCGCCGCTGCGCTCGCGCACGAGCCAACTGATTTTGTCGGAAGTCTGACATTTTCTGACGACACGCCGCATTGGTGGCACGGTGGACCGCCATGGTCCCAAACTCATGGCTGCAAGGATCAACGCGCATCGGAATTTGAAGGTTGGGACAATTGGCAGACTGTCGCTGTCATCGATTGTTTGTCCGACCAGCGCATTTATGTCGTGTTCTATGATGCTGACTGACCTTTCCCGCCCCAGCATTTCATCGCCAAATTGCTGCAACCTGCCGCACCCCAGGCAGGATGAACGCACTCGTTCACCAAATCGAAAGCATGAAAACGCAGGGTTTTCCTAGCGACAGGCAACGAGTGACGTGACGCCATGGGATTTTTCAAACCCGATTTCTTCCGCCCTTTCAGCGTCGGCTTTCTCGTCGGCAGCCTGATCGTGGTGATGCAGTTCATGACGGGCATGACCGGCCTTTCGGCGGTCTGATGCGGTCCGGCGCGGCCCTTCTCGGGCTCGCCCTGCTCTGCGCCGCCTGCCAGCAACCGGCGGTGGCTTCCGAACAGGCGGTGCTTGCCCCTGCGGCCCAAGTTGCCGCCAAGGAACCTGAGGGGCTGAAACTCGCCATCTTTGCTGGAGGCTGCTTCTGGGGCGTCGAGGGCGTGTTCAGCCACGTCAAGGGCGTCACAAGTGCGGTATCGGGCTATCACGGCGGCGCTGCGCGCGATGCCAGCTACGATGCTGTCTCCACCGGCACCACCGGTCATGCCGAAGCGGTGCGGGTGACTTATGATCCGGCGGTGGTCCGCTATGACCAGCTGCCGCGCATCTTCTTTTCGGTAGTGGCGGACCCTGCGCTGAAGAACCGGCAGGGACCCGACAGCGGCACCCAGTACCGCGCCGCGCTGGTCCCGCTGGGAGACGAGCAGCGCAAGGTTGCCGCTGCCTATCTCGCGCAGCTGGGCAAGTCGGGCCTGTGGGACCGGCCGATCGCCACGCGGATCGAGGCCTACCGCAAATTCTATCCGGCCGAGGCCTATCATCAGGACTTCATGGCCGCCCATCCCGATCAAGGCTATATCCGCGCTTGGGACCAGCCGAAAGTGGCGGGCCTCAGGGCGCTTTTCCCGAACCAGTATCGCGCCACTTTCCAGCCGGGCTGATTGCCGCCTATAATGCGGGCATGGGAGCGCATCGTCACAGCGAACATTCCGGCGCAAGGCTGGTGGCCGCCGCCCGCGACGCGCTGGTGGCGGCGGGCGAGCAGTGGACCGACATGCGGGCCGATGTCTTCGCCGAACTGGCCGAGCGCGGCCGCCCGGCTTCCGCCTATGACATTGCCGAGCATCTTTCCGCCGCGCGCGGAAAAAGGGTGGCTGCCAACAGCGTCTATCGTATCCTCGACCTGTTCGTGCGCACGAACCTGGCCAACCGGATCGAAAGCGCCAACGCCTATCTCGCCAACAGCCATCCCGGTTGCCGCCACGATTGCATTTTCCTGATTTGCGACACTTGCGGACACGCCATCCACATCGATGATGACCGGCTGACGGGCGCGCTGCGTGACGCGGGCCGGATGGCGGGTTTCGCCGATGTGCGCCCGGTGGTGGAATTGCGCGGACGTTGCGATGAATGCGCGGTATAGGGTGGATCGACTTGCCCGCGATTGGAGTGTAAGCGCCCGCGCATGAACGCCAATCCGGCCACCCCCCTGCTCGATACCGTCCATTCCCCGGCAGATCTCAAGCAGCTTGCCCCCGCGCAACTGCCCCAGCTGGCGCAGGAGCTGCGCAACGAGATGATTTCCGCCGTCGGGCAGACCGGCGGGCACCTAGGGTCCGGCCTGGGCGTGGTGGAGCTGACGGTCGCTCTGCATTATGTCTTCGCCACCCCGCGTGACCGGCTGATCTGGGATGTCGGCCATCAGGCCTATCCGCACAAGATCCTCACCGGTCGCCGCGACCGTATCCGCACCCTGCGCCAGCCGGGCGGGCTGTCAGGCTTCACCAAACGCAGCGAAAGCGAATACGACCCGTTCGGCGCGGCCCATTCCAGCACCTCGATTTCCGCCGCACTGGGCTTTGCCGTGGCCAACAAGCTGGCCGACAAGCCGGGCAAGGCCATCGCAGTGATCGGCGATGGGGCGATGAGCGCGGGCATGGCCTATGAAGCGATGAACAACGCCGAACAGGCAGGCAACCGGCTGGTGGTGATCCTCAACGACAACGACATGTCGATCGCCCCGCCGGTCGGCAGCCTCTCGGCCTATCTCGCCAAGCTGGTGTCGAGCCGCGAATTCCTCGGCCTGAGGGGCCTCGCCCGGCGGATCGCCCGCAAGCTGCCCGGGCCACTCCACCGCGCCGCGCACAAGACCGACGAATTCGCCCGTGGCATGGCGATGGGCGGGACGCTGTTCGAGGAACTGGGCTTCTACTATGTCGGCCCGGTCGATGGGCATAATCTCGATCAGCTGATCCCGGTGCTGGAAAATGTCCGCGATGCACCGGAAGGGCCGATTCTGGTTCATGTCGTGACGCAGAAGGGCAAGGGCTATGCCCCGGCCGAAGCGGCGGACGACAAGTACCACGGCGTCCAGAAATTCGACGTCATCACTGGCGAACAGAAGAAGAGCAGCGGCGGCCCGCCCAGCTATACCGGTGTCTTCGCCGACGCGCTGATCGCGGAGGCCACGCGCGACAGCACCATCTGCGCCATCACCGCCGCCATGCCTTCGGGCACCGGGCTGGACCGGTTCGAGGCGGCTTTCCCCGAGCGGGCCTTCGATGTCGGCATCGCTGAACAGCATGCCGTGACATTTGCCGCCGGCCTTGCCGCGCAAGGGATGCGACCGTTCTGCGCGATCTATTCCACCTTCCTGCAACGTGCCTTCGATCAGGTGGTGCATGATGTGGCGATCCAGAACCTGCCGGTCCGCTTCGCGATCGATCGGGCCGGGCTGGTCGGTGCCGATGGCGCGACCCATGCCGGCAGTTTCGATATCACTTATCTGGCAACCCTGCCCAATCTGGTGGTGATGGCCGCCGCCGACGAGGCCGAACTGGTCCATATGGTCCACACGGCCGCACTGCATGACAGCGGCCCGATCGCCTTTCGCTATCCGCGCGGCAACGGCGTGGGTGTGCCCCTGCCGCAAGTGCCGGAGCGGCTGGCAATCGGCAAGGGCCGGATCGTGCGCGGCCAGGAGAATATGGGGGGCGCCAAAGTTGCCCTGCTCTCGCTCGGCACCCGGCTGGCCGAGGCCCTGAAAGCCGCCGACCAGCTGGAGGCCAGAGGGCTTTCCACCACCGTGGCCGACCTGCGCTTCGTCAAGCCGCTCGACAGCGAATTGATCCGAAGGTTGATGGCCAGCCACGAGGTGGTGGTCACGATCGAGGAAGGCGCAATCGGCGGCCTTGGCGCGCATGTCCTGACCATGGCCAGCGATGAAGGGCTGCTCGATGCCGGCCTCAAGATCCGCACCATGCGCTTGCCGGACATCTTCCAGGATCAGGACAATCCCGATGCGCAATATGACATTGCCGGGCTTAATGCCCCGCAGATTGTCGAGACCGTGCTGAAGGCTCTGCGCTGGAACGACACCGGGCTGGGAGAGGCGCGGGCGTGATCAACGCCGGTAGGTGGGCAGTTCCCATCCCCGTGCGATGGCGCCGCCGCGCAGGAACAGCCCGGCCCGTGTGGCGATGAGCGCTGCCAGATAGGCGGGCACCGCGCCCAGCGTCAGCAACACCATCAGCCCGGACGAAAGCGCGGCTGCAGTTACGTAAAGTTCCGATCGCATCAGGATCGATGGCTCTCCCGCCAGCATGTCGCGGATCACGCCGCCGAGGCGGGCAGTGAACACCCCCATGCTGAACGCGGGCAGCGGCGCGATGCCAGACGCCATGCCCTTGGCCGCGCCATAGGTTGCGAAGGCGGCAAGGCCGATGGCATCGAACCACAACAGCGCCTTGCCGGTCCAGAAGTGGACCGGGGTCAGCCACACCAGCAACGCTGCCAGGAAGCAAATCAGCAGCGTCCAGTTCTCGGTCGTCCAGAACACCGGCGCATCCAGCAGGATGTCGCGCACAGTGCCGCCGCCCACGCCGGTTGCCACCGCAAAAAAGATAAAGGTGACAAGGTCGCGGCGCTTTTCGGCGGCCAGCAGCCCGCCCGATGCCGCGAACACCGCGATACCGGCATAATTGAGCACTTCGAGCAGCGGCGTGATCGCGGCGGGAAGCATGGCTGGCGCCATCACCCGATCCAGCGCCAGACCCCTGCCGGAATGCCCGCCAGCCAGAGATGCGCCCAGGTGACGGCCAGCCAGACGAGGATCGCCGCCAGCCAGGTCGCCATGCCTGCGCCGGGCAGGTGCTGGAAACGCGGCCAGTAATGGGTCTTTTCTTCCCAGTCCCGCCAGACCGCGCCCAGCAGGGCTTCCTTCTTGCGGTCCTGCAGATGCGCGCCCAGCAAGGCCAGGATCAGTATCGCGCTGCCCAGGATCAGCGTGCGTGTACTCCAGAACTGGAGGATATGGGCCAGCGCCCACAGCGCAATGCCCCACATCATCGGGTGGCGGGTGACGCGAAACACGCCGCGCGCGGATTTCGGGATGGTCACCTGCCCGGTCGGATCGGGCAGTGCCGGGTTGCCCTTGAACGAGCCCAGCAGCAAAACCAGTGCCACGATCGTCAGGAGGCTGGCGTCGATCCAGCCACCGGTCGAGCCGCGCCCCGGCCCGTCGATCGGCGCGGCGCGGAAGGCGATGATCATCCAGGCAAAAGCGGCCAGGCTGACCAGCGAATAGACGCCGAGGAAGCCCTTTTCGCCCAGCGCCCGCACCAGCGGCGCGCGCAGCGGATGGGACAGGGCGAAATGGCTGCCGACAAAGGCGATGCTCGCCGCCAGCAACGATGTCAGGGCATGGTCCATGGCGGTGCCTCTCCTTCAGGGCCGGGTCTGCGGGTTCATCCCAGCCGCCTGCGGCTCGCCCACTTCTTCCTGGCCGAGCAGATCGTCGTCGAAAGTCTGGTCGTCCATGGTTTCGGGATGCATCAGCCGAGCGATCATGGGTGCGACTACCATCACACCGACACCCGCCGCCACCGCGATCCAGCCGATCTGGCCGTAGACATCCAGCACAACCTGCTTTGCCGCGCCTTCGCCGCTGGCTTTGTCCGATCCGGTTGCCGCCGCGATCAATCCCGACGCGAAACCACCGGCGGCAGAAGCGAAGAACCAGGTGCCCATGATCAGCGAGGCCATGTGGACAGGGGCAAGTCGGTTCATCGCCGAAAGACCGACCGGGCTGAGGCAGAGTTCGCCGGTGGTGTGGAGCAGATAAATGAGGAAAATGAACAGCACTGCTGTCTTGCTACCCTCCCCGCCCAGCGCGGCGCCCCAGACCAGCACGAGAAAGCCGAGTCCGAGCTGGACGATGCCGAGCCCGAACTTGGTCGGAGTAGAAGGCTCCAGTCCGTGGCGTGCCAGCCAGGTCCACAGCCCCGCGAAGGCCGGGGCCAGCAGGACGATGTAGACCGAGTTGATCGACTGGAACACCGATGCGGGAACGCCCGCCCGGTCAACATGGCGGTCGGTATAGAGGTTCAGCGAACTGCCGCTTTGCTCGAACAGCGCCCAGAACAGGATCGAGCCGAGCATCAGGAACAGCGCGGCGAAAATCCGGTCGCGGGCATCGCGCTCCAGTCGGACAACGGCAGTGAACAGCACATAACCCACCAGCAGCACGCCCAATACCAGCAACAGCAAACCGATCACGTCCTGATACTGGATCAGCACCCAGATCACGCCCACGGCAGTGGTCGCGGCAAGATAGATCAGTCCTTCCAGCGGAACGCCCAGGACGCGCTGACGCAGCAGCGTCGGATCGTCCGGTTCGCCATGTCCCAGCAGCAAGGGCCGGTACAGCACGAACACTGCGAGGCCTGCCAGCATGCCGAAGCCGGCCAGACCGAAACCATAGCTCCAGCCATAGGTTTCGCCGATATAGCCGCATAGCGCCGAGCCCAGCGCTGCGCCGAGGTTTATCCCCATGTAGAAGATCGTATAGGCTCCATCGAGCCGGACATCCCGCTTCGGGTAAAGCTGGCCGACGATCACCGAGATATTGGCCTTGAGAAAACCGGAGCCGACGATGATGAAGCTCAGGGCCAGCCAGAACAGGTTGAGCGCCATCTGGTCGCCACGGCCATTGCCTTCAAAGCCCATCAGGAAATGCCCGAAGGTCAACAGCACCGCACCGAACTGCACGGCCTTTCTCTGGCCCAGCCAGCGGTCGGCCAGATAACCGCCCATCACCGGGGTGATATAGACCAGCGAAATATACGCTCCGAATATCAGTCCGCTCTGCTCGTCGGAATAGAGCCAGTGCTTTGTCAGGTAGAACATCAGCAGCGCCTTCATCCCGTAATAGGAAAAACGCTCCCACATCTCGGCGAAGAACAGCATGAACAGGCCCTTGGGATGGCCCAGGAAAGTGCCGTGGACATCGCCATGGCCGTCTGTGCTGGCTGCATTCTGGCTCGCCATGGCTTGCAATGTCCCCCCGTGGTCTGGCCGTGATCCCGCGCATGGCCCTGCGCCGCAGCAGAGTAGCGCAAATGTGGCTGCTGTGAAGCCGGGGTGATGGCTTTGCGCAAATCCTGGAAATTAACCAATCAAGCCGATTGCGCATGGCATCGGGTTCTGGCAAGCAGAGCAAAAGGGTCGTTTACCGTTGTCGCTGCCATGGCATTGCCATGCGATTGATGCTATCAAGGCATTGATCGTCATGCTCTCCCACGGCGATCGGGAGAAAAAGATATGATCAGGTCAGAACTGCTACAGGCTGTCGCACGCGACAATCCGGACTTGCGGGCCGAAGAAATCGACCAGCTTGTCTCCATCTTCTTCGATGAAATCTCTTCCCGCCTTGCTGAAGGCGGTCGGGTCGAATTGCGCGGCTTCGGCGCGTTTTCGACGCGGGAACGCGATGCCCGCAAGGGCCGCAACCCGCGCACCGGCGAAGCGGTAAGCGTTCCGTCGAAACGGGTGCCCTATTTCAAACCGGGCAAGGAAATCCGCCGTTCGCTCAACGACGGCGATTGACCGGTATTCCAGTCGGGAATGAGGCGCACCGGCAACAGGTGCGAACCGGGGGAGATTGTTGATGACACCAGCTCACCTGGCACTTCCGGGCTTTCCCGGTGCCGATCCGGTTGCCGGACTGATTGGGGGCCTGCTGATCGGCCTTGGCGCCGCTATCATGTTACTGGGTCTTGGCCGGATTGCCGGGGTTTCGGGCATTGCCGCCCGCGCGCTTGGTCTATCCACACAAGGTATGGGTCGTTTGCTGGCGCTGGCGTTCCTCGCCGGGCTGCCGCTGGGCGCATGGCTGGCATTTGACCTTGCAGGTGCGGGACAGGGTGTTTTCCCCGAATCAGGGGTGCTGCTGGGGGCCGGCTTGCTGGTCGGCTTCGGCACCCGGCTCGGTTCGGGCTGCACCAGCGGCCATGGCGTGTGCGGGATGAGCCGGCTGTCGGCCCGCTCGATCGTGGCGACTCTCACTTTCATTGCCGCCGGGGTCGCGACCGTGGCGGTGATGAACATGATGGGGAACGCGGCCTGATGCGCAATATTCTCGTCTCGCTGGTTTCCGGCACGCTGTTCGGTGCGGGCCTTGCCGTTTCGGGCATGACCAACCCCTTGCGGGTGCGCGGCTTCCTTGACCTGTTCGGGACATGGGACCCGACACTGGTGTTCGTGATGGGCGGCGCTGTGCTGGTGATGGCGGTGATCTGGCAGGTCCAGCGCCGGATGGTCGCCCCTTTCTTCGCCGATGCCTTCGCCCTGCCGACCGCGAAGGATCTCGACTGGCGGCTGATCCTTGGTGCCGCGCTGTTCGGCATCGGCTGGGGTGTGGCCGGCCTCTGCCCCGGCCCTGGTTTCGCCGCGCTGGCGCTGGCTCCGGCGCAGGCGATCATTTTCCTGGCCGGGTTGTTCGGCGGCATGGTGCTGTTCCGCTTGACCATGGACAATTGAAAGCCATAGGCCAGTCCCGTTGGCGGGCGTGGCGGAATGGTAGACGCCGGGGACTTAAAATCCCCTGAGCCTTGCTCGTGTGGGTTCGAGTCCCACCGCCCGCACCATTTTTGTTTGCTCTCCGGCCTTGCGACCCCTGGCGGGTTCGGGCGCCAACCAATTCAGGTCACGGCACCCTTCCAGCTCTCTCATACCAGATTGGCAGCGCCGATCAGGCCGCAGGCTGCCAGCAGCATGCCGATCTTGGCTGTCGAGGCGGGTTCCTTGAAGACAAGCACGCTGACGGCAATCGCACCCAGTGGCACCAGCGCCGACATGATCGGCACCAGCAGGCCGAGGTTGATCCCGGCATAGGCAATCCGCGCCATGATCCCGATCCCGACAGCAAAGCCCAGCGCCATGCCGAGCGTCGGCAGTGGCGCGGTCAGCCCGTTGGATGCGGGCAGCATCGAAAGCGCCAGAATTTGCGCCAGCACCGAAAGTGCCACCATGCCGGCGATTGCCGGAGTAATTGCTGCCATTCATTCTCTCCCATTGCAGGCCCGAAGCCTGTTCCCCGTTGCGGTGGCGGTGCGGGCTCCTGCCCTGGCATCCGCCTGCAACCTCTCCTCTATGCGCTGCCCGGCTGGCGCTGGCGAGCCACAATTGCCAGTTTCCGCATCAGGACGGGCGGAAGGTCATCGCCACACCGTTCATGCAGTAACGCTTGCCGGTGGGCGCAGGACCATCGTCGAAGACATGGCCGAGATGGCCACCGCAATCGGCACAATGCACTTCGGTGCGGGGATAGCCGAGCGCGTAGTCGGTCGAGCTGCCGACCGCGCCGGGCAGCGGCTTCCAGAAGCTCGGCCAGCCGGTGCCGCTGTCGAATTTGGTGGCGGAGGCAAACAGCTCGTTGGTGCAACCCGCGCACAGGAAAGTGCCTTTGCGCTTTTCATGGTTGAGCGGCGAACTGCCGGGGCGTTCGGTATCTTCCTCGCGCAGCACCGCAAATTGGGCGGGCGTCAGGCGGCGGCGCCATTCGGCTTCGCTATAGGCTATGGGGAAGGATTTGGCCGAAGCCTCGCTGCCGCCGCAGGCCGAGGCCAGCGGCATGGCCGCGCCGATCGCCAGCCAGCGCAGGAACTGTCGGCGGGCAGGGGCGAGGGACAGTGTCCGTGCAGAGTGCGCTGGCGTGCTCATGCGGCGGATCATCTCCCAATCCGCATGAGCATGCAATGAACGTTGCGGGGAAAGGCGATCAGGCGCGGCTCTGTTTCAACCGGGCCAGCAGGCCGCGCCCGGCGGCCTTGCGCGGCGCCGGACCCGATTGCATCACCCGCTTGCGGAACAGCCCGGCCCCGGCCTTGACGAACAGCGCGACGGCAAGCCCCTGCCAGCCGACGGCGATGACATGCTGCCACAAACCATTCTCTTGCGCGGCGCGGGCCAGCATGGCGAAAGGCGAGCTGGGCGGAAAGATTACCGCCAGCCATTCGATCGTGCTGCCCGGCTGGGCCATGGCGTAGCTGGCGAAGAAGAACACCAGCAGTTGCATCATGGTGACCGGCATCGACAGCGTCTGCACTTCGCGCACCGTCGATGCCATGCTGCCGATGGTCAGGAACAGCGCGCCGAGCAGGAGATAGCCCATCGCGAAATAGATCGTGCCGAGCGCGAAGAAGATCGGCCATCCCACCGCAGGTTCGGGCAGGGCGGGCAGCGCATGGCCGGCCAGCAGCACGATCGCACCGCCAACCGCGCCCCACGCCGCGATCCCGACCAGCGAGACCCCGAGCATGGCGAACAGCTTGCCGAAGAACACCGCATCCATCGGGATGGCGGACGCGAGGATTTCGATGATCTTGTTGGTCTTTTCCTCCACCAGATTGGACAGCACCATCCCGGCCAGCAGCATGATCAGCAGGAACAGCAGGGTTTGCGCGGCCTGTGCGGTCAGCAGTCGGTTGGCATGGCGTTGTGCGGAACTGCTTTTGGTGCCTGACAGCGTAACCTGGGGGTAATGCGGACCTGCCGCGGCGGAGGCGTTGCCGGCCAGGAACGAGACCGGGCCCTGCCAGCGCCCGATCCGGTCGGCGGTGCCGGTCAGAACCGGCGCGTCGAGAGTGCCGGTCAGCACTGCGCCCAGCCCGGCGTTGCCGTCGCTCAGGGCGGCATGCGGATCATAGCTTTCGCCCGGCTTGAGCTGGCGCAGGATGACCATGTCAGGCAGACCGGTCCCCAACTGCGGTGCCAGCCGGCCATGCGCGGCCAGCATCGCGTCGGCATCTGTTGCCACCATCGCCACGCCGATGTGGGCCTGATCCGCCGTGGTGGCGACGCGGCTGCTGACTCCGCCCGCCAGCGCGCCGACGATCAGCGGGAACAGCGGTCCGAGCAGGAACAGGAGGAAGCTGCGGCTGAACAGGACTGCGGTGAAATCGCGCCGGGCGATCACCGATGCGGCCTGCCAGAAGGAAAGACGCCCCGCGCTCATGCCGCATTCTCCAGTTCGGTTTCGGCTTCCAGCGCCCGGGCCACCGCTTCGCCGGCAATGGCGACAAAGGCATCGTGCAGCCCGGCCCGCTCGATCGACAGCGAAAGGATGCCGGCGTCGAGATCGATCAGTGCGCGCAGCAGCGGTTCGATCCCGCTTTCGGGCAGCGAGAAATACCAGAACTGCCCTTCATGCCGCGCGTCATCAGGCAGGGCGGTGCGCCAGGCGCCGTCATCGGCGCGGGTTTCCAGCCGCACTTGCGGGCGAATCCGGTCGCGCGCCTCGTCCACCCGTCCGGCGAAGGACACCTTGCCGCCGGCGATGATCGCCACGCCTTCGCACATCCGTTCGGCATGGGCGATGACATGGGTCGAGAAGATCACGGTGGTGCCCCGCGCAGCCAGCGCGCGGATCATCGATTCGAGCTTTCCCTGGTTGATCGCGTCGAGGCCGGAGAAGGGCTCGTCCAGCACGACAAGGCGCGGATCGTGGACCAGCGCGCCGAGCAATTGCACCTGCTGGGCCATGCCCTTGGACAGTTGGCGGATCGTGCGCTGGGCTGCGTGGCCGAGCCCGTTCTGCTCGAGCAGTTCGAGCCCCTTGCGGCGCCCCTCCGCCAGCGGCAGGCCGCGCAAGGACCCCATGAAGGCAATCGCGTCCACCGCCTTCATCGAAGGGTAAAGTCCGCGCTCTTCGGGCAGATAGCCGATCCAGCGGGCGATATCCTGCGGATGGTCATGGCCAAGCAGGCGGCGCACGCCTTCGTCCGGGTCGATGATCCCCAGCAGCATCCTGAGCGTGGTGGTCTTGCCCGCGCCATTGGGGCCGAGAATGCCGTAGATCGCCCCTTCCGGCACTTCCAGATCGACCCCGTTGACCGCCAGCGTGCCATCGAACCGCTTGACCAGCCCGCGCGCCTCGATGGCGAGCGGGCGCAGCATCTTGTCCGCGCGAAGCGGATGAATGGGTGCCATTTGCATGGCTTGCTGTTAACCACCACGGGTGAAGGGGAGGCACATGAAGTTTGGTTAACGGCGCGGCAACCATTGGCCTCAAGGCCCGGCTCACGGACGAGGCGCGGCGGCTCGGCTTCGTGGCGATCGGCTTTGCTCCGGCCGAGGATGATCCGCTACGCGGCCAGCGGCTGAAGGAATGGCTGGCCGGCGGTTTCCATGGTTCGATGGAATGGATGGAAAGCCGGGCCGAAGTGCGCAAGGGTGCGCAATCGCTCTGGCCGCAAGCGCGCAGCGTGATTGCGCTGGGGATGAGCTATGCCCCCGCCACCGATTCGCTGGCGCTGGCGCTGGCCGAAGAGCCTTCGCGCGGGCGGATTTCCGTCTATGCGCAAGGCTCGGATTATCACGACACGGTCAAGAAGGCGCTGAAGGCGCTGGCCCGCTTCCTGGTGCAAGAAGGGCGCAAGGCCGGGCTGGGGGAAACCGCGCTCAAGGTCTTCGTCGATACCGCGCCGGTGATGGAAAAGCCGCTGGGCGAAGCGGCCGGGATCGGCTGGCAGGGCCGGCACACCAATCTGGTCAGCCGCGAGCATGGCAGCTGGCTGTTCCTCGGTGCGATCTACAGTGAGATCGCCTTCCCGGCGGACAGCCCGCACGAGGATCGCTGCGGATCGTGCCAGGCCTGCCAGCAGGCCTGCCCGACTCAGGCCTTTCCGGCACCCTATCGGCTGGATGCGCGGCGTTGCATCAGTTACCTCACGATCGAGCACAAGGGGCCGATTCCAGCCGAATTTCGCAAGGCAATTGGCAACCGGATCTATGGCTGCGATGATTGCCTGGCGGTCTGCCCATGGAACAAGTTTGCCGACAGCGCCGCCCGCCACAAGGCTTTCCTGCCGCGCGCGGAACTGGTCGCGCCCCGGCTGGGCGAGTTGCTGGGGCTGGACGATGCAGGTTTCCGCGCGCTGTTTTCAGGATCGCCGATCAAGCGGATCGGGCGAGACCGTTTCATCCGCAACTGCCTGATCGCTGCCGGGAACAGCGGCGATGCGGCCTTGCTGGATATCGTCCGCGAGCTGGCCAGCGATCCCGACCCGGTGGTGGCCGAAGCCGCCCGCTGGGCCGATGCAGAGCTTACAGCATTTCCTTGAGCGGCACTTCGGTGTTGGCCAGCATGTCGGGCGCGATCGCCGCGCCCGCTTCGACCAACTTGCGACCCTGGACATAGTCCTTGACCGAATTGACGCAGTCGAGCGCGATGACCTTGCCACCCTTGAGGTAGATCACCGAGAAGCTGCGATTGTCCGGATCGCCGCGCAGCACGGTCGCATCATGGCCGGTCGAAAGCCCGGCGGTCTGGAGCTTGAGGTCATACTGGTTGGACCAGAACCACGGGAAGGCGTGGTAAGGTTGCGGATCGCCCATGATCCCCTTGGCCACGCAATTGGCCTGGTCATTGGCGTTCTGGACCGATTCGACCCGCATCACCGTGCCATCGGCATAATCGCAGGCAAAGGCCGCGCAATCGCCGATCGCATAGACATCGGGCAGTGATGTGCGGCAGAATTCATCGACGTCCACGCCATTGCCGCCTGCCGCGCCCGCTTCGAGCAGCGGGGCAACGCAGGGGACGATGCCGATGCCGACCACCACCATGTCGGCCGGGATAAGTTCGCCATCGGCCAGCCGGACCCCGGTGACCTTGCTGCCTTCCCCTTCCAGCGCCGTCACCGTCACATTGGTGCGCAGGTCCACGCCATGGGCGCGGTGGTCGGCTTCGTAGAAGGCGGAAAGCTGTTCGCCCGCGACCCGCGCCAGCACGCGCGGAAGGGCTTCGAGCAGAGTGACATGGCAGCCGAACTTGACCAGCACCGCCGCTGCTTCCAGCCCGATGTAACCGCCGCCGATGACGACAATCTGCCTTGCTCCGCCATCCACTTCGGCCATCATCCGGTCGGCATCGGCGCGGTCGCGCACGCCATGAACCCCGGCCAGATCGCCGCCCGGAACCGGCAGTTTGCGCGGATCGCCGCCTGTTGCCCAGATCAGCTGGCTGTAATTTACCGAGCTGCCGTCAACGAGGGTCAAAACATGTTCAACAGGGTCGACAGCGCTCACCACGGTGTTGAGCATCAGTTCCACGCCCTTGTCCGGCCAGAAATGCGGGGGACGGATGTAGAGCCGCTCGAACTCCTTCTCGCGCGAGAAATATTCCTTGGACAGTGGCGGCCGTTCATAGGGCGGTTCGCTGTCGCGCCCGATCATCAGGATCGTGCCTTCGAACTTGTTTTGCCGCAGGGCGATGGCGGCTTGTGCCCCGCCATGGCCGGCCCCGACGATGACGATGTCATATTTGCTCATTATCTTGCCTCTCCGGCCGAATCGCGCATCGCCGGGCCTTCAGCCTGAAACGGCTTCCATCGTCAAGGCGAGAGAGGCGCGGCGTGCGGCTGGATCGAAGGTTGCCCCGGCGATGATCAGCTCGTCGGCCCTGGTCCGTTCGACAAATCGCCCGATCGCCTCGCGCACCGTGGCCGGACTGCCGACCGCGCTGGCCTGCCAGACATGGTCGAGCATGGCCGCTTCCGGCCCGGACAACTTCTGGCGGTAATCGGGGATCGGCGGCTGGACCTTCATTGTCCGGCCGGTGCGGATCGCCACGAACATCTGTTCCTGCGAACTGGCGATGGTCCGCGCCTCGCGGCCGTTTTCGGCGGTATAGACGTTCATCGCCACCATCACATGCGGCTGTGCCAGCGTTTCAGAGGGCTGGAAGCGATCGCGATAGATCGTCAGTGCCGCATCGAGATGATCGGGTGCGAAATGACTGGCGAAGGCATAGGGCAGGCCCAGCATCGCCGCCAGCTGCGCGCCGAACAGGCTGGAGCCGAGCATCCACAGCTCGATACTGGCGCCCCAGCCCGGCGTGGGCTTGAGCGCGATCGCCGGATCCTTGCCGAAATAGGCGCGCAGTTCCGCCACATCCTGCGGAAAGAATTCGGACGCGCGCATGATATCCTTGCGCAGCGCATTGGCGATCCGCCCGTCCGCGCCCGGCGCGCGACCGAGCCCGAGGTCGATCCGGCCCGGGAACAGTGCATCGAGCGTGCCGAACTGTTCCGCGATCACAAAGGGATTGTGATTGGGCAGCATGATCCCGCCCGCGCCAATCCGGATGGTGGAGGTGGCATGGCCGACATGGGCCAGAACGACCGACGTGGCACCCCCGGCGATCCCTTCCATCGCGTGATGTTCCGCGATCCAGAAGCGCTTGTAGCCCGCATCTTCTGCGGCGCGGGCCAGCAGCGCGGCTTCGGCCATGGCTTCAACGGTTCCGCTGCCTTCGCGGACGGGGACGAGGTCGAGGACGGAAAGTTCGGTCATGCGGGACCGCTATCAGTTGCCGCCCAGTTGGTCGATATAGGATTTGGCGGTAACCGCCGCTTCGCTGCCGGGGGCGGCAGTGATGACTGATTGCCAGCTCTTGCGCGCGGCCTCGTCATGGCCGGACAGCACGGCGATCACCCCCGCTTCCAGCCCGATCGCCGGATCGACCGGGCTCAGCCCTGCGGCCGTCTCGATATAGAACTGCGCATCCTGCAATTTGCCCAGCCGTCGGGCCAGTGTGGCCGAAAGCAGCCAGGTGTCGGCATCCTGCGCGGCATCGCGCCGCGCCGTGTTGAGCGCGGCTTCCGCCTCGGCGGGTCGGTCCAGCGCCACCAGCGCGCGGGACCGGTCGATTTCCAGTTCACCCGCCAGCGCCAGGTCGCCCGCGCTGGTGGCATCGCTGCGGGCCTGCTCGAGCGAGGCCAGCGCCGCACCGGGCCGGCTGTCTGCCAGCGCTGCGTTGGCCGCCATGCCGCCCAGCTTGGCCCGGTGGACTTTTTCGTCGGCCAGCAACGCATCGCGCGCGGCCAGGAATGTGTCCTCCGCCTCGTCCCAGCGCAATTGTCTTGCATAGACGACTGCCAGGCATTGCAGCGGATAAGCCCGCTCGTTCCCCTTCAAGCCCTTCATCCAGTCGTCGGCAGTGGCGATGGCGCCGTCCACGTCCTTGCGGGACTGTTCGACGCAGGCGGACATCCGAGCCTCGGGCAAGGACTGGGGCGCGGCGGCGGGTGCCATCTGGGCCATCAAGGGGAGAAGAATCGAAAGCATCAGAAGTGTGAACCTTAGGGCAGGGCGGCGATAATGCGCAGGATCAGGGCGATATCCCCATCCCGCGAAAGGCGGTGGTCGCCATCCTTGATCAGCGTCACCTGCACATCGGCTGAACGCAGCAGCGCCGCCGTTTTTAGCGAAACTTGCCACGGTACGTCAGGGTCTGCCTGACCATGGATAAGCCTGACCGGGCAGGAAATCGCGATCTCGTCCCGCCACAGCAGGCTCAGCGCGCTGGCATCGGCCCAGAACAGCGGATGGGTCGGGGTCGGATCGGGGCCATAGGAATTGTCTTCAAAAATGGTCCGGCCGGCCTCGAGCTCGGCTTTCTGCGCTGCGTTGAAACCCCAGTCGGCAAAATCGGGCGCGGCGGCGATACCGACCAGTGCATGGACCTGCGGCCCCAGGTCCAGTGCCAGCAACTGCATGAGCCAGCCGCCCATCGAACTGCCGACCAGCACCAGCTTGTAACCGGGGCACAGAGCGCCGGTCAGCTCGATCACTTCTTCCTTCCACAGCGAAAGGCAGCCATCGGCAAATTCACCGTCGCTGGCCCCGCAGCCGGAATAGTCCATGAGCAGCGCCGCCCGCCCCTGTGCCCGTGCCCAGTCGAACACCGCGCAGGCCTTGCTGCCCGCCATGTCGGACATGTAACCGGGCAGGAATACCAGCGCCGGGCCGGTGCCGGGGCTGAAGCGATAGGCAATGCGCCGCGCGCCTTTGGGCCCGTCCGGGATGACGTGGAAGCGAATGTCGGTCATGACGGCATTTCATGCGGGCAATGTGCGGTTGAGGCAAGCATCACTCCCCGCTAAGGACCGCAACCATGTCAGAAATGCTCACGATCAGCCTGCCCGATGGTTCCACGCGCGCAATGCCGCGCGGCTCCAGTCCTGCCGATGTCGCCGCCGCGATCGGACCCGGCCTTGCCAAGGCCGCGCTGGCCGCGCGGGTCGATGGCGAACTACGCGATCTTGCCCGCCCGTTCGATGGCGATTGCACACTGGCGCTGGTCACCGCGCGGGACGAGGCGGATGCGCTCGACCTTGCCCGGCATGATTTCGCCCATGTGCTGGCCGAAGCGGTGCAGGCGCTGTTTCCTGGCACGCAGATCACTTTCGGACCGTCCACCGACGATGGCTTCTATTACGATTTCGCCCCGGCCGATCGTCCCTTCACGGATGAAGACCTTCCCGCAATCGAAGCGCAGATGCGCGCCATCATCGCCGCCGACAAGCCGCTGCGCCGCGAGGCGTGGAGCCGCGAGCAGCTGATTTCCCGCTGGAACAGCCAAGGCGAGAAATTCAAGGCCGAATGGGCCGCCGAACTGCCTGCCAAAGACGATGGGGGTGACGAGGCGCTGACGGTCTACTGGTCGGGCGATGACTGGCTCGACATGTGCCGCGGGCCGCATCTGCCCTCCACCGGCAAGCTCGATCCCGCCGCCTTCAAGCTGACCCGCGTGTCGGGCGCATACTGGCGTGGCGATCAGAACAATGCGATGCTCAGCCGCATCTATGGCACCGGCTGGCTCAACAAGAAGCAGCTGGACGCGCATCTCCTCCGGCTGGAGGAAGCGGCCAAGCGCGACCATCGCAAGCTGGGTGCGGAGATGGACCTGTTCCACCTCCAATCCGAAGCTCATGGCAGCGTGTTCTGGCACCCCAAGGGCTACCGGGTGTGGCGCGAACTGGAAGCCTATATGCGTCGCGCCATCGACGGGGCGGGTTACAAGGAAGTGAAGACCCCGCAGATCATGGATTCGCGCCAGTGGGAGCAATCCGGCCACTGGGGCAAATACCGCGAGAACATGTTCGTCATCCCCGATGAAGTGCCCAATGTCGATGATGAAGGCCCGGTGATTTCGGGCGAAGCGGACTGGATGGCGCTGAAGCCGATGAACTGCCCGGCGCATGTGCTGATCTTCCGCCAGGGCATCAAAAGCTACCGCGACTTGCCTCTGCGCATTTACGAAAACGGCTGCTGCCACCGCAACGAGCCGCATGGCGCGCTGCACGGACTTATGCGCGTGCGCCAGTTCACGCAGGACGATGCCCATATCTTCTGCCGCGAAGACCAGATCGTGGCCGAAGTGCGCGCCTTCTGCGAACTGGCGGACCGGGTCTACCAGCATTTCGGCTTCACCTATTCGGTCAAGCTGGCGCTGCGCCCGGAAACCCGCTTCGGCACAGAGGAAATGTGGGACCAGGCCGAAACCGAACTGCGCGCCGCCGTGGTCGAGGCGGGCCTTGCCACCCAAGCCTATGGCTGGGAAGAACTGCCCGGCGAAGGCGCGTTCTACGCCCCCAAGCTGGAATGGCACCTGACCGACGCGATCGGCCGAACCTGGCAGGTCGGCACGATCCAGTCCGACCGCGTGCTGCCCGAACGGCTCGACGCGAGCTACATCGCCGAGGATGGCGAACGACACCGCCCGGTGATGCTCCACCGCGCGATCTTCGGCTCGTATGAACGCTTCATCGGCATCCTGATCGAACATTTCGCCGGCAAGCTGCCGGTCTGGCTGGCCCCGGTGCAGGCGGTGGTGGCAACCATCGTCTCGGACGCTGACGAATATGCGCAGGAGGTCACGGCCAGGCTGAAAGCCGCCGGAATCCGTGTGGAATGCGATCTCAGGAACGAGAAGATCAACTACAAGGTGCGCGAACACTCGCTTCAGAAAGTCCCGCACCTCTTGGTCGTCGGCAAGCGCGAGGCGGAAGAAGGCACCGTCGCCATCCGCACCCTGGGCGAGGAACGGCAGAAGTTCGTCTCGCTCGACGAGGCGGTTGCATTGTTGAGGGCGGAAGCGACCCCGCCGGACTTGCGTCAGTAAGGCAGGCCCTGCCCGGCAGCGATCAGCGCCAGCGCACAACTGAGCACGATCAGCATGCGCAGCGGCTCAAGACTGAGCGGTGCGGCGTGACGGACGAAGGCGAGGGCTTGGGCCATGACGAAGCTTATCGCGCGGGCACCTTAGCGATTCGTTAAAATCCCGCCGTCGGCATCTGCTGGCTGGCGCAATGAAACCCGCCGCCGCCGGCCAGCACGGCGTCGCCCGGCAGGCCGATGGTGGCGCGATCGGGGAACAATGCGGCCACGGCGGCCACGCCTTCGGCATCATGGGGCGAACCGAAGGTCGGCACTACCACCAGCTGGCTGGTGATGGCGAAGTTCATGTAGCTGGCCGGCTCGATGAAATCCCCGCTCGCCATCCGCCCGGGCGAGGGCACGTCGCGCAGCTCCACCCCGAAATCCAGCGCGCGGGCGCGGGCATCGGCATAGACCTGCGCATTGGGATCGTCCGCCCCGCTCGCCACCGGCAGTGCCAGCACATTGGGCGCCACGAAACGGGCGAGGTTGTCGACATGACCGTCGGTGTGGTCGTTGAGCAAGCCGTCGCCGAGCCACAGCACACGATCATGGCCGAGGTCTCGGGCCAGCCGCTGCTCGATTGCCTCGCGCGACAGCTGCGGGTTGCGGTTGGGATTGAGCAGGCATTGGCCGGTAGTGGCGACAAGCCCGGTGCCATCGCCATCGAGCGCCCCGCCTTCGAGAATCCAGTCGCAGGACTGCACCTCCAGCCCGGCGTCCCTGGCCAGCTCCGCGCCGATGGTCTGGTCCCCGGCCATCAGGTACTTGCCGCCCCAGCCGTTGAAGCCGAAGCGCATCGCGCGGGCGTGGCCTGCACCGTCCAGAACCACCAGCGGCCCGGTGTCGCGCAGCCAGACATCGCCATAGACGCGCCGCTCCAGCTTCACCGCCGCGCTCACCAGCGCCCTGGCGCGCGCCTCGTTGGCGGCATCGCGCACCAGCAGCCGCACTTCCTGCCCGCTGTCCGCCACGGCACTGGCGAAAGCGGCCAGCTGTTCCTGCGCCCGCGCAAATGCTCCGCCCCATTCGCTCTCGTCATGGGGAAAGCCGATCCACAGCCATTCCTGCTTGTGCCACTCGGGCGGCATGTGAAAACTATTTGACACTCTAATAACCTATAGTATAAATATTTCGCGAGAAGGAGGAGTTGCCATGGGCAAATACGAGCCGTTGAAGCGCTACCTTGAAAATCTGAATGGTGACAGCTGGGAAGCCGATTTCGAAAAGGTCGAGCATGTCCTTGGCTTCAAATTGCCAGACAGCGCATACCAATATCAGGCATGGTGGGCAAACCAGACGGGTGGCGGCCACAGTCAGACTCACGGGTGGCAGGATGCGGGATTTGAAACAAGGGATCTCAACATCTCGCGCAAGCGGGTGCGGTTCGAGCGTGTGAGAAAGTCGCGGTCGACCGCGCTCCAAGCGGCACATTCCTCACGCGAGGTCGCAACAGATATCTGGAACCAGGCCGAACTAATCTCGGGGATTCGTGATCGCGACAGGCTTGTCGAGGCCGCCCTTGCGGCCTTGATAGAGCGCGAGGCCGCGCGATCGCTGGCCCGCATGGGCGGAACGATGCCCGATGCGAAGGCCGCGCCGCGTGAACGGCCATTTACGTGATCATTGTCGATACGTCAGTTTGGATCGATCATCTGCGTTCCACTGACGCAAATCTCGTCGTGGCCCTCACTGAAGGGCGAGTGCTGCAGCACGCTTTCGTAACCGCGGAACTTGCCCTGGGTACCATGTCAATGCGCGATGACCTGATAACCAAACTCGGTCTTTTGCGTCAGGCAGATGTTGTCACTAACCGTGAGCTTCTCGCATTTATCGAGGACACAGACCTGAGTGGGACAGGTGTCGGGATGGTCGATGCGCACCTGCTCGCCAGTGCAGCTGCCGGCGAAGGCATCCGCCTGTGGTCCCGCGACAAGCGCCTGGCGACTCAGGCTGAGCGGCTGGGTCTCGCTTTCACTCACTGAATTCTCGCCCTTGCGCATTCGGTCTCGACGCGCGGGCCGGGCTCTGCAAATGCAGGGCCAAAGCGCGAAGGGAGTGCAACCGCGATGCCCATTCATTACGACAAGCAAGGCCATATCGTCACCATCACCATCGACCGGTATGAGCGGCGCAACGCCTTCGATGTCGAGCATTCGGTGCAGATGATCGACGCGTGGGAGCGGTTCAACGATGATCCCGATGCCTGGGTGGCGATCGTCACCGGGGTGAAGGACGCGTTCTGTGCCGGTGGCGATCTCCACACGATGAGCCAGATTGCGAAGGAGCGGATCGAGAACGACGGCCTGTCGCCCACGCTCGACCTGATCACCCGCAATGGCACGCGCTATTTCACGCTCAAGGGTTTTGAGATCTACAAGCCGATCATCGCCGCGGTGAACGGCCAGTGCTGGGCTGGCGGGATGGAGATGCTGGGCGGCACCGATATCCGCATTGCCAGCCGGGATGCGGTGTTCAACGTTTCCGAACCCAAGCGCGGCCTGTTTGCCGGGGGCGGCACCACCGCGCGGCTGCCGCGCCAGCTGGCCTGGCCCGCTGCGATGGAAATGCTGTTGGTCGCGCGGCCGACCTCGGCCGAACGGGCGCTGCAACTTGGGCTCATCAACGAGGTGTGCGAGCGCGAGGAGCTGATGGACGTGGCGATGTCCTGGGCGGAAGAAATCTGCAAGAACGCGCCACTCTCCGTGCAGGCCACCAAGAAGAGCGCGCTGCGCTCCATCGCGGTCGCCACGCTGGAGGAAGCCTATGCGATCGAGGATGCGCTGAGCAACGAGGTGTTCCAGACCGAAGATGCCAAGGAAGGCCCGCGCGCCTTCTTCGAAAAGCGCGATCCGGTGTGGCAGGGGCGGTGATCCAACACCCCTGCCGGAACCGGATCACACGTCGCGGCTGAGCACCACCGCGCTGGTCGGCACGCCGCTGCCGGCGGTGACGAGGACATTTTCCACGTCGGCCACCTGGTTGATGGCAGTGCCCCGGATCTGACGCACCGCTTCGCACACGCCGTTCATGCCGTGGATATAGGCTTCGCCCAGCTGGCCGCCGTTGGTGTTGACCGGCAGGGTGCCGCCAACCTCGATATTGCCATCCTTGATGAAGTCCTTGGCCTCGCCATATTCGCAGAAACCATAGGCTTCGAGGCCGGGCAGCACAGTCGGGCCGAAGTGATCGTAGATGATCGCCATCTGCATGTCCTTGGGCGACAGGCCCGAGGTTGCCCACAGCTGGCGGGCGGCGGCGGCGCATTCATCACGCGGGACGATGTCCTGCTTGTAATAGGCGCCAAGGCCCATTGTCCCCCAGGGCGAGCCTTGCGCGGCGGCATTGATCAGCACCGCCGGCTGCCTGAGATCGCGCGCGCGCTCCGCCGTGGTAACGATCACCGCGCAGGCACCGTCGCTTTCCTGGCAGCAGTCGAGCAGGTGGAACGGATCGGCGATCATCCGCGAGGCGTGATATTCCTCGCGCGTGATCGGCTTGCCATAGAAGAAGGCATTGGGATTGCGCGCAGCATGCTTGCGCGCGACCATCGCGTAATTGCAGAAATCGTCCTGTGTCGCCCCGCTTTCATGCATGTAGCGACGCATCGAAACGGCCAGCAGGGCGGCGGCGGTCATCAGACCCTGGAAGCCGTGATAGGCAAAGATCAGATTGTCGCTGGTCGGCATCTGCGCCTGGATCGGCTGGCCGAAGCGGTATTCGGACCGTTCGTTCATCGCGCGGTAGCACAGCACGGTTTCGGCAACGCCGGTGGCCACTGCCATCGCCGCCTGCATCAGCGGCGCGCACGCCCCGCCGCCGCCACCGCTGGTCTGGCCGAAGAACTTCAGTTCCTTCGAGCCGATCGCGCGGGCCACTTCCTGTTCGTTGTTGTTGTCCATCGTGTAGGTGGAAATGCCATCCACCTCGCTGGGGTTGATCCCGGCATCGGCACAGGCGGCCAGCGCCGCCTCCGTCGCCAGTTTCAATTCGCTGCGCCCCGAATTCTTCGAAAACTCGGTGGCGCCATAGCCGGCGATGGCGGCCTTTTTACTGAAATTCGCCATGGGATAGTTCTCCTTACGCCAGCTTGAAGCGGAAACCGGCGGCTTCGCCGCGGCGCGTGAATTCGATCGTCACCGGCTTGCCGATGGCCATCGCTGCGGGTTCCGTGCCATCCATCGCGCCGACGACGCGCACGCCTTCGAATTCCGCCACCGCGATCGGATGGGGCGAGGCAAAGCCGGGCAGCGGCGGATGGTAATGCACGGTGTAGCTGTAGATCGTGCCGGTGCCGGTCAGCGCATGGGGTGACCAGTCCATGCTGGAACATGCCCCGCAGCCGGGGCTGGGCGGGTTGCGCAAAGTGCCGCAGGCATCGCACTTCTGGATGAGCAGCTGCCCGTCTTCCAGGCCGTTGTAATAGAAGTCGGTATCCTTGCCGGAAAGCGGCGCGTGATGGCGCTTTTCCTCGGCAGGCGCGGCTGAACCCGATGAACCATAGGACATGGCTTGGCATCCTCTCTGATGTTTCCCGCTGCCAGCCGTAAGCACCGCTACGCCGCCGCGCAAGGAGCACTTGCCCTTGACGGCGAGGCGGGGCAGGTCAGTGGCCATGGATCACGACTGGACCGGAGCACTCGAACGCGCGCGTGGCTGCGCGCCATTCCTCGCCCTGGGGCTGGAGCGTCAGCCCGAACTCGCCCGCCTGCTGACCGAAGGGCGGGGCGAGGAGGCGCTTGGCTTTGCGCGTCTGGCCGGGCGGGACGCGCCTGATGTTGGCTCGGCCCTGCGGCGTGAACGGCTGGCCATGGCAACCGCGCTGGCGATCGGCGACCTGGCCGGAGGATTCCCGCTGGAACGGGTGACGGGCGAGTTGTCGGCGCTCGCCGATCGCTCGCTCGATGCCGCGATTGCCGAGGCGATTCGCGCCCGCGCGCCCGATGCCGAACCGGCTGGTTTTGTCGCCCTTGCGCTGGGCAAGCAGGGAGCGGGCGAATTGAACTACAGTTCCGATATCGATCCGATCCTGCTCTACGATCCGGCCACCCTGCCCAGGCGCGAGCGGGACGATCCGGGCGAGGCGGCCCAGCGGGTTGCGCGACGGCTGGTCGAACTGCTGACCCATCACACCGGCGAAGGCTATGTATTCCGGGTCGATCTGCGGCTGCGCCCTGCCTCTGAAATCAGTCCGTTGGCGATTTCGCGCGATGCGGCGCTTAGCCATTATGAATCGAGCGCGCTGGCGTGGGAGCGCGCGGCCTTCATCCGTGCCCGTTCGGCGGCTGGCGATATCCGGCTGGGCGAGGAATTCCTCGCCGCAATCCGGCCGTTCGTCTGGCGCAAGAGCCTCGATTTCGGGGCGATTGCCGAGATCGCCCGGCTGATCCGTCGGATTCGCGACGATCACAGTGGCCCGCTCCGCCCCGGCCCGGGGTTCGACGTCAAGAAGGGCCGTGGCGGCATCCGCGAAATCGAATTCTTCGCTCAGACCCACCAGCTGATCTACGGCGGACGCAAGCCGGCACTGCGGCTGCGCGGCACGCGCGCGACGCTGGATGCGCTGGCGGCGGAAGGGCTGATCCCCGCCGGTGACGCGCATCTGCTGGGCGAAAGCTACGACCGGTTGCGGGTGATCGAACACCGCCTGCAGATGGTGGCCGACCAGCAGACCCATATCCTGCCGGTCAAGCCTGAGGCGCTCGACAATGTCGCCCGGCTCGATGGCTTGCCGGACGGTGCCGCGCTGGTGGCGGAACTGGCGGCGATCACCGAACAGGTCGGCAGCCGGTTCGACGCGCTGATCGAACAGACATCCGATGCGGCCGGCGGCGCAGGAGGCGAGCCCGCCCCAAGGTCGGTGGCTGAACAACTGGAAGGCACCGGTTTCTCCGATCCGCAGGCCGTGGCGCGGCGGGTGGAGGGCTGGCGCGACGGGCAGGTGCGGGCGCTGCGAAGCGAAGCGGCGCTGGCGGCCTTCGAGGTGATTCGCGGGCCGTTGCTCCATGCGCTGGCGGCGGCCCCCGATCCGGACCGGGCGCTGGCCCGCTGGGAGGCCTTTCTGGTTAATATATCATCCGGCATTAACCTGTTCCGCCTGTTGGAGGCGCGCCCGGGCCTGCTGGTCCAATTGGTGCGCATCCTCGCCCTCGCCCCGCCGCTGGCGGATGAATTGTCGCGCCGGGCCGATCTGCTCGATGCGCTGATCGATGCCAGCGCGCTCGATCTGCCGGGCGATGTCGCGGCGCTGGCGGCGCGGATGTCGGGCAATGAGGATGGCGATGATTACCAGGCCCGGCTCGACCGCATCCGCCGGGTGGTTGGTGAAACCCGCTTTGCGCTCGGCGTCCAGCTGATCGAGGCGGCGCATGATCCGCTCGACATTGCCGCCGCGCTCTCGCGCACGGCCGAAGCGGCGCTGGCGGTGGCGGCCGATGCCGCTGCCGAGGAATTCGCCCGCGTCCATGGCCGAATCGCGGATGGCGAGCTGCTGGTGCTGGGACTCGGGCGGCTGGGTGGAGGCTCGCTGACCCATGCGTCAGATCTTGACCTGATCTATCTCTTTTCCGGGGGCGAAGGCACTGAATCCGATGGCAAGCGCCCGCTTGGCATCACGCTCTATTTCAACCGGCTGGCCCAGCGGGTGACCGGGGCGCTGAGCGTGCCGACCGCCGAGGGCGCGCTCTACGAGGTCGATACCCGGCTCAGGCCGCAAGGCGCGCAGGGGCCACTGGCGGTGAGCGTCGATGCGTTTGCGCGCTACCAGCGCGAAAGTGCCTGGACCTGGGAGCACATGGCACTGATCCGCGCTCGCCCGCTCTATGGGCCGCAGCATCTGCGCGATCAGTTGCAGGCGATCATCGACGCAGTCCTGACCCGCCCGCGCGATCCGGCGGTGCTGAAAGCGGATGTGCTGACGATGCGGGCCGACATGGCCGCACACAAACCAAGCAAAGGTGCGCTGGACGCCAAGCTGGCGCGCGGCGGGCTGGTTGATCTCGAATTTCTCCTCCACTATCTCCAATTGCGCGAGGGCAAGGGTCTGACCCCCGGGCTGGGCACGGCGGTTGCGCGACTGGTGGAAGCAGGGCTTCTGCCCGAGACGCTGATCGAAGCGCATGCGCTGCTGGCCCGGCTTCTGGTCGCCTCGCGGCTGCTGGCACCCGATGCCGCGCTGCCGCCACCCGCCGCACAGGCCATTCTTGCCCGGACCTGCGGGCAGCCGGACATGGCGGCGCTGCTGCAAGCCTTCCACCAGGCGCGGCAAAGCGTCGCCGCCGCCTGGACTGCCACATTCGACCTGGAACTGGAGACCGATGATGACTGATCGCCCCGACGCTGGAGACCCGTTTCCCGCTATCGCACTGGAAAAGCCGGAAGGCGGAACCACCAGTATCGCCGAATTCGGCGGAAAACCAGTGGTGCTGTTCTTCTACCCCAAGGACAACACGCCCGGCTGCACCACGGTGGCGAGGGATTTCACCGCGCTGGCAGGCGAGTTCGCCAGCGCCGGGGTCGCGCTGCTCGGTGTCAGCAAGGATCCGCCCAAATCGCACCAGAACTTCATCCGCAAGCAGGAACTGGTCACCCCGCTCGCCAGCGACGCGGCGAGCGACGGGCTGGCCGACGCGCTGGGCATCTGGGTGGAAAAGAGCATGTATGGCCGGACCTACATGGGGATGGAGCGGACGACCTACCTGGTCGATGGCGCCGGGCGGATCGCGCGGGTCTGGCGCAAGGTCAAGGTCAAGGGCCACGCCGCCGAGGTGCTGGAGGCGGCAAGGGCGCTGTGACCGGCTCCGTTGCCGCCGCCATCCGGGCTGCGCTGCTCACGGCCGATCCCATGGCCAAGGCGATGGCGACCAGGGCGGTCGCGCGCGACTGGCGGGCCGGGCGGCTGGATTTCCGCTTCGATCTCGCCATGCCCGACCGCCCGGCCCGGCCGGAAGCGCCGGAACTGCTGGCGCCGAACCGCATGCCCAAGCGCGGGCGCGGCGGATCGGACCGGGCGCGAATCGCGCTGTGGCATGCACTGGCCCATATCGAATTCGTGGCGATCGACCTTGCGCTCGACATGGCCGGACGATTCGGTGGGCAGATGGGCGAGTGCTTCGTCCGTGATTTCCTCGATGTCGCCGCTGACGAGTCGATGCATTTCGCCTTGCTGGCCCGCAAGCTGCGCACGCTGGGCAGCCATTATGGCGCGCTGCCTGCCCATGATGGCTTGTGGGAAGCGGCGCATGAGACCCGCCACGATGTCGCCGCGCGGCTGGCGATCGTGCCGATGGTGCTGGAAGCGCGCGGGCTCGACGTGACCCCGGCCACGCTGGAACGGATCCGGGCGCAGGGCGACGCTGGCGGTGTGCGGATTCTGACGCGAATCCTTGACGATGAAATTCGCCATGTCCGCGTGGGCACCCATCATTTTGTCACATTGTGCCGCCACAGCTCGAAAAGCCCGGAAATCGAGTGGCAGCGCCTTGTCGCGCGCCACTTCCGGGGGGCTGTTAAGCCGCCGTTCAACGACTCGGCGCGTCTCGCTGCCGGTTTGTCGCGAGAGTTCTACGCAGCCATTGCCTGATCAGCATTTGCCGATGATAAGCAAACTCACGAGACGGCGGGGGGGTCCGTAAGTCTCCAAAAATGGCGAAATCTCATGGAAAGTGTTTCTTTCCGCGCGGTTTCTTTGAGTTTGGGCGCCACTTCCGGGGCTCACGGCAAGGATGGTACGGTCTTGAAATTCTTCCTGCTCAATACCCGGATCGGTTCCGCGATGGTAGCCGCAGCTGCCGCTGTCGCCGCGATGTGCGCCACTCCTGCCCTTGCTGAAGAGCTTGACCAGTCGGCCGTTGAGCAGGCGGATGGCGGCCCGTCCTCTTCTTTCACTTCACCGCTTGGCCAAGGCGATGCCCAGTTCCACCAGCTCTTTTCCGGCTGGGAAAAGCTCGATGGCGCAGCCGGCGCGGTGGCCGAAGCCGTCGTCCGGGTCGCCGTTCCCTCGCGCATGCCGCTGGAAGGCGCGCGCCTGAGCAGCGATTTCGGCATGCGGATGCACCCGGTTCTCGGTGGTCGTCGCCAGCACAAGGGCGTTGACCTCGCCAGCCCGATCGGCACGCCGGTCTATGCCACCGCCGATGGCTTTGTCGGCAAGGCCGAATGGTTCAGCAGCTACGGCAATTATGTCCAGATCGAACATGGCGGCGCACTCGAAACCCGCTACGGCCATCTTTCCCGCATCGCGACCGTCCAGGGTGCCCGCGTCCGCAAGGGCGACCTGATCGGCTACGTTGGCTCGACCGGCCGCTCGACCGGCCCGCACCTCCACTATGAAGTGCGCGTCGCCGGTGAAGCGGTCAATCCGATCCCCTACATGGTCGAAACAACCGCCCAGCACGCCTTCGCGCTGGCTCGCGGCGAAGGCGGCAGGCGCGGGGCGGAGTAACGCTCCTCCGCTTGCGGTCGGCATGAGAGGATGAAAGTCTGGGCGCTTCGGCGCCCTTTTTTTTCCTCCCTCGCGCGTAGTGGTACGGACTATCGGAAATGCTCAGCGCTGAGGCGGTGCGCAAATTTCAATACGGATTGAGTCGGGAATATTAGACCAAATCGTCTGAGATGTCAGATGTAAGGCTTTGCCGTACTCCTCTGTCGCCGCCGCTGTGATTTGCCTAAACCAATCGGCATAGGTCCATTCTCTCGGCTTAGGTCCAAACAGCCGACGTCGCTGAGGGTCCCAATTGACTTCCATCGCAGCGCGCCGAATATATTCAAATGTTTGCGATGTCGGGCGGACATAAAGGCCGCCTGCGTCGCTAATCCCGATCTCGGCGATAGTACTTCACGCATATCGCGGTGCCTCTGTAAACGAGGGAGCGGGGGCAGTGCGACCTACCGCGCCAGCAACCGCTCAGCGATCGCGCGGATTTCCGCGCCCATGTCTTCGCGCTCCAGCGCCAGTGCCAGGGTCGCCTCGACGAAGCCGGTCTTGCTGCCGCAGTCGAAGCGGCGGCCATTGAAAGTCACCGCGTGGAACGGCTGGGTGCCGATCATCCTGGCCATTGCGTCGGTCAGCTGGATTTCGCCGCCTGCGCCTTTTTCCTGGGTTTCAAGCGTGCGCATCACTTCGGGCTGGAGGATATAGCGCCCGGAAATGATCTTGTTGGACGGGGCCAGCGCCATCGGCGGCTTTTCGACCAGTCCGTTGACTACGGTCATCACGCCATGGGTGGCGCCCGGATCGATCACGCCATAGCTCGACACTTCCTCGCGCGGGACTTCCAGAACGGAGATGAGATTACCGCCAACCTCGTCATAGGCTTCCACCATCTGCTTCATGCAGCCACCGGTGTCCGCGTTATGTCCCACCATCAACTCGTCCGGCAGCAGGATGGCGAAAGGCTCGTCCCCCACGATCGCGCGGGCGCACCAGATGGCGTGGCCCAGCCCCAGCGGCACCTGCTGGCGCACGGTCATGAGATTGCCGGGGATGAAGCGGGTGGCGTCGAGCACCGACAGATCCTTGCCGCGTGCCTCCATCGTGCTTTCGAGCTCGTAGGCGATGTCGAAATTCTCGACCAGCGCGGTCTTGCCGCGGCCGGTGACGAAGATCATCTGTTCGATTCCGGCCTCGCGCGCCTCGTCGATCGCATACTGGATCAGCGGCCGGTCAACGATCGGCAGCAGTTCCTTGGGAACGACCTTGGTGGCGGGGAGGAAGCGGGTGCCCAGTCCCGCGACGGGGAACACGGCCTTGCGGATCGGCTTGCGCTGCGTGGTGTTGCTCATGATGCTTTCTCGCTAACGACTGTTGCAGTCTTGTTAAAGACTTCTTTGTGACGGCTGCGAGGTGCCGCGCTGTGCATAGCACTGCGCGCTGCTTGCCGCCGGGCCAATTCCCGCTAAACCGCCATGATGGACAAGATCATCATCGAAGGCGGCAAGCGCCTTTCCGGCACCATTCCCGTATCCGGGGCCAAGAATGCCGCGCTCACCCTGCTGCCCTGCGCGCTGCTGACGGACGAGCCGATGACGCTGCGCAACCTGCCGCGGCTGGCCGATATCGACGGGTTCCAGCACCTGATGAACCAGTTCGGCATCTCCACCAGCATTGCCGGTGCGCGGCCGGAAGATTTCGGCCGGGTGATGACGCTGCAGGCCACCCGCCTCACCTCCACCGTCGCGCCCTATGATCTGGTGCGCAAGATGCGCGCCTCGATCCTGGTGCTTGGCCCGATGCTGGCCCGTGCGGGCGAAGCGACCGTTTCGCTGCCGGGTGGCTGCGCCATCGGCAACCGGCCGATCGACCTGCATCTGAAAGCGCTGGAGGCGTTCGGCGCGCATATCGAGCTGGCGGCGGGCTATGTCCGGGCGATTGCTCCCGATGGCGGCTTGCCGGGCGGGCGCTACAGCTTCCCGGTGGTGTCGGTCGGCGCGACCGAGAATGCGCTGATGGCCGCCGTGCTGGCGCGCGGGAAGAGCACGCTGCACAACGCCGCGCGCGAGCCGGAAATCGTCGACCTGTGCAATCTGCTGGTGGCGATGGGCGCGCAGATCGAAGGGATCGGCAGCTCCGACATCACCATCCACGGGGTCGAGCGGCTGCACGGCGCGACCTACATGGTCATGCCAGACCGGATCGAAGCCGGCAGCTATGCCTGCGCGGCGGCGATCACCGGCGGCGAGGTGACGCTGGCCGGCGCGCGGATCGAGGATATGGACGCCACCGTGCAGGCGCTGCGCGATGCCAATGTTCATGTCGAGCCGGTGAAGGGCGGAATCCATGTCGCTGCCGATGGCCCGCTGCGCCCGGTCACTCTCTCCACCGCCCCCTATCCCGGCTTCGCCACCGACATGCAGGCCCAGCTGATGGCGATGCTGTGTCTGGCCAGAGGTTCCAGCGTGCTGACCGAAACGATCTTCGAGAACCGCTACATGCATGTGCCCGAACTCAACCGGATGGGCGCGCATATCGAGACCAAGGGCCGCACCGCCATCGTCCACGGAGTGGAGAAGCTGACCGGCGCGGAAGTGATGGCGACCGACCTGCGCGCCTCGATGAGCCTCGTCATCGCCGGGCTGGCGGCGGAAGGCCAGACCCAGGTCCACCGGCTCTACCACCTCGATCGCGGCTACGAACGGCTGGAAGAAAAGCTCGCCCTGCTCGGCGCGAATATCGAGCGGGTCGGGGGGGATTGATGTTCAGGTTCTTGCGAATTGTTTTGGCGGCGCTGACTCTCTTTGCCAGCCACTCCCCGGCTTTCGCAAATTACATCTACAATCCTGCGGATTTGCCGTCCGGTTTTGAATGCGATGAAGAGGATTCGCCAGAGAAGTGTGAACAAGACAGGCATTTTCAAGCCTGGTGGGCGGTCTACAAAGAGAAATATGATATCTGGTATTTTCGTCTCCAGTACGATTTGGATATTTTCTTTGGAGGAAACCCGCGTCCGCTTGAAGAACCTGAGATGGGATCAGCCGATTTCGTATTAACTCCCAATATTGTAGATGCATTCTATTCGGTAGAGTTACGCCACTATGGTGGTGGGTGGGCCTTTGCCGTTCAAAAACTCTGCGATACGGACATGAAGCGTGTTCAACGTTGTCGAACCGTGCTGCGGATGATCAGTCCCAGACCCTCGAGCGAGATTTCTCCTGAAGATCGCCATACGGTGGATGCTCTGTATCCCACGAATCCGGAGGAAGTTGCCCGGGAGTTGTCGATAACTGCGAATTGGCGGGAGGCCGATCTTGGGCAGTGTGCGGGAGCGGTTGAGCACTTGCTCAGCTTTCCCGGGTACGGCGAGAAATTGTGGACAGCGCAGGATGTCAGAGACATTCGGGGCATACCAAAGACGCTTTCGAAAGACGCGGAGTCGGATGAAATCGTCATAACTGCAGACGGAGACGGAGTATTTTTGCGTGCGTCAGGCTCAGATGGCCGGATAGTCGTCTATAGCGAAGCAAACGGTGGCGAAGCTTATGATTGGGCGAAGGAAATGGCTGTCATTGTCGAGCCGTGTTTGAAGCCGAGCGCTGCGTTGCCACCTTGGCAGGCCATCTTGAACGCTGAGGCAAAGCGCGGAAGTCAATAACGCCGCGACTGAACAGATTCGCCCTGCTCGGCGCCAATATCGAGCGGGTCGCGGGGGATTGATCAGAGCCCGGTCAGTCTGTTAGGTTCACGCCAACGGGGCAAGGCAACCTCCCGTCGCTCGACCGGGTTGAGGCGTTCCCGCCCAAGCGTTGCGGCACTTTCGAGGGGGCTTTCCCCCTCACGGGAACGCATATGCAAGCACCAGACACTTCGGTCGCTCCACCTCCCGCGCCCACATTCCCCGATCTGCTGCGCGTCTTCACCCGCATCGGCTTCCTCAGTTTCGGCGGCCCGGCCGGGCAGATCGCGCTGATGCAGCACGAACTGGTCGATGAACGACGCTGGATCGATCAGGGCGCGTTCCTGCGGGCATTGAACCTGTGCCACCTGCTGCCGGGCCCCGAAGCGCAGCAGCTCGCCACCTGGATCGGCTGGCGGCTGCATGGGGTCAGAGGCGGGCTGGCGGCGGGGCTGCTGTTCGTCATTCCCGGTGCGATCGTCATGCTCGGCCTGTCGCTGTTTTATGTGCTGGCGGCGGGGCTGGGCTGGTTTGCCGCGCTGTTCCTGGGGATCAAGGCGGCAGTGCTGGCCATTGTCGTGCAGGCGCTGATCCGGGTCGGGCGAAGGGCGCTGGGGACAAGCTTCAAGCTGGGCCTTGCCGCGGCCGCCTTCGCCGCGCTGGCGCTTGGCGATGCGCCGTTTCCGCTGGTAATCCTGCTGGCTGCCCTGCTGGGCGCGGTGGTGGGCAAGCATCGGCCCGAATGGCTGGGTGCCCAAGCCCCGCCACCCGTGCGCGATGGCATGCCGAGCCGCCGCCAGCTGGCCGGGGGCACGCTTGTCACGGTGCTGGTCTGGCTGGCGATTTGGGCTTTGCCGATGGCGCTGGTGGCGGCCGCGCTGGGGCGCGAATCGGTGTTGTGGGACATCGGCGCGTTCTTCTCCAAACTGGCGGTGGTCACTTTCGGCGGGGCCTATGCGGTGCTGGCCTATATGGCGCAGCAATCGGTCGAACATTTCCACTGGCTGGCGGCGGGCGAGATGGCTGACGGGCTTGGGCTGGCTGAAACCACGCCCGGCCCGCTGATCATGGTGACGCAATTTGTCGGCTTCCTCGCGGCGTGGCGCGATCCGGGGGTGCTGTCGCCGCTGGCGGCGGGACTGCTCGGGGCAGGGTTGACCACCTGGGTCACGTTCGCGCCCTGTTTCCTTTGGATCTTCGCCTGCGCGCCGTGGATGGAGCGGCTGGAGCAGGCGCGGCGGATGCAGGCGGCGCTGGCGGCGATTACCGCTGCGGTGGTGGGAGTGATCGCCAACCTCGCCATGTGGTTTGCCGTGCATGTGCTGTTCGCCCGGCCTGAGGCGGGGCTTTTTGGCCTGCCGGACTGGGCGAGTCTGGACTGGCGGGCGGCGCTGATCGGGGTGCTGGCGGCACTGCTGCTGTTCCGCTTGAGGCGCGGCGTGCTGGAAGTGCTGGCGGTGGCGGCTGGTGCCGGTCTGGCGCTATCCCTGCTGTGAGACAAGCCAGACCCGGATCGCGCTGGCCAGCCCTGGCGGGGTGGGAGCGCCGATCCGTTCCGCATCGATCCGGGCGACCAGCGCGTTGACCGGCAGGCCTTCGCGCCAGGCGGCGGCTTTCAGCAGGTCCCAGAACAGCGGTTCGAGACTGATCGAGGTCTTGTGACCGGCAATCTCGACCGAGCGCTTGACCGGGGGGTGGTAGGGGGTGATCATGCAGGGCGGGTAGCGTTTTTGCGCGGGGGCTTCGACAGGCTCAGCCTGAGCGGGCTTCGCATAGGGGGCAATGCCAACATCCGCTCATCCTGAGCCTGTCGAAGGATCGCCGCAATACCCACCCCGGCCCGTCAATACATATGCTGTCCGCCGTTGATCGACATGGTCGACCCGGTCATGAAAGTCGCATTTTCGGAACAGAGGAAGGCCACGCCCCGGGCGATATCCTCGGCATGGCCCAGTCGTCCTACCGGGATTTTCGCCACGATCTTCTCCAGCACGTTGGCTGGCACCGCGGCAACCATGTCGGTATCGACATAGCCCGGAGCGATCGCATTGACCGTCACGCCGAATTTCGCGCCTTCCTGCGCCAGCGCCTTGGTGAAACCGTGGATGCCCGACTTGGCCGAGGCATAATTGACCTGGCCATATTGCCCGGCCTGCCCGTTCAGCGAGCCGATATTGACGATCCGGCCCCAGCCGCGTTCGCGCATACCGGGGAAAGTGGCCTTGGCCATGTTGAAGCAACCGCCCAGGTTGATCCGCATCACCTCGTCCCAGTCTTCCCAGCTCATCTTGTGCAGCACGCCGTCGCGGGTGATGCCGGCATTGTTGACGACGATCTCGATCGGGCCGACCTCGTTTGCGACTCGCTCGCAGCCAATCAGCGTTGCTTCATGGTCGCCGACATCCCATTGCCAGGCGGGAATGCCAGTCTCGCGGGTGAATGCCGCGGCCTTTTCGACATTGCCGCCGTAATTGGCGACGACGGTTCGGCCCTGTTCGCGGAGAGCAAGGCAGATCGCCTTTCCGATCCCGCGGGTTCCGCCGGTGACGACTGCGACACGTGCCATGATAAAGTCCCTTCGCTGCCATGCGATCCCTTGAGGAGACGTATAGGAGGATCGGCGGGAACGCAAATATGCTGCAATGCAGCATAAATCAACCTCCGCCGATTCGGCGGTCCGGATGCCAGCGCTCCTGGGTCTGGAATGATTTGAACCGGAAGGGCAAATTGTCACTGGTCGGGGCGATCTCGGGGGAGCCACGCGAGGGCGATCCACTTCGGGCAATTTCAACATTGCCCTGTTCGGGTCTTGCTGACGAATCCGGATGGGCTGGAGTCGCGCCTGCCACAGTCAGGCGGCGATCATGCAATCCGGCGATAGGAGAAAATCAGAAGCGGAACTGGGTTCCGACATAGACAGCCTGGCTGTCCTGCCTGCCATCGGTCAGCGGGCTGATCCGGTCACGTTCCTGCGAATAGCGCACGCCAGCGGTGACATCGAGGTTCTTCATCAGGCGATAGCTGCCGCCGACATCAAGGCTCTTGGAGCCCAGCGCATCAAGCGTGCGCGGAGCGTGACCAGCCATGCCTTTTTCCTCAACCGCGATCCGCGCATTGAAGTGGCCCGGCTTGCTGGCATCGGCTTCCTTATTTGCCGGGGCGAAGGTTGAGAGATCCGGCATCTCAATGCGCTGGACGACCGGGGTGGTGAGTTTCTGCGCGAAGCTCCTGTAGCCACGGGCGATGCCGAGGTTGTAGCGCGCCGGGGTCAGCACGAGCGAGCCTTCACCCTTGCCAGCCGCCCCCTGCGCCGCTGCAATCACACTGCGCACCGAAATCGCCTTGGCGGTCGCATCGTCCACACGCACCGCGACCGTCACCGAGCGATCCGGCCGGTTGGCTGCGCCTGCGGGAGTAAACCGCATCAGCCGCCCCTTGGCGCTGGTACGATCGGCAAGAAGGCGGGCAAGATCGGGATCGACTGAAGCGGGAGTGAAAGCCGCAAAACTGCCGCGAGCGGCGAGACTGATGCCCCGACCGTCAAGCCCGCCGAGGGCCATGCCCGCGCTTGGAAGCAAAAGGCCGAGCACGGCACCGCCAAGCGCCAGCTTTGCGGAAAACCCGCCGAACCCTGCCTTGTTCCGGTGTTGCGCCATGGTACCCGCCTGCTTCCCTGTAACGACAATTCCCTTGGGACCCACTTCCGAAGCGTCCGACAACCTGCGGCGACTCGCCTCGGAAAAAGGGCTCAAACCCCATTTCCAATCCACTCAATAAGGTTTTCCACATGGTAGCGCCAGCCCTGTTCGCACTGCCCCGCTTGTCTTGGCTGGAACTGTTGCCCACAATCCACAGTCGGAGCCCGATCTGGGCATTGGGGCATTCATCAAGCCATGGCGCGCGGCTGGTGCACGTTTCGCCGTCCGCGGGCTTGCCGCCGCCGCAGGGCTAGCTATAGAAGCGCAACATCGGCCGCAAGCGCTTGCATACGGCTGCCGCAGCATCATCTGGTTACGGGAACACGGTCTTGAAAACTGCCAGCAGCCAACCACGCATGTCTTTCGCACGTCGCGCCGCCTACGCGCTCCTTGCCACCGCGGCACTGGCCAGCCTTGGCGCCTGCGGCAAGAAGGAACGGCCCAAGGCAGATCTCGCCGCCGCGAAGATCACCACCATTGGCGTCAACAGCTATCTCTGGCGCGCCAGTCTGGAGGCGCTATCCTTCATGCCGCTGCTTCAGACTGACAGCAACGGCGGCGTGATCGTGACCGACTGGTACATCAATCCGAAGAACCCGGGTGAACGGATGAAAGTGTCCGTGACCATCCTGGACGAGGATCTGCGCGCCGATGCACTGCGCGTCGCCGCCAGCCGCCAGGTCGCCTCGGGCGGGACCTGGGTGGAAGCGCCGGTTGATGCCGCCACGGTCCAGAAGCTTGAGGACGTGATCCTGACCAAGGCCCGCGACCTGCGGCGTTCAGCCGTCGCGGGCTGAAGCCGAACCCTGCCATGAACGATACACGGTTCGATCCGTCGCAGGCCGACGGGCGCTGGCAGCGCGCGTGGGACGAAGCGCAGTGCTTCAAGGCTGACAGCGCCAGCGCAAAGCCCAAAAGCTACGTGCTGGAGATGTTTCCCTACCCATCGGGTCGCATCCATATCGGCCATGTCCGCAACTACACCATGGGCGACGTGCTGGCGCGCTACAAGAAGATGCGTGGGAATGAAGTGCTCCACCCGATGGGCTGGGACGCTTTCGGCATGCCGGCCGAGAACGCCGCGATGGAAAAGGGCGTGCATCCGGGCAGCTGGACCCGCGACAATATCGCCAACATGAAGGCGCAGTTGAAGCGGCTCGGATTCGCGCTCGACTGGAGCCGCGAGATCGCCACCTGCGATCCGGAATATTACGGCCACGAGCAGGCGCTGTTCCTCGACCTGCATGCCGCGGGCCTCGTCTACCGCAAGGAAAGTGCGGTCAACTGGGACCCGGTGGACCAGACCGTGCTGGCCAACGAACAGGTGATCGACGGGCGCGGCTGGCGCTCCGGCGCGCTGGTGGAAAAGCGCAAGCTCAGCCAGTGGTTCCTCAAGATCACTGATTTTGCGGACGAATTGCTCGAAGGGCTCGGCAGCCTCGAGAACTGGCCGGAAAAGGTCCGGCTGATGCAGGAAAACTGGATTGGCAAGAGCCAGGGCCTGCAATTCCGCTTCCATTCGCGCGATCGCGCCACCGAAGTGGAGGTCTTCACCACCCGGCCCGACACGATCTTCGGCGCAAGCTTCGTGGCCATTGCCGCCGATCACCCGATTGCGCTGGCGCTGGCGGCGAAGGACCCAGCCGTTGCCGCCTTCGCCGATGAATGCCGCAAGGGCGGAACCACGGCGGCGGAAATCGAAACGCAGGAGAAGCTGGGCCACGATACCGGCGTCCGGCTCAGCCATCCGTTCGATCCGGCGATCGAACTGCCGCTTTATATCGCCAATTTCGTGCTGATGGATTACGGCACCGGCGCGGTGTTCGGCTGCCCGGCGCATGACCAGCGCGATCTCGATTTCGCGCGCAAATATGGCCTGCCGGTGACGCGGGTGGTGGCCGATGGCGACGCCACCGATCCGGTGTTCGCCGGCAACGAGGCCTATACCGGCCCGGGAAAGCTGGTGAATTCGCGCTTCCTTGACGGGATGGAAGTTCCAGCCGCCAAGGCCGCGATCATCGCCCGCGCCGAGGCAGAGGGTTGGGGCCATGGCACCACCGTCTGGCGGCTGCGCGACTGGGGCGTGTCGCGCCAGCGCTATTGGGGCACGCCGCTTCCGTTCATCCATTGCGAGCTCTGTGGCATCGTCCCGGTGCCCAAGAAGCAGCTGCCGGTGACGCTGCCCGAGGATGTCGATTTCTCGGTGCCCGGCAATCCGCTGGCCCGCCATCCAAGCTGGAGCCATGTCGATTGCCCGCAATGCGGCAAGCCGGCCCGGCGCGAGACCGACACGCTCGACACTTTCGTCGACAGCTCGTGGTATTTCCTGCGCTTCGCCAGCCAGCCGGCCGACCAGCCGTTCGACCGGGCCGAGGTGGAAAGCTGGCTGCCGGTCGAGCAATATATCGGCGGGATCGAGCATGCGATCCTGCACCTGCTCTATGCCCGGTTCTGGACGCGGGCCTTGCAGCATATCGGCAAGATCGGTTTTGCAGAGCCTTTCGCCAGCCTGTTCACGCAGGGCATGGTGACGCATGAGACGTACAGCGTCACGGAAGTTGTTACTGAAAGTACGACGCAGATCGGAGCATCGTCTGACCACTGGGATGAACCCATGGTTAGGCAATATTATGTTGCCCCGACCGAGATAGAACGCACTGCGGATGGGATTTTTGAGCGCGGAACCGGTAAGCAAGTCGAAGTCGGTCGCGTGATAAAAATGTCCAAGTCCAAGAAGAACGTGGTGGACCCGGACGAGATCGTCGCGAAATATGGCGCCGATGCGGTGCGCTGGTTCATGCTGTCGGACAGCCCGCCCGAACGTGACTTGCCGTGGTCGGAAGCGGGCATCGAAGGCTGCTGGCGCTTCGTCCAGCGGCTGTGGCGGCTGTTCGGACAATTCGAAGCGGGCGCGCTGGGCGAGGACAAGGCGCTTGAGCGCAAGACCCACCAGACCATCGCCGCCGTTGCCGGCGACATCGAGGCCCTGTCCTTCAACAAGGCGGTGGCCCGGATCTACGAACTGGCCGCTGCGGCGGAGAAGGCCCCACCATCCGCGAGTCGTTCCGCCGCTGTCCGCAGCCTGCTGCTGCTGGTCGCGCCGATGATGCCGCATCTGGCCGAAGAGGCCTGGGCGCTGATCTGTGGCGAGACGCTGGTTGCCCTGGCCGATTGGCCTGCAGTCGACCCGGCCCTGCTGGTCGAGGACGAGGTGACGATCGCTGTCCAGGTCAAGGGCAAGTTGCGCGATACGTTGACGGTGGCCAAGGGCATACCCCAGGCAGAGCTTGAGGCGCTTGCGCTGGCCAGTGAGAAGGTGCAGCGTTCGCTGGATGGAGCGCAAATCCGCAAGGTGATCATCGTGCCTGACCGTCTGGTGAATCTCGTCACATGAAGCGATCGGTCGCCCTGTCCGCAGCCCTGCTGCTGGCTATGTCGCTGTCCGGCTGCGGCTTGCACCCGATGTATGCCGGGGGCAGCAATGGCGCGGTGGCACAGGGGCTGGCCGGGATCGAAGTCGCGCCAATCGAAGGCCGGGCCGGCTGGCTGGTGCGCAACGCTCTGAACGATCGCCTGTCGGAAAGCAGCGGCAATGGCGGCGGGACGACCCGCTATCTCCTCCAGGTTAAGCTGGACGACAATCTCGAAGGTTTCGGACTGCTCAACAATGACACGATCGGGCGGGAGCGGCGCACGCTGCGCGCCCGCTACCAGCTGGTCGATGCCGCCAGCGGCGAAACGCTGCTCGATGCCACTGCCGGTTCGGATGCCGGGATCGACGTTGTAAGCTCCGAATACGCGACCGTCGCCGCCGAGCAGACCGCGCTCGAAAACCTCTCGCGCGATATTGCCGAGCGGATCGTGACCAGGCTGGCGTTGCAGCTGCGTCCGGAAAAATGACGGCGGCCGCGTGAAGGCCACTCAGCGGGACTTTGCCGCAACGGCGCCCAAGGCGGCCAGGCAGTGCCGCATCTTCTTTTTCTGCGGGCCGGACGAATCGGGCGTGGCGGCGGCGGCCGACCGGATCGCCGCCCTGCTCGATAATCCGGGCGAGCGGGTGGAGCTGTCCGGCGGCGATCTGCGCAAGGATCCGGTTCTGCTGGGTGATGAGGCGCGCTCGATCTCGCTGTTCGGCGATTCGCGCCATATCCGCGTCCAGGCCAGCGGCGACGAGGCCCACGATGCGGTCAGGATCCTGCTGGACGGTGAGGGCGAAGCCTGCCCGGTGCTGATCGTCGCGACTTCGGCCAGCGACAAGTCGCGTACCGCCAAGCTCCTGGCCGACCGCGCCGATGCGCTGGTGGCGATGTTCTATCCGCCCGATCTCTCCACCGTGCGCGATGCGGTGCGGCAGATGGCCGCCGCAGCGGGCCTCAAGGATTTCGCCACGGACATGGCCGAACGCGTGGCTCGCGCTTCTGGCCTCGACCTGAGGCTGGCCCAGTCCGAGATCACCAAGCTGGCGCTCTATCTCGACGCCAGCCCGCAATCGCCGCGCAGCGCGGATGCCGAAGCGCTCGACGCGATCGGGGCATCGACCGAGGAGGATGGCTTCATGCCGCTGGTCAATGCCGTTCTGTCTGGCGAAACCGGCAAGTTGGCGAGCGAGCTGAAGCGGATGCGCGACCTTTCTATCAATCCGGTCGGCCTGCTGCTGGCATTCGAACGGCGCGTCGCACAACTCGCCCAGCTATCCGCCAAACTCGGCTCTGGCCGGGATGTCACCAGGCTTATCGAGGCGGAAGCGAGCGCGCGGCGGGTGTTCTTCCGCGACAAGCGCGATCTTGCCGACCAACTGCGCCGCTGGCAGGGGCGCAGGATGGAGCGGCTGGTCGAGAAACTGGTCGCGCTGCACCGCGCCTTGCTGGCCAACAGCCAGTCTTCCGAACTGCTCCTGGCCCAGGGACTGGCCGAAATTGCCCGAGTCGCAGCGGCACGATCCTGATCTTCATGAAGCCAACATTGTGTTTTTGTGGCTGAAAATGGTTAATGTGCGGGTAATTACGTAGAAAGGGAGTATAGAGGACGCGACCGCATCCCCTGAGGATCATCCGCGCGCAAATGAATGTACCGTTTGAAAGGACTGAACCTGTCCGTCGTCAGAACATTTGGCGCAATTTGCAGCGTAAATTAGCGGAGTGCGGGCCTCGTCTGGGGGTTGATGTTAGGCGGCTAGCTTGCGGTGTTGCAAGCGCCGATGTTCGATAGTCTTTCGCTTGATCCTTTCTCGCTGTTTTA
>CANJYE010000003.1 GCA_947479055.1 Erythrobacteraceae bacterium
GGCACTTGATCGAAAACCTGTTCGCCAAAATCAAGGACTGGCGGCGCATTCACACCCGATATGATCGCTGCGCCCACACCTTCATGTCCGCCATCGCAATCGCCGCTACCGTCATCTTCTGGTTGTGATCAATGAGTCCTGACCCTAGAGAACGGATCTATGTCCAGCGAGGAGTCCACAAAACCTTTGACACCGAACGTCCCTCTAACCCCAAGGATGGCTCCGTCTTGCGCCCCCCAACCGCCCTTTCTCGAAGCGTAAACCGTCAATGCCGAATCGACGACCCGCGCCGTATTATCCGACATAGCAAAGCCTTTTGAAAAGGAAGTGTCTGGGCCAAGGATTCTCGCGTCAGGCCCGGTTCCTGTTCGCCATTCCATCAATATTCGACCAGCCAGAGGATCGTCATAAGTTCCTAAGCCATAAGCGCGTTCTGCCGCTTCGATCATCGGGGGGTTGGGGGGTTTGGGGGGTTACGGTGACACTTTACTTAACCGGGGTTACCGGGGTTCGGGGTTACGGTGACACTTTGGGTTACGGTGACACTTTACTTAACCCCTAAATCCCGCACCTTACCCCGCCTCCGCGCGCCACTGTCCAGTCGCCACGTCGGACGGGGACACGGAATACCGTGTCCCCGGAATCTGGCCAAGGCCGGGATGACGACTTGCTATCCCTTGCGGACTTCTGATTCACTGCTCTAGCGGACCGCGAGACCCCAGGGTGCGAACACCTGCGGCGGCGCAGGGGCCGGGCTGTCCGGCCGGGGCGAGCCGGCACTCCGCCCTGTCCCCTGGGTGAGCGGATCGATCGCACTGGCCCATTGGCCCAGTGCCGGGATCTCCGGCTCCGGCGTTCCGGCATAGAGCGCAGGGCCGTCCGCGCTGCCCGGTGCGCGATAGAAGATATGCGCGCCGATCTGCCCGACCCGGATCAGGCTGGGCGCCCAGTAGGGGCGGACATAGCTGGCGTGGTAATGCGTCGCCCCGCCCACCCTCGGCTCTGCTTCGCCATCCAGCACCTGCCGCGCGACTTCGCGGGCGCCCGCCATGATCCTGTCCGGCAAGGCCCGGTTCAGCGCGCCATCGCAGGTAAAGGTGAACTGGCACCCCGTCCGCCGCGCCGAACCCTGGAACACGACGTTGCAGACGGTCTTGGGATAGGCCGGGTGGCGGGTGCGGTTGAGGATCACCTCGCCCACCGCCTGCTGGCCGGCCAGCGGCTCGAGCCCGGCCTCATAGGCGATGGCCAGGGCCATGCATTGCAGCGCGCGGTCATGATCGGTGCCGATTTGCGCGATGGCCGCCAGATCCGTTCCGGCCATGGGGAAAAGCGCCGGGGCGGCCAGCGCAGGCATGGCCAGCTGGCCGGCCGCGATTGCGCCGAGGCACGTCCATGTCCGTCTCATCCGGTCCATGCCGCCCCTTCGCCCGGCAAGATGACACTTTCGCGACGAAGCGGGCTGCAATGGACGAATTCATGACGTTTGCAGGTCTGTGTTTCTCCGATTTGTCACAGCGGCGGGGCACAAGCTGGCCATGCGAAAACCGATTCTGCTCATGCCGCTCGTCCTCGCCCTTGTTGTCGCCCCGGCCTGCGCGACCACTGGCGAAGCGCGAACCAATCCCGATCCGGCTCGCCTGCCGCCCCGCACCCTGCATTGCACGCTGGGCCATGCGCTCAATCTGGACCCGGCCAAGGAGCAGACCATCGCCGACATCCGGTACGAAGGGGCCCACCGCTTCACGCTGTTCCTGCCGGCGGCGCCGGTCCATGCCGGTCCTCCGCCGGAGCCGACCGATCCCGCGGAACCAGTCGATCCCGCCACCCGCATCCTCGAGGATCCCTCGGGCCTCGCCAGCGACATGCTGCCCGGCTTCGTTCGGGTGATCGATCTGTGGCCCCGGCGGGTGGAGATGATCGGGGCGATCAGGGACAGCATGCTGACCCGGCTGATCATCATCAGCGAGATCGACCCGGACAAGGGCACCGCCAACCTGTTCATGACCCGCGCGGCCGATGCTGGTAGCCTTGATCTGGACCGCGTCTATCAAGGTGGCTGCCAGGTCGAGACACGCGCGGTGACCGATTGAATGTGAGTCCTTCCGCAGCATGGTTCGCTGACATAGCCGTCATTCCCGGCAGGCTAGCCGCTTGTTGAAACCCGCCATACGTTCATGCACTCAGGAGATGCCCCCAACGGCAGGAGATATCCGAGTGACGTCCGCTTTCGAGCTCCTCGCACTGGTCGCTAAATGACCGAGAAGAGGGCGCGTAGTTGCCCCCAACGCCTTGAGGCTCAAAGCGGCAGGTAATTACTAGTCGCGCTCTAAAACCTGCCGTTCCGGACCGACCCAATTCCAGTCATTCGAACTGACCCCCTACCGGCCGCACAATCCACTCGACTTCGCCGCGACCGCAAGCATTGGTCGCTGCATGAGAAGCGATCGGCCTGACCGGTTGCCTGCTCCCACCGGCGGACCGGCGGGGCTGTGGGTGGTGGGAGCAGCACGGTGCTGCCCCAGACCGAAAGGACCACCCCGATGACCACGACGACGAGGAAGCCCCGCCGCATGGCCCGCCCGAGCACGCTTGCGACGGCAAGCGATGACAGCGCGGGAGCCCCGCCAGACAAACGCCCCACCAAACAGAACCTGGTGCTGGACCTGCTGCAGCGGGACGGCGGAGTTCCGCTTGCAGCGATTGTCGCGGCAACCGGCTGGCAGAACCACACCGCGCGGGCGGCGCTGACCGGGCTGCGCAAGAAGGGTCATGCCATTACCCGCAGCAAGAACGATGGCGAGACCCGCTATGCAGTCACGATGTCGGTGGCTCCATGAAGCAGCGTAGGAACGACCTCGCCGGGCTGGAGACCATGGCGCCAACTCAGTTGCGCGAACACTGGACCACATTGGGGACGGGCGCTGCACCAGCGGTGCCCACCACCCTCCTGCGACGCCTGCTCGCGCAGCGCCTGCAGGAACGCCGCCATGGCGCGATCCCGGTGATGGTGGCACGAGAGCTTGAACGGATAGCCGGCAAGCCGTCCACGCCTGCACCTGTCGCCCAACGCCCGGTGCTTAATCCCGGCACACGCCTGATCCGGGAGTGGAACGGACAGACCATCGCCGTGGAAGTGATGGAAGATGGCCAGTTCAACTGGAATTGGTGGGTATGGCATTCGCTGAGCGAGATCGCCCGCGCGGTGACCGGCGCCCATTGGTCCGGCCCTCGCTTTTTCGGTCTTACCCGTCGTGGCTGACAAGGTCCTGCGCTGCGCGGTCTATACCCGCAAATCCACCGAGGACGGGCTGGAACAGGAGTTCAACAGCCTCGATGCCCAGTATGAGGCCTGCGCCGCCTATGCGGTCAGCCAGCGGCATGAAGGCTGGATACTGGTGGAGGGCCGCTATGATGATGGCGGCTTCTCCGGTGGGAGTATGCAACGTCCTGGGCTGAAGCGACTGCTGGCCGAGGTCGCCGCCGGGAAGGTCGACATCATCCTTGTCTACAAGATCGACCGGCTGACCCGCAGCCTCGCCGACTTCGCCAAGATCGTCGAAGTGCTCGACACAGCGGGTGCCAGCTTCGTCTCGATCACCCAGTCGTTCAACACCACCACCAGCATGGGACGGTTGACCCTCAACATGCTGCTGTCCTTTGCCCAGTTCGAACGCGAGGTCACCGGCGAGCGGATCAGGGACAAGATCGCCGCCTCCAAGCGCAAGGGCATGTGGATGGGCGGCCCGGTGCCGCTGGGTTATGCGGTCGAAAACCGCAGGCTGGTGGTGAACGAAGCGGAGTCCAGGCTCGTCCTTCACATCTACCGACGCTACCACGAAGTGAACTCGGTGGTCGAACTGGCCGAGGAACTCAACCAGCAGGGATACCGCACCAAGCTGCAGGTCCGGACCAGCGGCCCCCATCGCGGTGGCTGCCTCTTTCGGCGGGCACGCTCTATCACCTGCTAGCCAACCCGATCTATCTCGGCAAGATCGTCCACAAGGGCGAGGTCTTCGCCGGGGAACATCCGGCCATTATCGAACAGGCCCTTTGGGATCAGGTCCAGCACAAGCTCAAGGCCAATGCCTCTGGGACGTCACGACGCCTCAGGGTCCGGCAGCCCAGTCTGCTGGTCGGCATGCTCCATGACGGGGAGGGCAGGGCGATGACGCCCAGCCATTCGACCAAGCCGGGTCGGCGCTATCGCTATTATGTCACCCGGCCCGATCAACTCGACGAGGCACCGGCATGGCGGGTATCAGCCTTCGATCTCGAGCGACTGGTGTGCCAGCGCATGGCGGAGTTGCTCTGCGATCAGCAGTTCCTGTGCAATCTGGTACCGGATGGAGATGCCGCAGCCATCCACCAGGCGATTGCCGCCGGCGATCTGGCAGCGGCGACGCTGCGCAGCGGCCCAGCGCATGACAGAGCCGAACTACTCACCGCCATGATCGACCGGATCACTCTTGGCGATGGCGGGATCGAGATCGCAACGCACACCGAATCGATCCGCACGGCGCTCCAGATCACAACAACGGGGGATAAACCCAACGAGCCGATCATCCTGGCGCTTCCCGCGACGAAGGTCAGGCGCGGTCATCAACTGCGTCTCGTCATTCCCGGCCCCGCAGACCACACCACCACGCCGGCCCGGCGCGACGAGAGGCTGGTGGCGCTGATCGCCGAGGCCCATGCCGCCCGGCAGCTGATCCTGTCGCAGCCCGACAGGTCGATTGCCAGCATCGCGGCAAGCAACAACAAGTGTCGTACGAGGCTGGCCCGGCTTGTATCGCTCGCCTGTCTTGCCCCCGACATCGTCACGGCGATTGTCCAGGGGCGTCAGCCAGCCACGCTCACTGCCCGCACGCTTCAGGACATCGACCTGCCGCTGGCTTGGCCCGACCAGCGGGTCCTGCTCGGGTTTGCCTGAGCCCATCTCTCCGCCAAATCGACTGCAGTCAGGATTTTCACCCCGGAGACGGCCGCCATTTGGCGCGCCGATGTTGCTGCCAACGGCCGCGTCTCTGACTGCACCTGTCCCCACACCACGTGCGAAATCCCGCGGAACTGCGCCACTTTGGACGGCCATTGCGCGCAAGGTCCCTTCAGGGGGAGTTATGCAGGACTGTTTGGTGCGGTCGAGAAGACTCGAACTTCCACGGGCTTTCGCCCACAACGACCTCAACGTTGCGCGTCTACCAGTTCCGCCACGACCGCAAAATCGACAGGGACCTGAAGCGGTTCCTGCGGGGTAGGAGCGCGCCCTTAGCAAAGCGATATGGTTGCTGCAAGCGCCGCTGGCCGCACGGATCGAACTATTTGGCCGAACTATTTCGTCAGTCGGGCTTCCAGCCGATTTCCGCGAACTTGGCTGAACGCGGGACGTCGGTGATCGCCTCGTTGACGGCCATGCTTTCCCCCGGAGCCAGGCTGCGCTTGGGTGGGGGAACTTCCCAGCTGAACACGATCCGGTCCTTCGCATCGCGCAGCACGATCAGGATCGAGGGCACGCTGCGCACTTCCTTGCCGACGTTGGTCACTGATCCGCTTGCGCCGAAGAACTCGGTTCCGTTCGACAGCGTGCGGCGATCCTGCTGCCGGGGCGGGAATTCGAGCACGAGGTCCGGTCGGCCCTGCGCAAATGTCGGGCGGCTCACCGGGACCCAGTCGGGCAGGCCCCAATAGCTCACGGCCGCCACCATTCCCAGCGCGAGCACGGCAAAGACGGCCGCCGCGACCGTCCACAGCTTCATCCAGTTGCGGCGCGGCCTGAACGGCGGCTGGTGATCGAACTGCGAGAGCTGGTCGTCGTCGAAATAGGCGGCGGGAGTTGGCGCCTCCTCGCCCGCCGTATCGCGCGGCGCGAAGGTCGGAGGTTCGGGTGCGGCAATATCTTCGGGTGCCGGTGCAGGCTCCACCCGGACCGGGTCCGGGGTTGGGGGCGGAGCCGGTCGGGCCCCAGGGTCCGGCGGGGGCGGGGGTGGAGGAGGGGGCGGCGCAGGTTGTGGCGGAGGCGGCGCGGCTGCCCTCTCCGGCACATCCAGCGCCGGGCCATCCTGGAACCAGCTGTGGCGGCATTTCGCGCAGCGGACAGTGCGCCCTTCCACGCCGATCGCGCTGTCGGGCACGACATAGCGCGTGTTACAGGCCGGGCAGCATATGATCATGGACGGTCTTAAGCACGCGCCCGGCCAAGCAACAAGATAGGCACAGTTACAGCGAGGCGGGGGATGGCTTTTTTCCACATCGATTGCCAGCTATAGCCCGCTGCGCGTCCCCGCCATCCGTTCCGAAACCCCTTTCAAGGCAAGACCTGGCCCGACATGACCACGAACCAGGAAGAAATTGTCCATTTCGACAATGTGGGCTTGCGCTACGGGACGGGCAGGGAAGTGCTCAGCGATCTGTCCTTCACGCTTTATCCCGGCAGCTTCTATTTCCTGACCGGGGCGAGCGGCGCGGGCAAGACCTCGCTGCTCAAGCTCCTGTACCTCGCCCAGCGCCCTTCGCGCGGGATGATCCGGATGTTCGGGACCGATGTCATCACCGTGCCGCGCGGGCGGCTGCCGGGTTTCCGCCGCAGGCTGGGGGTGGTGTTCCAGGACTTCCGGCTGGTCCCGCACCTGTCCGCTTTCGACAATGTCGCACTGCCGCTGCGCGTGGCGGGGGTGGCGGAGGAGGAACTGCGCGGGCCGGTGGCCGACATGCTCGACTGGGTCGGGCTGACCGACCGGTCGGACGCGCGTCCGGCCACGCTTTCGGGCGGGGAACAGCAACGCGTGGCGATTGCCCGGGCAGTGATCGGCCGGCCCGACATGCTGGTGGCGGACGAGCCGACCGGCAACGTCGATCCCGACATGGCGATCAAGCTGCTGCGCCTGTTCGAAGCACTCAACCGGCTGGGCACGACTGTGGTGGTCGCGACCCACGACCTGCATCTGCTCAAGAAAGTCCCGGAATCGCTGATCATGCGGCTCGACAAAGGGCGGTTGAGCGATCCGACCGGGGCCTTGCGCTATCCCCCGCGCCGCGTGGCGGCGGCGCAATGAAGACGCCTCCGGTAGTCACCCGCGCGGTTGCACGCGGATTCAGCGGCCTTGCCGGGCGTAGCGGCGCGCAATTGCTGCCACAGGCGCGGCTGGCGGGACCGATGCCATGGGTGATCGCGATCATGGTAGCGTTGATGACGGTGGCGGCCTGCGGAGGCCTGGCGCTCAGCAATATCGCGCGCGGCACGAAGGCCGAACTGGCGGGAGGCCTGACCGTCCAGATCGTCGAGGCGGCCCCGCAGGCGCGCGCGGCACAGGCGCGGGCAGCGGCGGCGAAACTGGCGCGATGGCCGGGAGTGGCGGCAGTCCGCCCGGTGCCGGAGGAGGAGCTCAATGCGCTGATCGCGCCCTGGCTTGGCGAAGTGGCGGGGGATGCGGAGGCCATACCGGTGCCCGCGCTTATCGACGTGCGGCTCGATGGCCGGCTGACGGCCGAACGGATCAGGGCACTGCGCCGGATGCTGGCTCATGTCGCTCCGGCGGCCCGGGTCGATGCGCAGGCGAACTGGCTGCAACCTGTCTTTTCCGCGATCCGTTCGCTCCAGTGGCTGGTGCTGGCACTGATCCTGCTGCTCGGCCTCGCTACCTCGGCGGCGGTCTGGCTGGCGGCCCGCACCGCGCTGGGGTCCAATCGCGAGACGATCGAGGTGGTCCACCACCTTGGCGGCACCGACAGCCAGATCGCCCGGATTTTCCAGCAGTCGGTCGCCTATGACGCGGCGCTGGGCGGGACTGCCGGGCTGGCGCTGGGGGCGGCGGCGGTCTTTCTCATTGCCGGGCGCTTCGCCGCGCTTGAATCGGGCATGGTCGCGGGTGGCGGGCTGGGCTGGAGCGACTGGCTGCTGATCGCGCTGATCCCGGTGGCCGGCGTGGTGCTGGCGATGCTGACCGCGCGGCTGACCGTGCTGGCGGCGCTGAGGCGGATGCTGTGATCCGCCGGTTCGCCGCCCTTCTGGTACTGGCCTGGGCGCTCGGCTTCGTGCTGTTCTCGGTTACCCTGCCCGGTCCGGTCGCCGGGGTGAGGACCGACGCCGTGGTGGTTCCGACCGGCGCGCGGGGCAGGATCGGGCGCGGCCTGGAAGTGCTACAGGCGAAAAAGGCCAGACAGATGCTGGTCACCGGGGTGGACCGCGAGGTCAAGCTGGGCGAATTCGCCGCCGAATACGGGGTGGAACGCAAGCGCATGCGCTGCTGCGTGACGCTCGATTACAGCGCGCTGGACACCCGCGGGAACGCGCGTGCGGCCGCGGACTGGGTCCGGGCCAACCATTTCCGCTCGGTCAGGCTGGTCACCAGCGACTGGCATATGCGCCGGACGGCGGCGGAATTCCGAAGCGCATTGCCAGATGACGTGGAGCTGGTGGAAGATGCTGTGGTATCGCAGCCTTCGTTCCGGATTCTCCTGTTCGAATATGACAAGCTGCTGGTCGGCTATCTCGCGCGATACTGGAACTGACATGATAGCCGTCCTGCGCAGCCTGCTGTTCTACCTGGTGTTTTATTCTGCCTCGGTGCTGTTCGTGACCGTTGCTGCGCTGGCCTCGCTGGCCGGTGGAGCTGGCGTGCAGATAGTGGGGCACGGCTGGTCCGGTTTCCACCGGCTATGCGTCCGGGTGCTGCTGGGCGTCAGGGTCCGGGAGGAAGGCCAACGACTGGCGGGCCCGGTGCTATACGCTATCCGCCATGAAAGCTTCTTCGAAGCGATCGACCTGCCCCATTTCCTCGACCGGCCGGTGGTGTTCGCCAAGGAAGAGCTGTTCCGCATTCCTGGCTGGGGCTTCGTTTCGGCGCGCTATGGTCTGATCCCGGTGGCGCGCGACAAGGGGGCGAGCGGGCTGCGGGCCATGCTCGGCGCGGCGCGCGGCTATAGCGATACCGGCCGGCCGCTGGTGATCTTTCCCGAAGGGACGCGCATTCCCCACGGCCAGCGCGGCAAGCTCCAGGCCGGGTTTGCCGCACTTTACAAGTTGCTGGCGCTGCCGGTGGTGCCGGTGGCGGTTGACAGCGGGCCGCTTTACCACCGCTGGTGGAAGCGCAGCGGGACGATCACCCTGCGGATCGGCGAGCCGATTCCCCCCGGCCTCCCGCGCGAGGAGATCGAGATGCGGGTGCAGGATGCAATCAATGTGCTGAACCGGGCAGAAGGCGCTTGAGCGATCCCGAAACCCAGATCGAACGGCGCGGCGCGCTCGACGTGCTTGGCCCCGGCCTTGTCACCGGGGCGGCGGACGATGATCCCAGCGGGATTGGCACTTACAGCCAGGTCGGCGCACAGTTCGGCTATGGCCTGGCCTGGACGATGTTCTTCGGCTTCCCGCTGCTCGCCTCGATCCAGGCGATCTGCGCGCGGATCGGCGCGACCACCGGGCGGGGCATTGCCCAGAATCTGCGCCAGCATTATCCGCCCGGCCTGCTGCGCGGGGTGGTCATCATGCTGCTGGTGGCCAATGTCATCAATCTGGGCGCCGATCTTGGTGCGATGGGCGCGGTGCTGGGCCTGATCGCGCCGGGGCCGGTGCTGGCCTTCACAGTCGGCTTCGGGCTGATCAGCATCGTGCTGGAAGTGTTCGTCAGTTACGATCGCTATGCCCGCATTCTCAAATGGACCACGCTGTCGCTGTTTTCCTACGTGGCGGTCGCTTTCGTCTCAGACATCCCGTTGGGCGAGGCGATCAGGGGCACGCTGATACCCAGTTTCACCTTCGACAAGCCGCATGCGATGGCGCTGGTCGCCATCTTCGGCACCACCATCAGCCCGTACCTGTTCTTCTGGCAGGCCGGTCAGGAAGTGGAGGAACAGCACCGCCGTCATACCAAGCCGCTGTGCGTTTCGCCGCGCACTGCCGGGCCGGAACTAAAGCGCATCCGTACCGATACACTGGTTGGTATGGGGTTTTCGCATATCACTGCGTTGTTCATCGTCGTCGCCACGGCGGCGACGCTGCATGCCCATGGCATTACCAACATCGAATCCGCCGCGCAGGCGGCGCAGGCGCTGCGGCCTATTGCCGGGAACCTGGCCTTTGCCCTGTTCGCCATCGGCATCATCGGCACGGGTCTGTTGGCAGTGCCGGTGCTGGCTGGGTCTGCGGCCTATGCGGTGAGCGAGACTTTCGGCTGGGTCGAAGGGTTGGACCGCAAACCACGCGAGGCGAAGGCCTTTTATGGTGCGATCACGGTCGCCACGCTGGCGGGGGTGGCGATGAACTTCCTCGCGATTGAGCCGATGAAGGCGCTGTATTGGGCAGCGGTGGTCAATGGTCTGCTGGCCCCGCCGCTGATGGTGGTGACCATGCTGATCGCCAGCAACCGCAAGGTGATGGGCGAACTGACGCTGCCCCGCAGTCTGGCGTTTGGTGGCTGGCTGTCGACGGCGGTGATGTTCGTGGTGGCGGGCGTGTTCCTGTTCATCTGAACAGGTTCAGCCGCCGTTGTGATCGCTCCGCCCGAAATCGGGCCGCGCATCGTCCTGCCCCATTTCGATGATCGAGCGGCGGATCGCGCGGGTGCGGGTGAAGGCATCGAACAACGCCTGCCCGTCTCCGGCGGCGATGGCCCCGCGCAGTTCCTCCAGATCGGCCGAAAAGCGCGACAGCATTTCCAGCACCGCATCGCGGTTGGAGAGGAAGATGTCGCGCCACATGATCGGATCGGACGCGGCGATGCGGGTGAAGTCGCGAAAGCCGCCGGCGGAATATTTGATCACTTCGCCCTGCGTCACTTCCTCCAGATCGGAAGCGGTGCCGACGATGGTATAGGCGATGAGATGGGGAATGTGGCTGGTGACGGCCAGCACCAGATCGTGATGCTGCGCGCTCATCACTTCGACCCGCGCGCCCAACAGGGCCCAGAATTCGCTCAGTCGTTCGGTATCGGCGCAGGTCACCCCGTCGACCGGGGTGAGAATGCACCAGCGATTGTGGAACAGCGTGGCAAAGCCCGCATCCGGCCCGCTGTGTTCCGTCCCAGCTACCGGATGGGCGGGGATGATGGTGTGGCCGGGCAGCGCCTCGGCCAGCACGCGCGCAACCGTCTTCTTGGAAGAACCGACATCACTCACCACCGCGCCGGGCTTGAGCGCCGCAGCCATCTCGCGCGCGGCCTCGCCCATCGCGCCCACCGGCACGCACAGGATGACGAGATCGGCATCGGCCACCGCTTCGGCAGCGGTGGCGCAGATGCGCTGCGCAAGGCCGCGTTCGGCGGCTCTTGTCCGCACTGCCGGGTCGGCATCATAGCCGGTCGTTCCCACCCCCGGCAGATGCTCCGCCACGGCAAGGCCAATCGACCCGCCCAGCAGGCCAAGCCCGATAATCGCGACATGGCCGAAACTCATCGCGCAGCTTCCGCCATCTCGCGCAATCCCCGGGCGATGTCGTCCATCTGCCCGGGCGTGCCGATGGTGATCCGCAGCCCTTGCGGCAGGCCCTGACCCGGCAGCCAACGGGTGGCATAGCCGCGCTCCATCAGCCCTTCCTGCGCGGCTTGTGCCGTCAGCGCGCCTGCGAACAGCACCAGCACGAAATTGGCCTGGCTCGGCACGTGGCTGAGGCCGTCATTGCCCAGCGCCTCGATCGCCTCGACAAATCGGGCCCGTTCCGCCCGGTTATGCTCGCGCGAGCAGTTGACGAACTGCTGGTCGCCCAGCGCCGCGACGGCCATCGCCTGCCCGGTGGAACTGACATTGAACGGACCGCGAATCCGGTTGAGGCTGGCGACCAGATGCGGCGCGCCGGTGGCCCAGCCGATCCGTTCGCCTGCCAGCCCGTAGATCTTCGAAAAGGTTCGGGTGACCAGCACATTGTCATGCGCGGCGGCGAGGGCGAGGCCGCCATCGTCGTCCTGCTGAGCGAGATATTCGGCATAGGCCTGGTCGAGCACGAACAGCACATCGCCCGGCAGCCCGGCATGGAGCCGCGCGATCTCCTCGCGGGTGATGAAGCTGCCGGTTGGGTTGTTAGGATTGGCGATGAACACCACCCGGGTCTTTTCATTCACCAGTGCCAGCAGCGCATCGACATCGGTGCCGAAATCCAGGTCCGGCGCGATCACCGGGGTGGCGGCACAGCGCCGGGCGGCGATGTCATAGACCGAGAAGCCGTAGCGGACGTATATCACCTCGTCGCCCGGCCCGGCATAGGCCTGCGCAGCGAGATTCAACAGTTCGTCGGAACCGGTGCCGCAGACGATCAGCGCCGGGTCGATCCCGTGTTGCCGGCCGATCGCGGCGCGCAGCGCGGTCGAATCCGGGTCGGGATAGAGCGCGGGATGGGCGGCATCGGCCCTCGCCGCGATTGCCGCCGGACTGGTGCCGAGCGGGTTCTCGTTGGCGGAAAGCTTGATGAGCGGACGACCGTCGCCGGCCCTGGACTTGCCGGGGACATAGGCGTGAATGGCTTCGATCCACGGTTTGGGCCAAGGCTTCGAGGGTGGGCGCTGCTGGGTCACGGCGAGCGCATAGCCGCGTTTGACGCCGAATGACAGTCTGCTGATTGCCCCGGATGATTGACACCGCGCCGAGCCTCCCCCAACTGGCAAAACGCAAATGGCCACCAAACTTGCCCCTGCCTGCCGCAGCATCGCGCTGCCCGCACCCTTGCCGCTCGATAGCGGACAAGCGCTGGATCGCGTGAAGATTGCCTATGAGACCTATGGCGAACTGGCGGCTGACCGGGGCAATGCGATTCTCGTCTGCCATGCGCTGACCGGCGACCAGCACCTCGCCAGCCCGCATCCGATCACCGGCAAGCCCGGCTGGTGGGACCGGATGGTGGGGCCGGGCAAGCCGATCGATACTAACCGGTTCCATGTGATCTGCGCAAATGTCATCGGTAGTTGCATGGGCTCGACCGGCCCGGCCAGCCTTGCCTCCGATGGCAAGCCCTATGGCATGCGTTTTCCGGTCATCACCATCCGCGACATGGTGCGCGCCCAGATCGCGCTGCTCGATGCGCTGGGGATCGCGCGGTTGCACGCGGTGGTCGGCGGATCGATGGGTGGGATGCAGGTGCTGAGCCTGGCGGCCAATTTCCCCGACCGGGTGGAACGGGTGCTGGCCATTGCCACCACCGCCCGTCATTCGGCCCAGAACATCGCGTTCCACGAAGTGGGGCGGCAGGCGATCATGGCCGATCCCAACTGGCAGGCAGGCGATTACTACTCCACTGAAACATCGCCCGACGCCGGCCTCGCAGTAGCGCGGATGGCGGCGCATATCACCTATCTGTCGGAAACGGGGCTGACCGAGAAATTCGGTCGCCGCCTTCAGGAGCGCGACGAGAAAGGTTTCGGCTTCGACGCCGATTTCCAGATCGAAAGCTACCTGCGCTACCAAGGGCTGACCTTCACCAGCCGGTTCGATGCCAATTCCTATCTCTACATCACCCGCGCGATGGATTATTTTGACCTGGCCGAGGAACATGGCGGCAAGCTGGCCGATGCCTTTGCCGCCAGCAGGGCGCGCTTCTTCCTGGTCAGTTTCGATACCGACTGGCTCTATCCCACTGCCGAATCGCGCAGCGTGGTGCATGCGCTGAACGCTGCCGGGGCGCCGGTCAGCTTTCTCGAACTGTCCGCGCCGTTTGGCCATGACAGCTTCCTGCTGGATGTGCCGGCGCTGGATCGCGTGATCCGGGGGTTTCTGGAACAATGAGCTCCCAATCATGAGTTTACGCCCCGATCTTGCGGTGATCGCCGCCCATGTCGCGCCCGGATCGCGGGTGCTCGACATCGGCTGCGGCGATGGCGAACTGATGGCCGCGCTGCGCGACGAGCGGGGGGCGGACGCGCGCGGGATGGAGATCGATCCGGCCAAGGTCGAACTCTGTGTCAGCCGGGGCCTGCCGGTGATTCAGGGCGATGCGAATTCCGACCTCGCCTTCTATCCCGACGGCACTTTCGATTACGCGATCCTCAGCCAGACGCTGCAAACCACCGAGCGGCCGGACCAGATGCTCGACGAACTGCTGCGGGTGGGCCGCAAGGCTTTCGTCAGCTTCCCCAATTTCGCCCACTGGCGGGTACGGCTGGCGCTGTTGTGGCAGGGGCGGATGCCGGTGACGCGCGAATTGCCCCAGAGCTGGTACGACACGCCGAATATCCACCATCTGACCATCCGCGATTTCCACGATCTGCTGGCAGCCAAGGGGGTGAAGGTGGAACGCTGCTGGTTCCTGTCCGATGGCCAGCAGATCGGCCGCTGGGGTGCCAACTGGCTAGCGCAGGCGGCGGTGTTCCAGATCTCGCGCTGAATCAGCCGCCCCGCTGCAGCGCGGCCAGATCTTCGGGCGTGTTGATATTGGCAGGGATGGTGTCGACCTCTACCGCGCGTGCGCCGATCGCCTCGGCGAACTGGCGCATCGAATGGCGGCCCTCGCGGGTCAGGATCGCCTCGATTGCGCGAGCAGCGGAGACGGGCCAAAGCCCTACCACCGGCTGTGCACGCAGGTAGGACGGCGCAGGCGCAAGCAATTGCGGCAGGTTGTCTGGCAGGCCGGGCGAATCCACCCCGCAGCTCAGCACCGCGTCATAGCCTTCATCCTGCGCCAGCCGTAGCGCCGCCGCGATCCCGCCGAGCGGCCCCATCCCGGCGCGTGGCCAGTCGGGCAGGCAGGGGGCAGGGCTAGCCTCGCGCCCGACGATCACCACCTGTTCGCACCAGCCCGACAGCCGATCCACCGCCAGCGCCAGCAGGCTGTGCCCGTCAATCTCGGCCAATGCCTTGTCGCTGCCGAATCGGCTCGATTTTCCGCCGGCCAGCACCAGGCCCATGGTCATCTTGGACGTCATGCGGCGAAATTGGTGTTGGCGTGGTTCATCCTGGCAAGGCTATAGCAGGCCGATGAGCTTGCCCAGCCTGATCCTCGCCGCCGCGCTTGCCGCCGTTCCCTCTCCCGCTCCGGCACCAGTTCCCGACGCGGGCGCGCCGCTGTCCTTTGCCAATGCGGAGAAGCTGCGCTGCGCCGCCACCTTCGCCATAGTGGCTCGGCACCAGGCCGGATCTGACCCGCGTGTGGCCGGTTTTCCGCCGCTTGCCGTTCGCGGCGAGGCTTATTTCATCCGCGCGGTTGCCCAGGTGATGGACAGCACCGGCTTTGACGAAGCAGCGGTGACAGCGCGGCTTCAGACCATGGCGAGTGCGCTTGCCGCGCCGGGCCAGCTGGAAGCGGGGATGCCTTCATGCCTCGCCTCACTGGAGGCTTCCGGCTTCTGATTGCGTTCTTGGTCGGCAGGTCGTCGATCTTCCCCGGAATTCTCCCATTTGCAGTGTGGACGGACTGCCTCGCTTGGGGCAAACGCTGCGGCCATGTGGCAGCTCTTTCATTTTCCTCTCTGTCCCTTCAGCCGCAAGGTTCGCCTGCTGATGAGCGAGAAGGGCATCGGCTATGAACTGGTCCGCGAAAATCCGTGGGACGGGCGCGACGGTTTCCTCGCGCTCAACCCGGCCGGACGCACGCCGGTGCTGCGCGATGCGCAGCGCGGCACGGTGCTGGTTGATAGTCGGGCGATCTGCGAATATTTCGAGGAAACAGTCGAAAAAAGCCCGATGATCAATGGCAGTGCGGCCAATCGCGCCGAAATCCGCCGGCTGGTCGCGCTGTTTGACGAGAATTTCTACGGCGATGTCACCGGCCCGCTGATGCATGAAAAGATGCGCAAGCGGCTGGTGCTGCGCACTCCGCCCGATTCGCGCGTCCTGCGCGAGACGATGCGGCTGGTGGACGAGCATCTCGACTACATCGATTACCTGATCGACAACCGCCCCTGGCTGGCGGGCGCGACCATGAGCCTGGCCGATCTCACCGCCGCCGCGCAGATCTCTGTCGCCGATTATCTTGGCGGGATCGACTGGTCGGGGCATGAACCGGCGCGCGGTTGGTATTCGGTGTTCAAGAGCAGGCCCAGCTTCCGCCCGCTGCTGTCGGATCGGATGGAAGGCCTCCACCCGCCAAGCCACTACGCCGACGTCAACGCCTGATCGTAGCTTGCGCCAGGCCCTGCCACTGGCCATATTCCCATGACGAAGGAGAGCGGCGATGGCTGACAGACTGGAATTGACCGAAGCCGAATGGCTGGCGCGACTGGGCCCGGAAAAATACCATATCCTGCGCGAGGCCGGGACCGAGCGGCCCTTCACCGGGGAATATGAAAAGAACAAGGCCACCGGCGAATACCGCTGCGCCGGCTGCGGGGAGCCCTTGTTCAGTTCCGACACCAAATATGACAGCGGTTCGGGCTGGCCGAGCTTCTACAAGCCGCTGGAAGACGGCGCGGTCGATGAGCATCTCGATGCCTCCTATGGCCGCGTCCGCACCGAAGTGCGCTGCGCCAAATGCGACGGGCATCTCGGCCATGTCTTCCCCGACGGGCCGCAGCCAACGGGTCTGCGCTATTGCATGAACAGCTCCTCGCTGGATTTCGCACCAAAGAAATAGGGCAAAGCCACAGCCGCCCCGTTAACCTTGGGTTACAAATCGCTTATGCAATCCGCGCAAGGCTGCGGGGGCTGTTCCTGCGCTTCGGAAGGTTGATCGGGCCAGATGGCTAGGGGAGGGGGCGTTCGCCGCCCTGCAAACACGGAAAAGCAGAAACCGCCACCTCGGCGTTCGTGGTGGCGCAGGCTGCTGCTGTGGGGAGTTGCGCTGCTCGTGCTGGGAGCGATTGTGCTGGCCATCATGGTTGGCATGGCCGCGCGTTCCTTGCCCAGCTACGAGGAATTGAAGCACAGCGAGGCCGGGCAAACCATCGTCGTGCGCGCCCGCGACGGGACGGAGATCGTCACGCTGGGGCCGAGCCCGGGCGACTGGCTGCCGTCCGAGGATATTCCCGAAGTGATGAAGGATGCGATGGTCTCGGTCGAGGACCGGCGGTTCTATTCGCATTTCGGCGTCGATCCGCTAGGGCTGGCGCGGGCGGTGTTCGTGTCGGTCAAGGACGAGACCCGGCCCGAGGCGACTTCCACCATCACCCAGCAGCTGGCGCGCAATATCTTCCTCAACAACAGCCGGACGATGGATCGCAAGGCCCGCGAAGCCGTGCTGGCGATGGCGCTGGAATGGAAGTTCTCCAAGCAGGAGATTCTCGAACTCTACCTCAACAAGGTCTATTTCGGCGGCGGCGCCTATGGCATCGATTCCGCCAGTCGCAAGTTCTTCAGCCATTCCGCCCGCAAGCTGTCGGTGGCCGAGGCGGCGATCATCGCCGGGCTGGTCAAGGCGCCTTCGCGCTATTCCCCCACCGCTGACGTCAAGGCCGCGGTCAAGCGAGCCAATGTCGTGCTGGCAACGATGAAGCGAAACGGTGTGCTGGCCGCCGAAACCGCCGATGCGGTGGATGTCACTGCAGTGAAGCTCAAGCCCGAGACCGGGCAGAATTCAATCCGCTACTTCACGGACTGGACACTGCCCCAGCTCGACCTGATCCTGCCCGACACGCAGGAGCCGCTGGAGGTGTGGACCACGATCGATACCGACATGCAGCAGGCCGCTACGACCGCAATTCAGGCCAATGTCCCCAAGGGCGCGCAGGGCGCGCTGGTCAGCCTTGACCGCGATGGCGCGATCCTGGCGATGGTTGGCGGTACCGATTACGTTTCGAGCAATTACAACCGCGCCACCAATGCGCTGCGCCAGCCGGGCTCGGCTTGGAAGCTGTTCGTCTATCTGGCCGCGCTGGAAGCGGGCTATATTCCGGACGACAGGGTCAAGGACGAACCGGTGACGATCAACGGCTGGAGCCCGCGCAATTCCGGCGGCACCTATGCCGGCGAGATCGATGTGCGCACCGCCTTTGCCTATTCCAAGAACACCGTGGCTGCCCAGATCGGCAACGATGTCGGTTTCGGCACGGTTGCCTCGATGGCCCGGCGCTTCGGCATCACGACACCGATCAACACCATGCCCTCGATGGTGCTGGGAACGTCGGATGTGCGGGTAATCGACATGGTTCGCGCCTTCGCCGCAGTGGCGGCGCACGGCACGGCGGTGGAGCCCTATGGCATTGCGCGAGTCGAGACCGCCAAGGGCGAAGTGCTTTATCGTCACGAAGCCAAGCGCGTGCAGAAGCTGGTGCCGGAATATGTTGCGGCCGGGATCACCGACCTGCTGCAGACGGCGGTCAATGTCGGTACCGGCCGTGCCGCCCAGATCGGGCGACCGGTGGCGGGCAAGACCGGCACAACCAGCAGCAACAAGGACGGCTGGTTCGTCGGCTTTTCCAGCGGCATCACTACGGGCGTGTGGATGGGCCGCGACGATGCCCGTCCGGTGGCCGGACTGCAGGGCGGTTCCGCCCCTGCCCGCGCCTTTGCCGCCTATATGAGCCATGCCGTGGCGAAGCGACCGATCGAGAAATTTGATACTGAGCTCAAGCTGCCCGAATGGCAGCTTGAACCGGATGACGAGCATCTGTTCGGCAATCCCGACAATTATTTCTACTCCGACGAACAGGGCAATCTGGTCGATCCCAGCCACTCGGTCATCCCGCGCGAGGCGCCTTTTCCGCCTGCAAGCGAGGATCCTTCGGGCGGGCAGGCCAGCAGCGACGAATTCCTGCGTCGGGCTACAGGCGGCGCGGCTGGTGGGAGCGGCGGGGAGGTCAATGTCCGCAGCGGCAACCGGCCAGCAGGCAGACCCATCCCGACGGTGCCGGTGGAGCCACAAGTTCCCGATTGATGGTGCGAGACCGCCGGATGCTCGTGACGAGCACCCGGCGGCTTCTTGCGGCTTGCGTCAGTCGCGCAGGCGAACGGGGATATAGGTAGCCGGGCGTCCGCGCCGCTGGATTTGCAACAGCACTGCAGCCCGCTCCGCCTTCTGCGCTTCCTTGACGATGCCTTCCAGTTCCGGTGCCTTGGTCACGGCGCGATAATTGGCACTCAGCAGGATGTCGCCGCGCTGAAGGCCTTTGGCGCCGGCGTCCGAATTGGGATCGACTGCAGATACGACCAGACCCTTGGTATTGTCGGGCGCGCCGAGCTGGCTGGCGATGCCGGGGGTCAGCGGGATCACCTGGAGTCCGAGCGACTTCTCGATTACGCCGTTGCCGCCCTGGCTTTGCGGATTGTCGCTTCCGTCCTGCCCGTCCTGGGCATCAGGATCGAACATCTGTGATTGTGCGAGTTCCTCTTCGCTCGGCCGACGGCCGACGGTGGCGGTCACGGAAAGACGCTTGCCTTCGCGGACCAGAGCGATCGGGATGCTCTTGCCGGGCGCGATATTGGCGACGATGAACGACAGCGTCTGGTCGGGAGACACGTCCTTGCCATCGACCTGCAGGATCACGTCGCCAGCCTTGAGCCCGGCCTTGTCGGCCGCGCCGCCTGGTTCGACGGCCTGGACGAATTCGCCCTTGTTGTCGGCAATGCCAAGCGAGGCACTGAGATCGTCGTCGAGCGGCTGGATGCGGATGCCGAGGTAGCCGCGCTCGATCGACTGGCCCTTGACCAGCTTTTCGACGATCGGCGCGGCGATTTCCGCCGGGATGGCAAAACCGATGCCGACGCTGCCGCCGGTGGGCGAGATGATCGCGTTGTTCACGCCGATCACATTCCCCTTCATGTCGAACATCGGACCGCCCGAATTGCCGCGGTTGATGCTGGCGTCGGTCTGGATGTAGCGGTCATAGGCACCGCCCGAGCCGGTGTTGCGATAGACCGCCGAGACGATACCCGAGGTTACTGTGCCGCCCAGGCCGAACGGGTTGCCGATGGCGATGATCCAGTCACCGACGCGGGCATGGCGCGAATCCCCGAATTTGACGAAGGGGAACGGCTTGGCGCGCTGAATCTTCAGCACGGCAAGATCGGATGCGGTATCCTTGCCGACCAATGTGGCCGGATATTCGGTGCCGTCGGGTGTGGTGATGGTGATCGATTCGACTTCGCCCTGGCCATCGGCGGTGATCACATGGTTGTTGGTCACTACATAGCCGTCGGGCGAGATGATGAAGCCGGACCCGAGCGACTGCGCCTCGCGGGTAATCGGGCCTTGCTGGCCGAACAGCTGGGCCAGCGGGTTGTTGGGGATGCGCAGGCGCTGGCGAGTGGAGATGTTGACCACCGCTGGCTGCAATTGTTCGGTCAGGTCGGCAAAGCTCGCCGGTGCCCCGCCGCGCGGGACAACCGTCTGCATTTCCTTGGCATCGTTCTGCGCCACCTGGGCGCCGGCCGGGTAGCCGGTCATCAGGGTGATGGCGGCTCCGCCAACCAGCAGGGCGCTTGTCAGTCCGTAAACGTAACGCACGTGGTTCATGTCCTCTCTGTTCGCACGGCAACGGTGGGAACCGGGCCGGGATGCGATCGCAATTTCAGGCCACTCGGCCTGAACGGAAATTGAATGGGCCCGAACGCCGGACCCTAATGTTTGCCCCTGAACTGTCGTAGATAGTCATTGTCGGGTGAAAGGATGATCGTGCTTTGCGCGCCGCCTTCCGCGAAGGTGGCGTCATAGCTCTGCATGGCCCGGTAGAAATCATAGAATTCGGGGTCCTTGCCGTAGCTTTCGGCATAGATCTGAGCCGCCTGGGCTTCGGCCTGGGCCTGGATGATCTGGGCGTTCTTCTGGCCCTGCGAGCGGATCGTGGTCGCTTCCTGTTCGCGCGCGGTCTGCATCCGGGTGAAGGCGGAATCGAGCGGCGTGCCATCGGGCAGGTCGGCCCGCTTGATCCGCACATCGATCACCTGCGCGCCATATTGCCGCGCTTCGCGATCCAGCCCGTTGCGGATATGGATCATCGCCGAACCCCGCTCGGCCGTGACCAGCAGGGCAAAGGAGCGGCGCCCCAGTTCTTGCCGCAGCACGGAGTTGAGGATCGGCTGGAGCTGCTCGGCCACGCGCTGTTCGGTGCCGGCAGTCTGGACCATCTTCACCGGATCGATGATCCGGAAGCGGGCAAAGGCGTCCACCTCCAGCCGCTGCTGGTCGCTCGACAGGACTTGCTGGCGCTCCATGTCCACCGACAGCACGCGCTTGTCGATCCGCTGGACGGTTTCCAGGAAGGGGATGCGCATGACCAGCCCCGCGCCGGTTTCGCCAAACGGGACATTGGGCCGGAAGCGGTTGACCACGCGGACCGGCTCGCCAGTGCGGATGATCACCGCCTGCTGCGTTTCCGGCACCACCACCACGCTGGCGAACAGCAGGGCAACCAGGCCGAAGACGGCCAGAATCGGGAGCTTGTAGGTTTCCCAGAGATTTTCCATCATTGGCCTTCCTGCCTTGCCTTGCTTCGCGCCACTTCGGGCAGGGGCAGGTAGGGCGTTACGCCTGGTGCCTCGATGATTGTCTTGTCGGTGTTCCGCAATACCCTTTCCATGGTCTCGTAATACATCCTCCGACGGGTCACCTCCGGCGCCAGCTTGTATTGGGCATAGACCTTGTCGAAGGCCGCCGCGTCACCCTGGGCGCGGGCGATCTTCTGCTGTGCCCACGCCTGTGCACGGTTGACCGCGCTCTCGGCATCCTGCTGCGCTGCCGATACGCCCTTGAACGCCTCGACCACGCGCGCCGGCGGGTCGGTTTTCTTGATGTCGATGCCCTGCACCGCCACGCCGGAGCGATAGGCGTCAAGGATTGCCTGCATGCGGCTGCGCACGCGGAGTTCGATATCGGCCCGGCCCGCGCCGGACATCACCCGGTTGAGCTTCTCTTCCGCCACCGAGGCGCGCATCGCCGCCTCGCCGACCTGGCGGATCGTCTCATCCGGTTCGGCCAGCTGGAACTTGTAGAGCGTCAGGTCCTTGATATTCCATCGGATGAGATAGGAAAGATCAACCAGGTTCTGATCGCTGGTCAACATCAGCTTTTCCGCCTCGCCCTCGGGGATGGTTTCGCGGCGGATCGAGGTGACGTCGGTGATTTCCACGTTCTGGATTGGCCAGGGCAGTGTCAGCGAGATGCCTGGAGTGATTGTGTGGCTATAGCGACCGAAGGTAGTGACAGTGCCTTCCTCCTTCGGTTCGACCTGATGGACCGTGGTCACACCCAGCCAGATCAGTGCCACCGCGCCGAACACCAAGGGAAGGTAGCTCTTGCCGTCGGGCCTTGGCGGAAAGCGGAACGGTGGGCCGCCGGGGCCACCAGACTGGCGGCGCGGGCCTTCCGGGCCGCGGGTCCGGAAGATGTCGTCGATCCGGGCCGAGCGGCGCGGTTCATCGGGCGCGCCTTCGTCCGATCCGCCGGGAATCCAGGGGTTGCGGGGACCGGAGGGCTTCTTGCCGCCCGTTGGGCTCTCGCCGTCCGGCGTCTCGCCATCGTCCGGGCCGCTATCGTCCGGGCCTCCGCCCGGCTTTCCACCCCAGGGGCTGCGCCCGCCGGCCATAGCCAGCACTATCCGTCCGAAAATCCCGCCGATACGTTCCATGGCGTCTTTTATAGGGATCAAGCGCGACAAAAACAGTGCTTGCCGCGTGAATTTCGCTAGGGACGGTAGCGATGAGTGACGAAGCCCTGAAAGCACGCCTTCCCGGACCGGTTGCGGCAAGGCTCCAATCGCTGCGCCATACCGACGGCGTGGCCACCGTGATCCTCGATGCGAGCGGGCTGGACCAGCCGGCGCGCGAGGCACTGGAGGCCGCGGCCAGGGCTTCGCTGGCTGGTGGGCAAGGCGTGGATGAAGTGCGCGTGGCGATGACGGCTGACCGGGTCCAGCGCCGGATCGTGGCGATTGCCTCGGGCAAGGGCGGGGTTGGCAAGTCCACGCTCACCGCCAATCTCGCGGTCGCGCTGCATGCCATGGGCCGCAAGGTCGGCGTGGTCGATGCAGATATCTACGGCCCGTCCCAGCCGAAGCTGCTGGCCAATGAAGGGCAGCGCCCCAAGGCGCGCGAAAAGGCGCTGTATCCGGTGCCGAGCCCCTCGGGCGTGCCGGTCCTGTCGATTGGCCACCTGATCGAGCCGGGCAAGGCGATCGCCTGGCGTGGACCAATGGTGTCCAGCGCGCTGGGCCAGCTGATCGAGGCGGATTGGGGCGATGTTGACCTGCTGCTGGTGGATCTGCCGCCCGGCACCGGCGATATCCAGCTGACCATGATCCAGCGCTTTCGCCCGGCCGGAGTGGTGATCATCTCCACCCCGCAGGACCTTGCCCTGATCGACGCGACCCGCGCGGCGCAACTGTTCGAACATGCCGGGGTGCCGATCATCGGTGTGGTCGAAAACATGGCAGGCTACCTCTGTCCGCATTGCGGCAAAGCGAGCGATCCGTTCGGCCATGGCGGGGCGGAAAGCACGGCGGGTGCAATGGGCGTGCCATTCCTCGGCCGCGTGCCGCTGGCGATGGCGATCCGCGAGGCAAGCGATGCGGGCACTCCGCCCGCCGCCAGCGCGGGTGCCGGGGGCGATGCCTTCCGGGCGATTGCTGCGCGGCTGGCCGACTGGCTGGACGGAGCAGCGCGGTGAGCTTCACGGTGACCCGTCGCGGCCTGTTGATCGGCGCGGCGGCGGGCGGTGGGCTGCTGGTTGCCTTTGCCCTGGGCCGCCACCACTCCAGTCCTCCGCTTGAGCCAGGCCGCGACGAGGTGGCGTTCGACGCCTGGATCAAGATCGCCAGCGACGGGGTGGTGACGGTGGCAGTCCCGCAGCTTGAGATGGGCCAGGGCGTGACCACGATCCTGCCGCAGGTGGTGGCGTTCGAACTGGGCGCGGACTGGCGCCAGATCGCGGTTGAACCAGCCCCGGTCAGCGGGGCCTATGCCAATCTCCCGCTGGCGGCCGAGTGGGCTCCCTTGTGGATGCCACTGGCCTCCGGCCTTGCCGACGAGGCTGACGATGTGCTGGTGCGCCGTTTCGCCGAGGCCCAGCGCTTTATCGCTACCGCCGATGGCACATCGCTGGCCGCGTTCGAGCTGCCCTGCCGCGAAGCCGCTGCCAGCGCGCGGGCGATGCTGGCGATGGCCGCGGCTGATCGCTGGGATGTTGCCTGGGAGGAATGCGAGGCTGCCAACGGCTTCATCCTGCATGAGAAAAAGCGGCTGAGCTTTGCCGAACTGGCGCGGGCGGCGGCGGAACAGAGCCCACCCGATCCCCCGCCACTGCGCACCGAAACCGCCGCCGAGCTGCCCAGCGACATGGGCAGCGAAGCCGAAATCGCCTATCCCCGACTCGACCTGCCGGCCAAGGTTGATGGCAGCTATCTGTTTGCGGGCGATGTCCGTCTGCCTGGCATGGTCTTTGCCGCGATTCGTCACGGCCCTCTGGACGAGGCCGAACTGACCCGCTTCGATGCTTCCGCCGCGAAGGGCCTGCGCGGGCTGGTCGGGGTGGTCAAGGGTAAGCGCTGGCTGGCGGCGGTTGGTGAAAGCTGGTGGATCGCCGAACAGGCGCTGGCCCGCATGGCACCGCGCTTCCGGGTGGAGCGTCCGGTTTCGAGCATCGCGATCGAGCAGGCGCTGGATACGGCGCTGCGCCACGCCGATGCGGAACGGATTGCCGAAACCGGCGATGTCGATGGTGCCATGCCCAAGCCGACCATGGCAGCGCGCTACGATGTTGCCCCGGCGCTTCACGCCACGCTGGAGACGGCCAGTGCCACCGCCCGGCTGAGGGACGGCAAGCTCGAGCTGTGGCTCGCCGCCCAAGCGCCCGAGCAGGCCCGCCGCGCAGTGGCCGAGGCACTCGACCTGTCCGAGCGGGAGGTGATCCTTTACCCGATGGCTGCCGGGGGCAGCTTCGACCGCAGGCTGGAACATGACCATGCGATCGAGGTCGCACTGATCGCGCGGGAGATCGGCCGACCCGTCCAGCTCATCTGGTCGCGCTGGCAGGAACATCTCGCTGGCAGGCCGCGAACCCCGGTGGCGGCGCTGCTGACCGCGCGGGCGCTGCCCGACGGAACCATCACCGCCTGGCGCAGCCGCATCGCCTGTCCGCCGACCGCGCGCGAGTTCGGCGAGCGATTGTTCGGCAACCGGACCAGCTGGAGCGCGATCGACGCGGTCGAGGGCGAGGGTGACGCCATGGCGCTGGCCGGCGGCTTTCCGCCCTATGCCATTGGCAATGTCGTGCTGGAGCATGTCCCGGTCACCCTGCGCCTGCCAACGGCGCGGATGCGCGGCAATGCCCATGGCTATACCGCCTTCTTCACCGAAAGCTTCATCGACGAGCTGGCTACCCGCCACCGGCGCGAACCGCTGTCCTACCGGATGCAGATGCTGGGCGGTGACTTGCGCCTGGCCCAGTGCCTGCAACATGCCGCGCGGCTGGCCGATTGGGGTGGCGGGGTCGAGCAGAGCGGGCAAGGCCTGGCCTGCCACCGCATCGGCGAAGGGCGGATCGCCGCCATCGCCACCGCCAACCGGACCGAAAGCGGCGTGCGGGTCAGCAAGATCGACGTGGCGGTGGATATAGGACGGATCGTCAATCTCGACATTGCCCGCCAGCAGATTGAGGGCGGGCTGCTGTTCGGCCTCGGCCTCGCGCTGGGTTGCAGCGCGGATTATGCGCGCGGCGTGCCATCCCCGGCGCGCTATGGCGAACTGGGCCTGCCGGCGCTGGCGGACGTTCCCGAAATCGGGGTGGAATTCATCAGGAGCGATGCGCAGCCAATCGATCCGGGCGAGCTGGGCGTGGCGGTGGTGGCCCCGGCCGTGGCCAATGCGCTGTTTTCCGCAACCGGGCTTCGCTTCCGCCGCCTGCCGCTGCTATCGGGCATGATATGACCAGGCCATCCGATCATCCTTCCGTCCGCACCGGCAGCATCGGCGTGCTGCTGGTCAATCTCGGCACGCCCGATGCGCCCACCCCGAAGGCGGTCAGGCGTTACCTTGCCGAGTTCCTTTCGGACCGGCGGGTGGTGGAGACACCGCCGATCATCTGGCAGGTGATCCTGCGCGGGATCATCCTCAATGTCCGCCCGAAGAAATCGGCCCATGCCTATGCCCAGGTCTGGACCGACAAGGGCTCCCCGCTCGCCGCGATCACGGCGCAGCAGGCCGAAGGCCTGCAAGTGCGGATGGGGGATGGCGTGCGGGTGGCTTATGCCATGCGTTATGGCCAGCCTGCCATCGCCGCGCAGTTGCAGGCGCTGAAGGATGCGGGCTGCGATCGTATCCTGCTCGCTCCGCTCTATCCCCAATACAGTGCCGCGACGACCGCGACGGTGGTCGATGCGGCGGGTGACGCGCTGAAGGCGATGCGCTGGCAACCGGCCCTGCGCACGCTGCCACCCTATCATGACGATCCGGCCCATATCACTGCGCTGTCGGCAGACATCGGCGCGCAGGTCGATGCGCTCGATTTCGTGCCGGAAGTGCTGCTGCTGAGCTTCCACGGCATGCCCGAACGGACCCTGCATCTGGGCGATCCCTATCATTGCCAGTGCCGCAAGACCGCGCGATTGCTGGAAGAGGCGCTGGGAAGGCCGGGCCTGCGGATCGAGACGACGTTCCAGTCGCGCTTCGGCCGGGCGAAATGGCTGGAACCGGCGACTGACGCGGTCATTGTGCAGGAAGCCGGGCAAGGCACCACGCGGCTCGCCATAGTTGCGCCGGGATTTTCCGCTGATTGCCTTGAAACGCTGGAGGAACTGGCGATCCGCGGCAAGGAGCAGTTCCTCACCGCCGGGGGCGAACATTTCGCTGCGCTGGCCTGCCTCAATGCGCGAGAGCCGGGGATGGCCATGCTGGAAGCGCTGGTGCGGCGCGAACTGGCGGGGTGGTTGTAGTCGCTCAGCTTTGGGGTCGTGGAATGCGCTTGCCCTTGGTGCGGCTGGTCAAATGGAACTGGTGGCAGCGATCGCAGCGATAGGGCCTCAGTTCGATGCCCGCGCGGCCGGCAGCGAGCAGCGCCTCCTGTTCGCTGGCATAGCGCGCCTTCCTGCGGCAGATGCTCAACCTTGTCTTCATGGCCGTGCCCTCATGGTCTGTTCAGGAAAGCCCTGCAATCCGTCTGGCCAGTTCACGGGTAGGTGCGGGAGATCATGATGAGGCTTGTGTTGATCGCCGTTGCGATGGTCTGCGCGATTGTTTCGCCCGCGCGGGCCAGTGACAGCTATCGCATTTCCCGCGCTCCCGATCCTGCCCCGGACGATCCGCTGCGGAAGGAAAAGCTGGCCGATCGCCAGCGGGTGATCGAACTCAACAAGGCCCAGGCCCGTTCCACCGCCGCGCGTGACCGCTCGAGGCTGAAAGCGCGCGACGAAACCAATGCCCGGGCGCAGGCGAAATATCGCGCGGCTATGGCTGACTGGCGGCGCAGGGTCGCGGCATGCAAAGGCGGCGACTGGAGCCAGTGCGACCGGTAGCGTCAGCCCACGCCTAGAAATCCACCGCGATCCCGTCCTTCACCCAGTCGCCATAGCGGGTGGGGCTGAGGCCGTCCGGGTCTTGCGCTTCCGGCGCTGCCTGCGGCGCGGGAGCGGGGGTGTTGTCCCAATGGGCGGGCTTGGCGAAGTTGTTCGGGCGTTGGGTGGCGCGCTGGGTCATGAGTGCATGATGGGGTGGCTGGCGCGCGAAGGCAAGGCAGGATAGGGGCACCGGCATGAGAACTGCCCGATGAACGATATTGCCGGCCTTCCCGCCCGTCGTGCGGCGCTGAAGATGTGTGATGCGGTGCTGCGCCGGGGCGAGACGCTCGATCAGGCGGCTGGCGGGGCGATGCAGCACCTTCGGGTCTTTGCCGATCGCGCGCTGGCCCGCGCCATCGCTTCCGAGGTGTTGCGCTGGCTGGTCGATATTGACGAACTGATCGACAGTGTCACCCGCAACCGCCTGGCCGACGATGCCAAGCCGCGCGCGGTGCTGCGCCTGATGTTGGCGCAATGGCTGCGGCTGGAAACTCCTCCGCACGCGGTGATCGCCACTGGCCTGCCCCTGCTGGAAGGCGGGCCGAGGCGGCTGGCCCATGGTGTGTTCTCGACACTGGTGAAGGGTGCGGTGGCGCTGCCTGCCGCGCCGACCCTGCCCGATGCGGTGATGATGCGGCTGGGTGATCGGGCGCAAGACATCGCCGCCGCCATCGTCGTGCCTCCGCCGCTCGATCTGGTGCTGCGCGACGCTGCGAAGACTGCCGAATGGGCGGAAAAGCTGGGCGGCATCTCGCTGATGCCCGGCCATGTTCGCTTGCCGCGCGGAACGGCGGTGGAAAATCTGGCGGGCTTCGAGGAAGGCGCATGGTGGGTGCAGGATCTGGCCGCCAGCATTCCCGCGCGATTGCTGGGAGAGGGTGAGGGAAGGCGCGCACTGGACCTGTGCTCCGCGCCCGGCGGCAAGACGCTCCAGCTCGCCGCGGCGGGCTGGCAGGTCACGTCCCTCGATTCGCATCCCAGGCGGCTGGAACGCGTGCGCGCGAATCTGGCGCGGACCGGCCTTTCCGCCGCAGTGATCGAGGCCGATGCGCTGGAATGGCACCCGACCGCGCCGTTCGATGCGATCCTGCTCGATGCGCCCTGCACCGCCACAGGCACCTGCCGCCGCCATCCCGATGTGCTCCACCGGATCGGCCAGCGCCATATCGCCGAGATGGCGGAATTGCAGGAGGCGCTGCTGACGCGCGCCGTCGGCTGGCTCAAGCCGGGCGGTCGCCTCGTCTACGCAGTCTGCTCTCTGGAGGAAGCGGAAGGGGAAGTGCAGGCGCGGGCATGCCTCCTCTCCATCGATCCGATCCGTGCGGAGGAATTGCCCGCAGGCATCGCGCCCACGCCGGAAGGCTGGCTGCGGACCGAACCGGGCCAACTGGCGGAAAGCGGTGGATTGGACGGTTTCTTCGTCGCCCGGTTCAGGGCCGCCTAGGCCTTCACCTGCTTGGCGAAGCTCTTGCGCAGCTTCATCAGCTTGGGCGGGATCACTGCCATGCAATAGGGGTTCCTTGTGCCGACCCGTGCCCAGTATTCCTGGTGATAGGGTTCGGCCGGATACCACTGCGCCGGGCCTTCGATGGTGGTGACCACGCGTTTGCCTGTATGGGCGCCATGCTCCTTGTCGGCCCGCGCAATGGCCGCTTCGGCTTCGGCCCGCTGGGCATCGTCCAGCGGGAAAATGGCGGAACGATATTGCGTGCCGACATCGTTGCCCTGCCGGTTCAGCTGGGTCGGGTCGTGCGTCGCCATGTGGATGTCCAGCAGATCGCCATAGGACAGCGCGGCGGGATCGAATTTCACCAGGATCGCCTCGGCATGGCCGGTGCCGCCGGAACAGATCTGTTCATAGGTCGGGTCGGGGGTGGTGCCGCCGATATAGCCGCTTTCCACCGCGCTCACGCCGATCACGTCATTGAACACGGCCTCGGTGCACCAGAAGCACCCGCCTGCAATGATTGCCGTTTCCATCCCGTTCATCCACCGCTGTCTATTGCCGTTGCCGCCAAGATAGGGGCGAGCAGCCTGCTTGTCATCGCCCTGTCGCGGCTTACATTACGGTAATTGCCCCGACGGGAGAAACACGATGCGCCGGTTCATGATGTTTGTTCTCTCGCTGGGCCTCCTTTCCAGCCCGATCGCATCGGTCGCCGCGGCCGATCCGGACGACACCACGATCTGCGAAGCTTGCGAGGTGGCGTTGGAACTGGCGCTTGATCACCAGCGTCGCGATGGCGATCGTGCCCGCGACCAATATCGCCATCCGGCCCAGACGCTGTCGTTCTTCCGAGTCAAGCCGGGCCAGACGGTGGTCGACTACATGCCATCGAGCGGCTGGTATACGCGAATTCTTGCGCCCTACCTGGGGGAGGGCGGGCATTACATCGGCCTCAATCCGGATGTCACCGGTGCCTCTGAACAGGCGCGCAACTATCTCGGCAACCTTGCAGCCAGCTTCCCGGCCAAGGCCGCGGGGTGGACCGGCCTTCCTGCCACCGCCATCGCCGCTTATAATTCCGATGGCTTGCCGCCCGCGCTGGATGGCACGGTCGATCGGGTACTGGTGTTCCGCGAGATGCACAATCTCCTGCGGATGGGCTTCCTCGACAAGGAACTGGCAACGATCCACCGCCTGCTCAAGCCCGACGGGCTGCTGGGCGTGGAACAGCACCGCGCGAAGGCGGATGCCGCTGTGGCCTATCTCGATGGCAACAAGGGCTATCTGACCGAAGCGGGCGTGATCGCGCTGGTCGAGGCGCGCGGGTTCGAACTGGTGGCGAAGAGCGAGATCAACGCCAATCCGAAGGACAGCGCCGATTATCCGCAGGGCGTGTGGACCCTGCCGCCCAACTACCGGGAAGGCGACAAGGATCGCGATCGCTACACTGCGATAGGCGAAAGCGACCGGATGACCTTGCTCTTCCGCAAGCGGCCCTGATACGGGGGAGGCATGACCACGCTCACCGTCGCCGCCCTGCAACTCGCGCTCGGTTCCGCTGACGAGCAGACCAATATCGCCGCCGTATCCGCTTACGTGGAAGAGGCCGCGCGGGCAGGCGCGCAGCTGATCCTGCCGCCGGAGCTGTTTTCAGGCCCCTATTTCTGCCGCGAGGAAGACGAGGCGCTGTTCGCGCTGGCGAGGCCGGTGGCGGAACATCCCTCGGTCATCGCCATGCAGGCACTGGCCAGGGGGCTGGCCGTGGCCATTCCGACCAGCTTTTTCGAGCGGGACGGGCATCATTATTACAACACCATGGCGATGATCGGCCCGGATGGTGCGATCATGGGCACTTACCGCAAGAGCCATATCCCCGACGGGCCGGGCTATGAGGAAAAATTCTACTTCCGCCCCGGCAATGATGGTTTCAAGGTGTGGGATGTGTTCGGAGCGAAGGTCGGCGTCGGCATCTGCTGGGACCAGTGGTATCCCGAATGCGCGCGGGTGATGGCGCTGCTAGGGGCGGAATTGCTGCTCTATCCCACCGCGATCGGTTCGGAACCTTATGATGCCGGGCTCGATACCAGCCGGATGTGGCGCCGGGCGATGCAGGGTCATGCGGTGTCGAACTGCATGCCGGTGGTGGCGGCCAATCGCATCGGTAGCGAGGAAGGCCAGCATTTTTACGGCCACAGCTTCATCAGCGACGAGTGGGGCGATCTGGTGGCAGAATTTGGCGCGAAGGACAGAGGCCTGCTGCTCGCCACGCTCGACCTCGCCCGCGCGGCGAAACACCGCGCCGGGATGGGCTTCTTCCGCGATCGCCGGCCGCAGCTCTATGCCCGCATCTGCGAGGATATCTGAACGATCGCTATCTCATCGCGCTGGGTTCCAACATCCGGCACCATCGCCACGGCGATCCGCGCGGCGTGCTGGCGGCAGCGGTGGGCATACTGCGCGGCGAAGGGCTGGAGATCGTGGCAGTGGCTCCGCTTATCGCCAGCCGCCCGGTCGGCCCATCGCGGCGGCGCTACGCCAACGGTGCTATTCTCATCGATTGCGCGCTGGAGCCTCAGGCGCTGCTGGCGATGCTGAAGCGGATCGAGACGCACTTTGGCCAGCGGCGCGGCCAGCGCTGGGGTGCGCGGGTTCTGGACCTCGACATCGTGCTGTGGAGCGGGGGTGCCTATGGCGATGACATGCTGGTGATTCCCCACCCGGCCTTCCGCCAGCGCGACTTCGTGCTGACACCGGGACTGGCCATTGCCCCCCACTGGCGCGACCCGATCAGCGGTTTGACGCTCCAACACCTCCACGCCCGCTTGACCCGCCCCCATCCCCGCCCTAGGTGAGCGGCCGTGGTCGGGCCCTTAGCTCAGTCGGTAGAGCAACTGACTTTTAATCAGTAGGTCGCTGGTTCGAGCCCAGCAGGGCTCACCACATATATATCTGATTAGATACGTAAAAAATTTAAGTGTGGGCGTAGCGCCAAGCGGTAACGCAGCGGCGAAGGCGAGATGACCGCACGGGACTGAAGTCACGGAACCGCTTCCCCGTGTCCGTTCGCGTTCGCGCAGTTCCCGACAACAGCGAAAACAGGACTGAGAACGCACGATGCAAGGATACAAGGAACCCGGATTTCAGGAGCGGCAGGCTGCGGCCAATCGCGCCAAAGGCAAGGCGCTCGAGACCCTGCGCAACAAGCCGCCGGTCGATGAGGCAGCCCTTGCGCTGAAGCTCGCAAACCGGCGGGCCAAGGAAGAAGCGGCTATCCAGAAGCGCGCTGCCGATCGTCTGGCCAAGGAGGCCGCCAAGCTTGCCAGGCTGGAGCAGCTGCGCGCGGACGAGGCCGCCGCGATTGCCGCCCTCCCTCCCGTGTTGACCGAAGCAGAGCGCAAGGCTGCGCGCGATGCCCGCTATGCCGCCCGCAAGAGCCGGAAGTCCTAGGCGGGAAATCCAGTGCCGGAGCACGTGAGTTGATTGCCCGCGAACTGATCGCCACGGCGCAGGTCCCGGGAGGCGAGGAGCTGCGGCTCTATCGCCATGACCGCGATTTCATGATCGTGCTCGACCGTAACGAACTGATGAGCAGCCGCAAGAGCGGGTCGGAAGTCGCGCTGGCGACCATGACCTGCGCGCGGCTGGCGCAAACAAATCGTCCGCGCCTGCTGATCGGTGGTTATGGCATGGGCTTCACCCTGCGCGCCGCGCTGGCCGATCTCGACCGTGAGGCGGAAGTGATTGTGGTGGAACTGGTGCCGGAAATCATCGCCTGGGCGCGCGGGCCGATGGCGGAACTGGCGGCGGGCTGTCTTGATGATCCGCGGGTCGAGCTGGTGCTGGCCGATGTGGCTGAAGTGATTCGGGCCAAGCCGACCGCTTTCGACGCGATCCTGCTCGATGTCGACAACGGGCCGGACGGGCTGACCCGCAATGCCAATGACCAGCTTTATTCCGCGCGCGGGCTGAAGGCGGCCAGGGCCGCGCTCAGACCGGGCGGAGTGTTGGCGATCTGGTCGGCGGCGCAGGACCCCGCTTTTGCCGCGAGGCTGCGCAAAGGCGGCTTCGCTGTCGAGGAAGTGACGGTCCGGGCGCGCGCCAACGGCAAGGGCGCGAAACATGTGATTTGGTTCGCGCAGGTTCCTTAGTCGGAAGGCTCAGGAAGGCAGCCTGCCTTCCGCAACAGCATCGCGCACCAGCTTGCGCGAGATCTTGCCGCTGGAGGTCTGCGGCAGGGCATCGACCCGGAAGATCTTGCGCGGCAGCTTGTAGGACGCCAGCATCTCGCGGCAGATTCCCGTGATGTCGTCCTCTGTCGCCGTGCCGACGTAATAGGCGGAAACGATATGGCCCCACCGCTCGTCCGGCAGGCCGACCACTGCGATCTGGGAAATCCCTTCAAGCCGGGTCAGCACTGCCTCGATCTCGGCGGGATAGACGTTGAGGCCGCCCGACAGGATCAGATCGACCCGGCGGTCGGCGATTGTCAGGTATCCTTCATCGTCGATGAAGCCGAGATCGCCGCAGCCGATCCAGCCCTGTTCGGCCAGCTTCTGCGGCGGGGGTGAAGGCTTGACCTCGCCGACATAGGCACAGACCAGCATCGGGCCGCGCACATAGACCGAACCGATCGTGCCGACCGGCACTTCGTTGCCATCATCATCGGCGATCAGCACTTCCTGCCCGACATTCGGCTTGCCGACGCTGGCCGGCTTGCGCAACTGGTCTTCCGGCAGCAGCCAGCTGACCGAGCCATATTCCGACGCGCCGTACATTTCATAGAGGCCAAGTTGCGGGAAGCGCGCCAGCAGCCGCTCCTTCAGCGCCGGCACCAGCGATGCGCCCAGCGAGACGACCTTGCGCAGCTGGGGCGCATCGCCCGGCCGGTCCAGCGCGGTGGCAATCATCGTCGGCACCACCATGGTGTTGGTGATGCCGTGCTCTTCGCAGTCCTGCCACAGCGCTTCCTTGTCGAACGCTTCGCGCATGTAGACCGTGCCACCGGCGTTGAGCTGGGGAAGCGCATAATGTAACGCGGCGTGCGACAGCGGGCCGACCACCAGATGCCGGTCATTCTCGGTCAGCTGCAGGACCGACTGGACGGCGGCGGCATGGATTGCCCCGGCGCGCTGGGTGGCCAGCATCATCTTGGGATTGCCAGTGGTGCCGGAAGAGAACCGGATGTGCGAGGGTGCCCATTCGTCGGCGAAGGGAACGACCGGATCGTCGCTGGCGGCAGCGAGGACTTCCTCGAAGCTGACACCGCCATCGCCAATGACCAGGCGCGGGCGGGTCTGGCCCAGCTGGTAGGCGGTTTCGTTGGCGGTGAGATAGCGGCTGGTGGCGTGGAAGATCGCGCCGATCCGCATAAGCGCGAGAAACCAGGGCATCTGCATCCAGTGGTTGCCGATGCAGGCGGATACCGCCTCGCCGGGCTGGACGCCAAGGTTGCGCATCCCGCTGGCGAGGCGGCGAATCAGCTCTTCGAGTTCGCGATAGGTCAGCTCGCTGTGGTCGGGCGTCTGGATTGCCAGCCGGTCGGGGACGCGCCGCGCCGCGATCTCGAACTGGCGATAGGGTACCAGCAGCCGGGTATAATGGGCCGAACCGGTCAGGCAGCCGCCATATTCGGTAAAATTGCGAACGTCCCCGCGATTGCTCGAACCAGCCTCACCCACCAGTGTCTCTCCCGTTATTGTTGCGACCGGTCCATAACCTCTCGGCCCGATTTGTCCAATAGGCCGACCATTTTTGAGCTGGATCTGTCCGCTGCCCTGCGCGCAACCAGTCAGCGGCTGCAGTAAGCCCGCCAGCCGCCCAGCTCTGTGATGTCCTCGGCCCCGTCAATCGCGCGCGGTTCGGCCACGAAGCCCTTGACCTGAGTGCCGTCGGCCAGTGTCACCGTACCGATCGCCAGCGGCGGCGGAACTTCGGCGACGAAGCTGCCAAATGCGGCGACTTCCAGCTCGTAGATTTCGACCTTTATCGCCCCGCCGCCGGCATCGTGGACCAGTGCCGGTTTGGGCGGGACGGTGTTGGCCATGGCATAGAGCCGGTACGTTGGCGCGGTTTCGGTCGCCTCTACGAAGCGCGCCTCGCGCGAGGTCAATTGCCAGTGCAGCGGCATGTCCCGCAAATGCGCGCCGACCACGGCCAGCCTGATCGTTTCCATTCGTTCCTCCATATCCAATGCGGGGGCGGGGCAGGGGGTGCCCCAGTGTTGCGCCATCGCCAGCAAGGCCCGGTCCGTGCCCGCAGGCGCGAAGAAGCTGATGCCGAAGCCGGTGCCGTTGTGGCGGTATCCCGCCGGCACGGCGATTGCCGCCATGTCGAGCAGGTTGACGAAATTGGTGTAAGTGCCGAAATGGCTGTTGAGCGCGACCGGGCTGGCCAGCATTTCGGCCACCCGATAGATCGTCGGCGAAGTCGGCACCGCCAGCGCGTCCACGGCGCTCCAGATCGCTTCGGCGGCCCGCGCATGGGCCGCCAGTTCATATTGCCCGCGAAAGGCGGCCACACCGCTGATCCCGAATCCGGCCTCGACAATGGCGCGCACGGTCGGGTCGATCGCCTCGGGCCGGTCGAACAGCATCGCTTCCATCGCCGCTGTCCGCTCGGCCACCCAGGGGCCGCTGTAGAGCAGCCTGGCCGCTTCGAGCAGCGGGGCGATATCCACTTCGCACAGCGTGTAGCCGAGCGAGGCGAGCCGTTCGAGCGCGCGATCATAGAGATATTCGGCCTCAAGATCGCCAAACCACGGCCTGCTGGCGGGCAGGGGCACGCCGATTCGCTGGCCAAGCGGCAGGTCGGGCAGGTGGCGGGCATAGCTGTCCAGCCGATCGAACCCGGCGACGACCTCGTCTACCAGTGCCGCATCGGCCGCGTCCCGGGTCAGCACTGTCACGCAATCGAGCGAGCGGCAGGCGGGCACCAGACCGGACGTGCTCCACCGCCCCTTGGTGGGTTTCAGTCCGACCAGACCGTTGAAGGCGGCGGGCACCCGGCCGGACCCAGCAGTGTCGGTGCCCAGCGCCAGCGGCACAAGGCCTGCCGCCACGACTACTGCTGAGCCCGAACTCGATCCGCCGCTGACATAGGCGAGGTTGAACACGCAGCGCGGCGCGCCATGCGGGCTGCGCGTGCCGTTGAGGCCGGTGGCGAACTGGTCGAGATTGGTCTTGCCGATGCACACCGCGCCCGCATCGATCAGGCGCTGGACGGTGAAGGCGTTGGCGGCGGGCGAATAGGCGAAGGCGGGGCAGGCGGCGGTGGTATCGAGGCCGGCGACATCGATGTTGTCCTTGACCGCGAAGGGCACCCCCGCCAGCGGCAATTCCTCCCCCGCCGCGATCCGCCGGTCGACCGCGCGGGCGGCAGCAAGGATCGCATCGGCGGAAAACCGGCTGATCCAGGCCTGCGGCTGGACGAGGTCATAGGCTGCGATCCGGGCCAGCGCATCCAGCGCCGCCTCTGCCGCGCTCAACCGCCCTTCGCGGACCGCTGCGGCGATATCGCGCGCCTTCACGATGGGGTCCGGATCGCGAACAGCGGGGCACCGGGCGCCACGGCCTGCCGTTCGCTGGCATAGACCTTGACGATGGTTCCGCCGAACGGGCTGTGCAGCGGGCTTTCCATCTTCATCGCCTCGATGATCGCGACCGTATCGCCCGCCAGTACTTCTGCTCCTTCGGCAATTGCCAACTGCCACAATACCCCGCCGAAGGGTGCCTCGACCAGTTCGCAGCCATCGGGCAGGTCGATGGCGGCATCATCCTGCGCTGCGCTATCCTCGTCTGCCAGTTGGGCCAACCGGCTGAATTCGCCGCGCGCTTCCCAGTCGGCCCGTTCGGCGGCGAAAGCCGCTTCGCGCTGCTGTTCGAAGGCGGTGATGGACGCGGCGTTGTCGGTGCGTAGGCGACGGTAATCGGCCAGCGTGAAATGGCCGTCCTCGATCGTGATGGCGCGCCGCCCGAGCGGAAAATCGCGCCGCCATTCGCCCAGTTCCGCATGGCTGACTGGGAAGAACCGGATGCGGTCGAAGAAGCGCAGCAGCCATGGCTTGCCATCCACGAACGCATCGGTTTGTTGCCAGCTGTTCCACACCTGGATGGTGCGACCGAACAGCTGGTACCCGCCCGGCCCCTCCATCCCGTAGATGCACATATAGGCCCCGCCGATGCCGACCACGTTGGGCGGGGTCCAGGTGCGGGCGGGGTTGTATTTGGTGGTGACCAGCCGGTGGCGCGGATCGACCGGGGTGGCCACCGGCGCGCCGAGATAGACATCGCCCAGCCCCATCACCAGATATTCGGCATCGAACACGATCCGCCGGACATCGTCCTGGCTGGCCAGCCCATTCACCCGGCGGATGAATTCGATATTGTCCGGGCACCACGGCGCATCGTCGCGGACCGAGGCGGCATATTTGGCGATGGTTTCGTGAATAGCCGGATCGTTCCACGACAGTGGCAGATGGACGGTGCGCGACGGGATGGTGAAATCGTCCAGTCCGCCCAGCTTCTCCTCCGCCGCGACCAGCGCGTCGAGCAGCCTGTTCTGCGACAGGGCAAGGCTGTCATAATGGATCTGGAGCGAACGGATGCCGGGCGTCACATCGATGATCCCCACAAGATCGAGCCGCTCCAACTCCTCCATCAGCGCATGGACCCGCAGCCGCAGTTCGAGGTCGAGCACGATCGGGCCATATTCGACCAGGAGGTGCTGATCCCCCTGTCGGCGATAGCAGGTGGCCGGACGGTGACCCGTGGCGGGGATGGTGTGGAGGATCGGGCTGTCCGGTGCCGGGTCCGGGGAGGTCGGGTCCGACGGGCGCAGCGTTCCTGCCACCAGCGCCTCACGTTCGGCCAGCGCGACAGCGGCGGCGCTCTCGCTCACTGGCTGGAAGCGCAGCGTATCGCCGGGGGCAAGCTGGCCGATGGTCCACAGGTCCGCCGCAATCACCACGAAAGGGCAGACGAATCCGCCGAGCGAGGGCCCGTCCGGGCCGAGGATGATCGGCATGTCGCCGGTGAAATCGACCGCGCCGATGGCATAGGCGTTGTCATGGATGTTGGAGGGGTGCAGCCCAGCCTCGCCGCCATCCTGCCGCGCCCATTGCGGTTTCGGGCCAGACAGGCGCACGCCGGTGCGGTTGGAATTGTAATGCACCTTCCACGGCGTGTCGCAGATCATCGCGATATCGTCGGGCGTGAAGAAATCGGGCGCGCCATGCGGGCCATAGAGCACGCGGATGGTCCATTCGCGGGTTGTTTCAGGCAGCGGCAGGCCGGTGGTGTCGAGCGCCTTGTTCAGCGGCTGGGTATCGAGGTGCAGCGTGTCGCCGGTCAGCACCGCCCGCCCTGAAGGGCCGCCGAACTCGCCCATGGTGAAGGCGCTGCGGCTGCCGAGATACAGCGGCGCGTCGATCCCGCCTGCCACCAGCAGGTAACCGCGCATACCGCAACCGCGCACCCGCCCGATCTGGAGGGTCTGGCCTGAAGCGATGTCGATCGCGCGCCAGCGCGGCACCGGCGCTCCATCCAGCCTCGCGTCGAATTCCGCCCCGGCAAGGCAGATCCGCGCCGCCGCATTGAACAGCAGCGTCGGCCCGGCTGCGGTGAATTCCAGTCCCGCCACGCCATCGCCATTGCCAAGAATCCGGTTGCCGAGCCGGAACGACAGCGCGTCCATTGGCCCGGACGGCGGCACGCCGACATTCCAGTAGCCGATCCGTCCGGGGTAATCCTGCACGGTGTTGGAAGGGCCGCCGATGAGCACGCGGATGCTCTGTGCCTGATAGGGGATCGTTGCCAGCGTGCGTGTGGTGGCCGTGCCGGTGGTGAAGGCTTCGGACCGCACCACCGTGCGCAGCCAGTCGAGATTGGTCTCGATCCCCGAGAGACGCGTGGCGTCGAGCGCCTGTTGCAGCGCTGCCACCGCCGCCGCCCGGTTGGGCGCGGTGACGATCAGCTTGGCCAGCATCGGATCGTAATAGGTCGACACGCGCGATCCGGCGGCGATCCAGCCATCGACCCGCGGCCCATCGGGAAAGCTGACTTCGGTCAACAGGCCGGAACTGGGGCGGTAATCCTGTGCCGGATCCTCGGCATAGAGCCGGACCTGGATCGAGGCGCCCCGGGGCTGCGCGCTGAAATCGTCGAGGAAGGCGAAGTCGCCTGCCGCGCCGCGCACCATCCATTCGACCAGATCGACCCCGGTGACCTGCTCGGTCACGCCGTGTTCCACCTGCAACCTGGTATTGACCTCGAGGAAATAGAAATCATCGCGGTCGGGATCGTAGAGGAATTCGACAGTCCCGGCAGAGCGGTAATGCGCGCCTGCGGTCAGCCGCACTGCGGCTGCGATCATCGCTTCGCGCGTTGCGGGTGGCAGGTTGGGGGCGGGTGTTTCCTCCACCACCTTCTGGTTGCGTCGCTGGAGTGAGCAATCCCGCTCGCCCAGTGCAATCACCCTGCCTTGCCCGTCGCCGAACACCTGCACTTCGATGTGACGGGCCTGTTCGACATAGCGTTCGAGGAACACCCCGCCATTGCCGAAATTGCCCGCGCCCATCCGCACCACCCCGGCAAAGGCATCGCGCAGTTCAGCCGCATCGGCGCAGATCTTCATCCCGATCCCGCCACCCCCGGCCGTGGCCTTGAGGATCACCGGATAGCCGATTGCCTGAGCTGCCGCGACGGCGGCAGCGGGATCGGTCAGCAGCCCGGTGCCGGGGGCCAGCGCGACGCCATGGGCCTCGGCCAGGTCGCGGGCGGTGTGCTTCAGGCCGAAGGCTTCGATATTGTCCACCGTCGGGCCGATGAAGGCGATCCCGGCAGCCTCGCAGGCGGCGGCAAATTCGGTGCTTTCCGACAGGAAGCCATAGCCGGGATGGATCGCCTCGGCGCCGGTCGCGCGGGCGGCGACAATGATCGCGGGGATATCAAGATAGCTCTCGCTCGCCAGTGCCGGTCCGATCCGCACGGCCTCATTCGCCGCCGCGACATGGAGCGAGCCCGCATCGGCATCGCTGAACACCGCGACCGAGCCGATCCCCAGCTTGCGCAAGGTGCGGACGATCCGGCAGGCGATGGCGCCGCGATTGGCGATGAGAACCTTGGAGAACATCCTCATGCGCTCACGATCATCCTGACGGGGGTGGGATTGAAGCCGTTGCAGGGGTTGTTGACCTGCGGGCAGTTGGACACCACCACATCGACGTCCATTTCCGCGCGGACATCGACTGTCAGCCCGGGGGCGGAAATGCCATCGACAATGCCCAGCGCACCGTCCGCTTCCACCGGCACATTCATGAAGAAATTGATGTTGGACACCATGTCGCGCTTGCCGCGTCCGACCCGGACATTGGCATCGAGGAAATTGTCCACGCAGGCGTGCTGCGCCTTGGTGTGATGGCCATAGCGCAGCGTGTTGCTTTCGCATGAGCAGGCCCCGCCGATGGTGTCGTGATACGCCACCGAAGTTCCGGTGATCGTCATCATCGGCCGGCCTTCGTTGGACAGCAGCACTGCGCCTTCGCGCAGGAAGATGTTGCCCTGTGCGGCGATGGTGTCCTGCGCGCTGTAGCGTTCGGCATCGTCGGCGGCGGCATAGGCGAGGAAATCGACCGCCTGGTTGCCTTCCAGATCGACGATCCGCAGCGTCTGCCCGGCCCTGATCCGGAACAACCACGGCGCGCGGGCTGGGACCACCTCGTCATGCAGGATCGGCCCCGGCAGGCCCTGCGTGGCCGGATCGGCATTGACCATGCTGTCGCTCCTTACCTGAGGGTGTGATCTTCGGTGTTGAGGAAGGCGCGCAGCCCTTCGGGGCTGGCGTTGCGGATCGCATCATCGGGCGGGGTGATGGTGCCGCGCCATGCCGTTGCCCGCAGCGCGGTGACGCGGTAGTTCGGGCGCGGATCGAGCACATGCGGGCAATTGGCCAGCACCGCGATCAGCTCCATCTCGGCCCGCAGCACCAGCAACCGGCCGGGCGCGAAAGGGCCGGCCTGCGGGGTGATCGCGCCGTCGGCCTCAATCTTCACGCCCTTGAACCAGTTCACGCAAGGGTGGACATCCTTGCGCCCCAGCCCGTGCTTGGCCACGCCCAGCAGCAGCCGGTCGCGCGCGGCGGGATGCGGGCCGTAATTCGTGCCTTCGCCATAGCGGCGCGCGTTCGATGCCGCGTTCGACGCGCCGCAGAAGGCGTCATGGGTTCCGGCGGTGTCCTCCAGGATGCTCATCATCACCCGGCCCATGTCGGACAGCAGCAGCCTGCCCGCACCGAGATAGCCGTTCCACTGCACTTTCATGGTGTCGGCCACGTTCAGCCGTTCCAGCGGGTTTTCAGCGTTGAACAGCAGCATCGAGGCGCAGGCATCGCCGTGGAGGTCGACCAGCCTCAGCCGCGTGCCGCGCGCGATCCGGCGCGAGGCATAGCCACCGGCGGCGACGGTTTCCTCCCACACCACCGGGCCGGGCGCGTCGGGCGCGGCTGCGGGCACGGTCGGCATCGCTTCCACCCGGGTTCCGGCCATGGCCCGGGCATGGGCCTGCGCGCCGTGGGGGTCGGCGGTGGCGGAGGTCATGCGCGCGCTCCTTCGGCATGGCTCACGGTCTTGGATGACAGCGGCGGCAGCAGGGCAGTGGTGGTGACCAGCCGGGTCTGCTGGACGCCCCGGACCTTTCGCAGTGCATCACAAAGATTGTGCAGTTGCAGCGCGCTTCCCTGGACCAGCAGCACTTCGAGCGACTGGTCATCCTCCAGGAAGATATGCTGCGACGAAATGATCTCCGGGATGAAGGCCGACTGGACCTGCGCCAGAGCGTGGCGGACTTTGCCCGACTCCGCCCGGTAGATCAGCGTGATCGTGCCGGCCAGCACGGTTTCCGGCCGTTCCCGGGCGTTATGTTCGGCCAGCTCCTTGCGGATCAGCTCCGCGATCATCTGTGATCGATTATCGACGCCGCGCTCGGCGACCATCCCGTCGAGCTGGCTGAACAGTTCTGCCGGCAGGCTGATGCTGAGCCGGACGAGCGATGGGGGAGCGGTTGTTGCCATGGCAGTGAAGGCTATTGAATATTACGAATAGTGTAAAGTGTAATAATTATTGTGCGGCGCAGCGTCTGGAATTTGGACAGCTTGCGGGGTAGTTGCCTAAAATCTGGGCAAGGAATTCCCGGCTTTGGCCGGGTCGGTGGACCGGATCGACCGTTTCCCTCGTTTGGCATGGATGTTGCTTTGGCACAGGCGGTGGCTGGCGCCCCACAGCAGCGGAAGGCGTGAATGCGAATCGTCAATATCAGGCCGCAGCGGGGCATCCGGATCCTGACCGGTGCCATTCCCATCGCGATCGCGCTGATTGCCTATGCGGTGGTCTCGGCAGCGCGGGCAGAGGCCAATCCGCATGACAAGGTTCTGCCGACATTCCTCGCCATGGCCGAGGCCGCCTGGCGGCTGTTCAGCCAAGTCGATCCGCGCACCGGCGAGGTTACCGCCTATGCCGATACGGTTGCCAGCCTGTGGCGGCTGAGCATCGGGGTGGCGATTGCCACGGTTTCGACCCTGCTGCTCGGCCTGGCGCTAGGCGCGGTGCCGATCTTCCGTTCGACGCTGGGGCCGTTCATCACCATCCTCGCGGTCATCCCGCCGATCGCCGTCCTGCCGATCCTGTTCATCGCGCTGGGGCTGGGCGAGGCATCCAAGATCGCGCTGATCGCGGTCGGCATCGCGCCCTTCATGATCCGCGACCTCGTTGGCCATGTCTCCGGCTTGCCGGTCGAACAGGCAATCAAGGCGCAGACGCTGGGGGCGAGCAGCTGGCAACTGATCCTGCGGGTCTACCTGCCGCAGGCGCTGCCCCGCCTGATCGAAAGCCTGCGGCTGTCGATGGGGCCGGCCTGGGTGTTCCTGATCTCGGCCGAGGCGATCGCGTCGGACGTCGGGCTCGGCTACCGGATATTCCTCGTCCGCCGCTATCTCGCGATGGACATGATCCTGCCCTATGTCGCCTGGATTTCGCTGCTGGCGATCCTGACCGACGCGGCGCTGCAATGGGTCAGCCGCAAGGCCTTCCCCTGGGCGCATGGAGAAGCGAAATGACTGCGCTGCTCTCCTTCCGCGATGTCTGGGTCGAATATGGCGACAAGGTCGTGCTCGAACGCGTCACGCTCGATGTGGAACAGGGCTCGTTCGTGTCGGTGGTCGGTCCCTCGGGCGCGGGCAAGAGCACGTTCCTGCGCCTGATCCTGGGGCAGGAAGGGCCAAGCCACGGCCAGATTCTGATGGATGGCACGCCCCTGACCCCGGAATGCGGACCCGATCGCGGGGTGGTGTTCCAGCGCTATTCGGTCTTCCCGCACCTGACGGCCTTGCAGAACGTGGTGTTCGCGCTGGAGTGCGAACAATCGCCGCTGCTCGGCAAGCTGTTCGGCCGCGCGCGCCGCGATGCCATCGCGAAAGCCACCGAAATGCTTGGCGCGGTGGGGCTGGAGCACAATCTCCAGGTCTATCCGGCGCAGATGTCGGGCGGGATGCAGCAACGCCTCGCGATCGCCCAGGCGCTGATCAAGCACCCGCGCGTGCTGCTGCTGGACGAACCGTTCGGCGCGCTCGACCCCGGCATCAGGCTCGACATGCACGGGCTGGTCACGCGGCTGTGGCGCGAACATGGCCTCACGATCGTGATGGTGACGCACGACATCAAGGAAGCCTTCAAGCTCGGCACCCGTGTGCTGACCTTCGACAAGCGACGGATCGACCCGCATGCCCCCAACCGCTATGGCGCGACGGCGGTTTATGACATTGCGGTGAAGCGCAAGGACGGGGACGTCGCGGCGGTGCTGGCGGAGTAGTTACTTCCCATTCGCCAAGGACGAACCGGGTCGAGGCAACGGCATCCATTCCACCCACGAAAAAGGGCCCCGGCACGCAGCCGGGACCCTCCCTCGCGTCCATCGCTGGAAGTCAGAGTTTGCCGTCGGCGGCCATTGCCATGAAGGTCGGGTCGAACCGCAGCTTCACGTTCTTCTTGTCGCCCAGTACCTTGCCGCCCGGGAATTCGATGCCGATGGCATCGACCGAGGTGGCGTTGGGGCCGAACAGGCCCTTGGAGAAGCTGAACTGGCGCACGCCGTCCTCATGCTTCATGATGTCGCCGCTGTTGTTGTAGGCCACTGCATCGGCGGCCTTCATGTAGAGGAAGGTGGCCTTGAGCTGCGCCTTGTAGTTTTCGGTGGTGGTGCCGGACAGCTTGGCCATTTCGGCAATCGCTTCTTCCGACTTGGCATCGCCCTTGGCCATGATGTCCATCACTTCGTACCAAGCGCCGACCAGCGCCTTGCCCAGCGCCGGGTTGGCCTTGAGCGTGGCGGTGGAGACGGTCATCAGGTCCTGGATCTCGTTGGGGATCTTGGTGCTGTCGAACACCAGCGTCGCGCCGGGAGCCTTGACGATTTCCGAGAGCTGCGGGTTCCAGGCGGCCACGGCCTTCACATCGGGCGAGGAGAAGGCACCGACGATGTCGGCGTCAGAAGTGTTGACGGTCTTGACGTCGGACAGCTTCATCCCGTTCAGCTCCAGCGCGCGCGCCAGCAGATAATGGGAGACCGACAGTTCAACGAGGTTGACCGTGCGGCCCTTGATGTCGGCCATGCTTGCGCCGCCCTTGAGAACGATGCCGTCATTGCCGTTGGAATAATCGCCGATGATCAGCGAGGTCGTGTCCTTGCCCCCGGCGGCGGGGATGGTCAGCGCGTCCATGTTGGTGGAAGCAACGCCATCGAGCTTGCCGGCGGTGTACTGGTTGATCGATTCGACATAGTCGTTGACCTGAATGAGGTTGACCTTGATGCCGTATTTGTCGGCCCATTTCTTGAGGATGCCGCTCTTTTCGGCATAGGCCCAGGGCATCCAGCCGGCGTAGATCGACCAGCCGATGTTGAATTCGGTCTTGGGTGCTTCGGCGGCCGGTTCGCTGCCGGCTTCTTCCTTCGGCCCGCCGCAGGCCGAAAGCAGCAGCAGGCTGGCCGCCGCCACGCCGTTCAATGTCTTCTTCCATCCGATTTTCATGCAAATTCCCCTTGGTTGAACATTTATGCCAGGCTTGTGTTGCTGTGGCGGACTTCGCGTCCGAAAGTGGCGAGCGGGCGGGTCTGCGCGGGCAGGGCAAGTTCGCCCCGCGCGGCCCGGTCCTTGAGATAACGGAAGGTCTGCGCGGTCTGGGCGAACAGATGCTCGCCGGTGCGGATCGGGGCTGTGGTGCCCCTCATCCCGATCGGGGCCAGTTCGACATGGTAATCGACCGCGAAGAACAGCGGGAACGACCAGCGCTCCTGCGCCACCTTGCGCACGCGGTGCGAGGTGGCGACAAAGGCCCCGCCTGACCAGAATTCCATCATGTCGCCGATGTTGACCACCAGCGCGCCGGGCACCGGCGGGGCATCGATCCACTCGCCCGCGCGGTTCATCACTTCCAGCCCCGGTGCTGTCGCCAGCAGCAGGGTGAAGCATTCATAGTCGGTGTGCGAACCAATCCCTTCGACGTCCTCGATCTCGGCCTGATAGGGATAATGGATCAGCCGCAACTGGCTGGGCGGGGTGACCACCAGGTGATCGAATGCATCGCCCGGTTGCCCCAGCGCCAGCGCCAGCCCGCGCAGCAGCCTGCGCCCGACCGCGAAGGCGGCGGCGTAATACGCCATCACATCCTCGCGGAAGCCCGGCAGGTCTGGCCACTGGTTCGGCCCCAGCATCGGGTGATCGCGCGGCACTCGCTCGACCGGAAGATCGAGCGCGAGGTCGAAGGCTTCCTTCAGATCCTTGCTGCCATGGGCGAACACTTCCTCGCCTACCGGGACATAGCCGCGGTGATTGCGCGAATTGCCGATGTAGCTGGCGAGCTTGCGGTCGACCGGCAGAGCGAAGAAGGCCTTGGCTGCTGCCTGCATCCTTTCGATCACCGGCTCGGCGATGCCGTGGCCGGTGACATGGAGGAAGCCGACCTGTGAGGCGGCATCGCGCAATCGCGCGGCGACTGCTGCCTCGGTGCTGCTGTCGCCGCTGCCGAGCGCGGCGATGTCGATCACCGGAATTTCCCGGAAGTCGGGCCCGGAGACCGTCGCGGCGCTGATGGCACGGCCCGAGGGCGACACATCCCCGAAGGCCAGCGTCCCCTCGATCTCGCGCAGGGCCAGCGTGCGCGCGACATGGCGCCCTTGCGGGTCCATTTCCGCAACACAGAGCATTCCGCCGTCGAACCGCACATCCGGGCCGAGCAGCAGCGCGCCTTCACGCCAGGGCAGGGTGGATCGGTCGATCCGCCAGCCATCGGCAGTGATCGTGCCCAGCGCGATCTCGCAATCGACCAGCGCCTGCGCTTCGGTAGCAGCGGCATCGCACAGCAGCGCGGCCAGGTCCTGCCCGAGGGCAAGCGCCATGCCGCGGTCGCGGGCATAGCCGAAGTGGCGACCATGGCGGACAAGGATGACCGCGCGGCCATCCTTGACCGATTCGAACAGCGCACCGCCGCAGGGCGCATCGGCCGGTTCGGGCGCGCGTTGCCAATATTCGCAATAGTCGGCCTCGATCCCGTGTTCGATCAGAAGGTCGCCCTCGCTCACCAGCAGGCCCCGGTCGCCCAGCGGCGCGAGCGGCTGGAAATCGATCCGGCGCAGCCATTCGGCCTCTTGCCCGTTGACCACCAGCCGCCCAGCAAAGCCTTCCTGACCCGCCAGAATCCGCGCTTCGTCTGGGGTCAGTTCAGCCAGGCAACTGGCCTCCACCCGCGCGCCGATGGCGGGGGGTTGGCGCAGGTCGACATAGAGCGCGGGGCCTTGCAGCCAGGTGGTCTGGACCAGCGTTTCCACCGGTTCGCCGGGGCGGGACAGCAGCAGGCGCTGCCATAATGCCTCCAACTGGCCGGGTTCCTGGACGTTCATGCCACCCATTGCCTTCACCGCAGGTAATTGCTGCACTGCGGCAAAGGCTAGAGATGACATCTCATAGCGCTAGGCACTAATTTCCGATGAAGCTCATAATATAAATCTATGAAGGCCGCGCGCGCAGCCTGCGCCGGATCTCGTCAAGGAACAGCTGCATGGCGGTATCGCGCGAGGGGGCGGCGCGGGAAATGAGGAAGATCTCGTAGGATGGCTGCAAATCTTCGGGCAGCAGCGGCCACAGCCTGCCGTCCTGCAATGCCGCCTCGGCTGCGCCGACCGGGAGGAAGCCGATCCCGACACCCAATGCGATCAGCCGCAACGCTTCGTGCACATCCTCGGCCTTGCCGGCCACTTCCTCGCCCAGGCCATAGCGGTTGCGCAGACGGGTGACGGCCTCGGGCTCGTCCGCGCCAGTCAGGACGAAGCCTTCGCGGCGCAGGTTTTCCACCCGCGCGATCTTGCTGCCGAACAGCGGATGGCTGCGGGCGCAGAACAATTGCTGGGTTTCCACGAACATCGGCTCATAGACCAGTTCCAGCCCGGTATGGCCCTCATAGCCGATGCCAAGCTCCACCTCGCCGCTTTCGAGCGCTTCCAGCACCCCGCGCCAGGGCGAAACCCGCAGCTCCATCGAAATGGCCGGGTGGCGGCGGTGGAAAGAGGCGATCGCTTCGTCCAGCTCGGCGCAGATGATCGAGGAAATCAGCTGGATTCGGACCACGCCCGCGACCTGCTTGGTCGCTTGCGCAACCTGATGCGGGGCCATCCGGGCGGATTCAAACATGTCTTCACACAGCGCCTGCAAGGATTTGCCCGCCGAAGTGATGCGGATGCCGCTTGTGGAACGGTCGAACAGCCGCGCGCCAAGCTGGTCTTCCAGCCGCTTCAGCGCGGCGCTGATGCTGGGTTGCTGGCGGTTGAGGCCGCGCGCCGCCACGCCGATCCCGCCGGCACGGGCGATCTCGAGGAAGACCTTGAGCAGGTTCCAGTCGATATTGCGGGCAAAGTCGCGGTCGATCCGGGCAGAAGGTTCGGTCATGATCCCGGTTCCTGAGGGCTGAATAGGGCTATTCATGCGAAATCCGGGTCGAGAGCAAGTCCGATGTCGTACACAAAGCACTTCGCAATACCGTTTCAACTTCCAAACCACTTGGCCTAGCATCGCCTGTGATGAACGAGCCTGAATATCTCGTCGGCAGGCTGCTGCTGGCCATGCCCGGTATGGGCGATCCGCGTTTCGACAGGGCTGTCATCGCGATGTGCGTCCATGATGCGCAGGGCGCGCTGGGGATCGGGATCGGCCATCTGCGCACTGGGATCGGCCTGCATGCGCTGCTGGCGGAGGTCGGGATCGAGCCGGGCGCGGCACCCGATTGCCCGGTCCATCACGGCGGCCCGGTGGAACCCGGACGCGGCTTCGTGCTCCATTCGCCCGACTGGTCGGATCGTGGCACGCTGATCGTCAATGATCAATGCGCGCTGACCGCCACGATGGAGGTGCTGCGGGCCATTGCTGGCGGGCACGGGCCGCGTCGCTGGCTGATCGCGCTGGGCTATGCCGGCTGGTCGGCAGGCCAGCTCGACGGGGTAATGTGCCGCCACGGCTGGGGCACCACGCAGGCGCGTCCCGCTATCCTGTTCGACACCCCGGCCGACCAGCGCTGGACCGCCGCCTGGCGGGCCGAAGGGATCGATCCGGCGCTGCTTTCCAACGTGACGGGGCGCGCATGAGCTTGACGTTGGCCTCAACCTTTTTGCTCGCGGCTTGACTGGACAAGATATCGATGGAAAGCAGTTTCCTTCGTCATTTTGCGGCAGGGCAACATCTTATGGTTATGGGATCGGGCAGGGGCAGGTCGCGCCGCTTTACGGCCGCGCTGCTCGTCCTTGCGTTCCTGTCGGCCTGCGGGGGTGATCCGCCGCCCCCGCCGCCCGCGCTGAAGCTGCCGGTGGTGACGATTGCCGACGCGGCCCTGCCGCTGGCGCTCAATTACACGGCCCGCACAAGGGGCGAACGCGAAGTGGAAGTGCGCGCCCGTGTTTCGGGCATCTTGCTGCGCCGCTATTATCGGGAAGGCGAGGCGATCGCTGCCGGTGCGCGGATGTTCCAGATCGATCCCGCACCCTTCGCCGCCGAAGTGCGCCGCGCGCAGGGTCGGCTGGGAGTGGAGCAGGCGCGCTACACCGCCGCCGAACTGCAATGGAAAAGGGTGCAGAAACTGGCGGCCAGCGGCTTTGTCAGCATCAGCGGGCGCGACGCGGCCGAAGCAGAATATCTGGGCGGCAAGGCCTCCGTTTCCGCCGCCCGCGCCGATCTCGACCGGGCGCGGCTGGACCTTTCCTATACCGATGTGCGCGCGCCGATTTCCGGCGTGACAGGGCGCGAGGCACGATCCGAAGGAAGTTATGTCGATGCCACCGACGATAGCGCGCGGTTGACCACCATCACCCAGTCAAGCCGACTCGACATCGAATTCTCCATTCCGGAAGACGAAGCCCGGCTGATTGCCGATACGATGGCGGCCCGCCCCGGCAGCCTCGCGGTAAAGCTGGCCGGGACCAGTGGCGTTGCGCTGCCACGGCAGGCGCGGATCGACTACATCAGCCCGCGGGTGGACCCTGATACCGGAACGGTGGACGTGAAGGCGGTCTATGACAATGCCGATGGCGCGCTGTCGGCCGGCCAGTTCGTGCGGGCGGAGATTGCCGGCATGTCAAGCGCACAGGGCGCGTATATTCCTGTCCGCGCCGTGCTGCACAGTGGCACCGGGCCGACGGTCTGGGTGCTGGACAGGAACAACAAGGCCTCCATCCGCCCGATCGTGCTGGGCAGCAGCAATGGCAACATGATCCGCGTGGCCAAGGGGCTGACGCGCGGCGACCGCGTGGTGATCGACGGCATCCTCAAGCTCCAGCCTGGAGCGGCGGTGAAGCCGATGCCATGGAAGCCGAAGCAAGGCCCGGCATCCGCGCCATGAGCGAACCCGGTCCCGATCCCGATCCCGATTTCAATCCCGCGCCTGATCTTGCCGAGGGCCAGCAACCCTTGCCCGCCCCGCCGCCAGCGAAGGCCAGGCGCGGCGGCAATCGCTTCATCGAGCGACCGGTTTTCGCCTGCGTGCTGTCCGCCTTTATCGTGATCGCCGGGCTGATCGGCATGCGGGCGCTGCCGGTTTCGCTTTATCCGGACATTCTCCCGCCGCTGATTGCGGTGTCCACTTCCTATCCCGGGGCGACGCCGGAAGTGATCGCCGATACCGTGGCCGCGCCGATCGAACAGCAGGTCAATGGTGCCTCCGGGATGATCTACCTGCGTTCCGCCGCCACGCCCAACGGCACCGTGCAGGTGGACGTCACTTTCGCCATCGGCACGGATCCGGACGATGCGGTGGTGGACGTGCAGAACCGCGTGCAGGCCGCGCTGCCGCTGCTGCCGGAAGAAGTGCGCCGTCAGGGCGTGGTGGTGAAGAAGCTGAACTGGACGGCGGTGGCCTATATCGCGGTCGATTCGCCCGATGGGCGCTATGACGATGCCTTCATTTCCAACTACGTGCTGAGCAATGTGGTGGACGAGCTGCGCCGCATCCCCGGGGTGGCTGCCGCCGATGCCTATGGCGCCAAGGAACATTCGATCCGCGTCTGGCTGAAGCCCGACCGGCTGGCGCAGCTGGGCCTCACGCCGATGGACGTGTCGCGCGCCATCCGCGAACAGAACAGCCAGTATGCCACCGGCCGCATCGGTGACGATCCGGCCGAAGGCAATGTCGATCTTTCGATGAGCATCACCACCCAGGGACGGCTGACCACGCCCGAGGAGTTCGGCCGGATCATCGTCAAGGTCGAACCGGGCGGGCAGATCACGCGGCTGGCGGACGTGGCGCGGGTGGAACTGGGCGCGCGCGATTACAGCGTCGCCACCACCCGGCAGGCCCGGCCGGCGGCTGCGATCGGCATTTTCCCTGAACACGGGGCCAATGTAATTGATATTTCCAACCAGGCCCGCGCCACGATGGACCGGCTGGCGAAGAAGTTCCCCGCCGGGCTGGAATGGCACATGTCGTTCGACACCACCGATTTCGTGCGCGTGGCGATCAAGGAAGTGATCAAGACCCTGGCCGAAGCGGTGGTGCTGGTGGTGCTGGTGGTGTTCCTGTTCCTCCAGAGCTGGCGGGCCACGCTGATCCCGGTGCTGGCCGTACCGGTCTCGTTGATCGGCGCGTTGGGCGGCATGCTGCTGCTGGGCGCATCGATCAATCTGGCCACCCTGTTCGCGATGGTGTTGGCTATCGGCATCGTGGTGGATGACGCCATCGTCGTGGTGGAAAATGTCGAACGCCACATGCGCGAAAGCGGGCTGGGCGCGGCCGATGCCACGCGCCGCACCATGCGCGAAGTCACCGGGCCGCTGATCGCCATCGTGCTGGTGTTGACGGCGGTGTTCCTGCCGGTGGCCTTCCTTGGCGGGCTTGTGGGCGAAGTCTATCGCCAGTTCGCCATCACCATTTCGGTGTCGGTGCTGATCTCGGGCTTCGTCGCGCTCACGCTCACCCCGGCGCTGTGCGCGCTGCTGCTGAAACCGCACAAGCCCAGGCAGGCGCAGGAGCCAACCCGTTTCCAGGGATGGATGGACCACTTCCGCAAGTGGTTCGAACGGCTGACGCTGCGCTATTCCCATGGCGTTGCCTATATCGTGCGCCATGGCATGCTGGCCGCGCTGCTGGTCGGGGCGATGCTGCTGGCCACGGTGGGCATGAGCCGCTGGATCCCGACCGCACTGGTGCCGGAAGAGGATCAGGGCTATGTCATGGCCATCCAGTTCATGCCGCCTGCCGCCTCGATGCAGCGCACGCGCGCGGCCATGAACGCGATCGAAAAGCCGATGGCCAGCCACCCGGCGGTCAACGAAACGGCGGCTTTCGCCGGGCTGGATCCCTACACGGTGCTGCCAAGGCCCGGTGCCGGCGTGGCATTTCTGACGTTCAAGCCATGGGATGAACGGCACGCCGACAACCTCAAGGCATCCGCTGTGGCGGCGGAAGTCACGGCCATGAACGGCACGATCCCCGACGTGCTGATCTTCGGGGCCCAGCCGCCGCCGATCGAGGGGCTGTCCGCCACCGGAGGCTTCGAGGGCTTCGTCCAGTCGCGCGAAGGGACCGATTACAAGGCGCTGGAAGCGGCGACGCAGAAGCTGGTCGCGGCAGCGGCGAAGCGGCCCGAATTGCAGGGTGTTTTCACCATTTTCTCCGCGCAGGTGCCGCAGATCCGGCTCGACATAGATCGCGACAAGGCCAAGCTGCTCGGCGTGAACGTGGATGATGCCTATGCCACGCTGCAAAGCACGTTCAGTTCTTATTATGTTAATGATTTCAATATGAAAGGTCGGATCTATCGGGTCCAGATGCAGGCTGATGCACCCTATCGCACGCATGTGGAGGATTTGCGCAATGTCTATGTCCGCACGGCCAGCGGTGGCGCGGTGCCGATCACCGCGCTGGGTGAACCGAAGCTGGTGACCGGGCCCGATGTGGTCGAACGGTTCAACATCTATCCCGCCGCCCGCCTCATCGGTGCGCCGGCACCGGGCTACAGTTCCGGACAGGCGCTGCGGGTGATGGACGAACTGGCGGCAAAGGAACTGCCCGAAGGTTATACGCTGGCCTGGAGCAGCCAGGCCTTCCTGGAAAAGCAGACCACTTCCAGCACCGCCGGGCTTTATCTGCTCGGCATGCTGATGGTGTTCCTGATCCTGGCCGCACAATATGAACGGCTGGCATTGCCGCTGGCAGTGATCATGTCGATCCCCTTCGCGGTGTTCGGCGCTTTCCTCGCCACCTGGCTTCGCGGGCTCTACAACGATCTCTATTTCCAGATCGGGCTGGTGACGCTGGTCGGCCTTGCTGCCAAGAACGCGATCCTGATCGTGGAATTCGCCTCGGTCGGGGTGCGCAACGGCAAGCCGCTGGTCGAAGCCGCGATCGATGCGGCGCGGTTGCGGCTGCGCCCGATCCTGATGACATCGCTGGCCTTCATCCTGGGCGTGCTGCCGCTGGCAGTGAGCAGCGGGGCGGGTGCCAATGCGCGCCATTCGATCGCCACCGGTGTGATCGGCGGGATGATCGCGGCGACCTTCCTTGCCACGCTGTTCACGCCGCTGTTCTATGTCTGGTGCGAAAGAGGCGCGGCGGCGCTCCGGCGGCGGCTGGGCTTCAACCTGCCCCCGGTCGATCCGGAATTGCCGCAGGATTGATCCGGCTCGCAAGGCTTGCCGGCATCCTTGATCTTGCCCGGCGCAGCGGCCAAGGAGCGGGCCGGATCGGCGGAAGCGGGAGATTTCGGCATGCAGCAGCGCGATGGCCAGGTGGCCGTGATCATCGGCGGAACGGGTGCGCTCGGCGCGGCGGTGGCGCTGCAACTGGCGGCGGAAGGCGCGAACATCGCCTTCACCTACAACAGCAGCGACGCCAAGGCGCAGGCATTGTCCGCGCGGATCGGCCAGGAAACCAGGCGCGAAGCCCATGACGCGAAGCTGGCGATCAGCGATGCCGGGGCCGTGGCGGGGTTCATTGCCGATGTCGCGGCGAAATTCGGCGGGATCGACACGCTGGTCTATGCCGCCGGGCCGACTTTCGGGCTGAACTTCGTGGCGAAAGTGACGCCGGAGGAATTCAGCGCGGTGATCGATGCCGATCTCAAGGGCTGCTTCAACGCGATCCACGCCGCGCTGCCGTATCTGCGCCAGCGCAAGGGCGCGATCGTGGCGATCACCGCCGCCGCAGTACAGCGCGCGCTGGCCCGCGATGTGCTGTCGCTGACCCCCAAATCGGCGATCACCACGCTGATCCGCCATGTGGCGCTCGAAGAAGGCCGCGCGGGCATCCGCGCCAATTGCGTCGCGCCGGGCTTCATTGCCGGGGGTCTTGGCAATCATATCCTCGAATCGGTCGGACCCGAAGGCGCGCAGCAGATCGTCAAAGGCATCCCGATGCGGCGGACGGGAACGTCGGAGGAAATTGCCGACGCGGTGGCCTATCTCACTTCCGCCCGGGCAAGCTATGTCACCGGCACCACTCTGTTCGTCAGCGGCGGGCTCGAGCTTTAGGTAGGGCCTAGCCCTCTATCAGGTCGAGATAGGCGATCACGTCATTGTCGGTGGCGATGAACAGCCCGTCTTGCAGCTCTTCGGGCTGGCTGTCGGCAATCGCCAGTGCTTCGGTCAGCGGGCCGTAGAACAGCGTCGTCGCCGCGCCGCCCTCGGCCTCGCGGTCGAGGTGATAGAGCCGGACCGTCACCCCGTCGGCGGTGGATCGCATCAGTCCTGCTCCCGTTTTGCGCCATCGAGCTGGCGTTCGTTCCGTCCGGCCTCCTGCCGCTGCCGCAGGGTTTCCCCCCTGGGTTGTCCGAATTTGGCGCGGTTGGTGGCGGCCTGCTGTTCAGCCTTGGAGCGCCGCTGCGCCTTGCGCGCCAGCCTGAGGTTGATGATTTCCGCCATGCGCCGTCCCGAATGAACCCTGCACACTTCCCCTGAACCGGCCAAGGCATTAGGGCAAGCGCGATGCTGCGCCTCAACGAACTGAAACTCCCGCTCGACCACGCGCCCGCCGATCTCGATGCGGCGATCTGCCAGCGGCTGGGCATCGCGCCTGAAGAGCTGGTGCGTTACGCGATTGCCCGGCGCGGCAATGATGCCCGCAAGAGAAGCGCGATCAGGCTGGTCTATGCAGTCGATGTGGTGCTGCGCGACGAAGCTGCGGTGATGGCCCGGCATGCCGGTGACCCGCAGGTCCGCCCCACTCCCGACACCACCTATCGCTTCGTTGCCCCGGCGATTGCCAGCTATTCCGGCCCGCGCCCGGTGGTGATCGGGGCTGGCCCTTGCGGCTTGCTGGCAGCGCTGATCCTGGCCCAGATGGGCCTGAAGCCGATCATCATCGAACGCGGCAAGGCGGTGAGGGAGCGGACCCGGGACACCTGGGGCCTGTGGCGGCGCAGCGTGCTCGACCCGGAATCCAACGTCCAGTTCGGCGAAGGCGGGGCGGGGACCTTTTCCGACGGCAAGCTCTACAGCCGGATCAAGGACCCGCGCCATCTCGGCCGCAAGGTGCTGACCGAATTCGTCAAGGCGGGCGCCCCGGCGGAGATCCTGACCGAAGCCCATCCCCATATCGGCACGTTCCGGCTGGTGACGATGGTGATGAGCATGCGCGAGACGATCGAGCAGCTGGGCGGGGAATACCGCTTCGGCACGCGGGTGGAGGATTTCGACATCGCCACCGCGCCCGATGGCACGCGCGCCATGCGCGGCCTGAACCTCAGCACCGGCGAATATCTGCCCGCGCAGCAAGTGATCATGGCGGTGGGCCACAGCGCGCGCGACACGTTCCATGTGCTGCATGATCGCGGCGTCCATATCGAGGCCAAGCCCTTTGCCATCGGCGTCAGGATCGAGCACCCGCAAAGCCTGATCGACCAGGCGCGCTATGGCCCGAGCGCTGGCAACAGGCTGCTCGGCCCGGCGGCCTATGCTCTGACGCACCCGTGCAGCAACGGGCGGACGGTCTACAGTTTCTGCATGTGCCCAGGTGGGAGAGTGGTGGCCGCCACCTCCGAGGAAGGGCGGGTCGTCACCAACGGGATGAGCCAGTATTCGCGCGCCGAATTCAACGCCAATTCCGGCATCGTCGTCGATATCAGCCCGGAACGGGATTATCCCGGCGGGCCGCTGGCGGGGATCGCCTATCAGCGCCACTGGGAAAGCCTCGCCTATGTTGCGGGCGGTTCCACCTATCAGGCGCCGGGGCAGAAGCTGGGCGATTTCCTGGCGGGGCGCGCTTCCCAGCAATTGGGCGCGGTGATCCCGTCCTACCAGCCGGGGGTGCATCTGACCGATCTGGCGCAATGCCTGCCCGATTTCGTAGTGGATGCGATCCGCGAGGCACTTCCGGCATTCGGGAGGCAGATCCCCGGCTATGACCATCCCGATGTGGTGATGACCGGGGTGGAATCGCGCACCTCATCGCCGGTGCGGATCACACGCGGGGCCGATTTGCAAAGCCTCAATACCCGGGGCCTTTATCCGGCGGGCGAAGGGGCGGGCTATGCTGGCGGCATCCTGTCCGCTGCCGTCGATGGCATCCGCGTGGCCGAGGCGCTGGCGCTCCAGCTGGTTCAGGCGTGACCGCCAGCCATGATGGCATCGTGCTGGGCGCGGGCGCGGCCGGGCTGATGTGCGCGGCGCTGGCGGGCCAGCGCGGGCAGCGGGTGCTGCTGCTCGATCACGCGGAGGAGCCGGGCAAGAAAATCCTGATTTCGGGCGGCGGTCGCTGCAATTTCACCAATCTGCACACCGCGCCCAACCGCTATCTTTCGCAGAACCCGCATTTCGCCAAATCCGCGCTCAGCCGCTACACCCCGCAGGATTTTCTCGCACTGGTGGAAGGGCATGGCATCGCCTGGCATGAAAAGACGCTGGGCCAGCTGTTCTGCGATGGTTCGGCCCGACAGATCGTGGCGATGCTGCTGGCGGAATGCGCCAGGGGCAGGGTGGAGCTTTCCTGCGGCGCGGGCGTGGGCGAGGTTGTACATGGCGACGGGCTGTTCCGCGTGTCCTTCGGCGGCCGGACCGCCACCGCGCGAGCGCTGGTCATCGCCACCGGCGGGCCTTCCATCCCGAAGATGGGCGCCACCGGCTTTGCCTATGATCTTGCCCGCCAGTTCGGGCTGAAAGTGATCCAGCCGCGCCCCGCGCTGGTGCCGCTGACGCTGGGTGGCGACGAGGTGCTGTTCCGCGAATTGTCGGGCGTTGCGGCACAAGTGGTGGCGCGTTGCGGGAAGGTATCGTTCCGCGAGGCGGCGCTGTTTACCCATCGTGGCTTGTCCGGCCCGGCGATCCTTCAGATATCGTCCTATTGGCGCAACGGCGATCAGGTCGGGATCGACTTTCTGCCGGATCACGCCCCCGGCTGGCTACCGGAAGCCAAGCGCGCAAGGCCGAAAGTCACGCTGCGTCGCGTGCTGGGCGAGGCTTTGCCCGAACGGCTGGCCGCGACGCTCGGCAAGCAGCTGGGCCTGGACGCAGAGCTCGGCCAGTTGCCCGATCGCGCGCTGGCGGCGGCAGCGGCGCGGCTGGCCGACTGGCGCTTCACTCCCAATGGCAGCGAAGGCTTCGCCAAGGCCGAAGTTACCGCCGGGGGGATCAGCACGGCGGAACTGTCCGGCAAGACGATGGAAGCCAGCCGCGTGCCCGGCCTTTATGCCATCGGCGAGGCGGTGGACGTCACCGGCTGGCTGGGCGGTTATAATTTCCAGTGGGCCTGGGCCAGTGCGGCGGCGGCTGCGGAGGCGTTGTAGGAGCAAATGGCGCAATGTCGAAGGTGACGAAGTTTACAGTACGTCACCCGGATGATTGCCATGATAATTCATGTAATTCCGTACCATATGCCGAATATGACAGGGTGACACCTCCCTGGACTCTTTCGCGCGGGAACGTGAGCGGTCTGGACGATCTGAAAGAGCCACACGGATTGTGGCAGGCTTTGACCGTGTAGGAAATGCCTGGATTCAATTCCATGTCAGCAGCCCGCTAGTGGTCCGATTTTGACATTTGCGACCGTGCTATCCGGTCAGCGGGATGCAAATGTCAAAATCAATCCACTAAGACCGGCAGCGTGCGTCGATGATCGCAGTGAGGTGATCGACCCAGCCATCGCCCGCCAGTTCCTGTTCGCTCACCCAGGTTGCGGGCAGGATCGCCAGCAGCACGATCGGCCCTGAAACCATCGTCATGATGCTGGTCGCCATCGCCCTCGCGTCCAGCGCCGGGTCATAGGCGCCGTGCGCGATCAGGCGCTGGACGATGCGGTGGATATGGCTGATCACCAGCTCCGCCCGTTCGTTGAGCAATTCGTCGCGCAGCACCGACTTGGCCTTCTGGAATTCCGAGGCGGGGATGCGCGCGACCTTGCGCTCGCTGAGGTAGAGATCGTTCAGAGTCGCGATGAGGTGGCGGGTGGGATTGCCGCCCAGCGTCAGGATATCGCGTTCCAGCGCGCCAAGCCGGTCGGCAAAGCGATCAGAAGTCTGGCGCACCAGTGCGCTGACCAGTCCGTCCTTGCTGCCGAAATAATAGCGGATCATTTCCTGCGAGGTGCCGGCCCGCTCAGCCACTTCCTTCAGCGTGATTTCGGAATGGAGCTTGTCGTCGAGGCAGGCGCGCAGGGCATTGATGAGGTCGTCATGGACATGGCTGCGCTCCCCGCCCCGGGGGCGGCCGCGCTGGCGCGATGCGGGGTCGCTGCCCAGTGCCATGGTCTATCTCCTCGGGCGGGTTGCCCGGAGCCGAATGTGCCGGATATTGGGCCGGGACACAATTATCGCGACCGCCTCGCCCCGCAAACGTGGTAATAGGGATCATCTGGGCGCAAGTTCCAAGGCAGGAGAGTTTCAGGCTATGCAACATGATCTCGTCATCCGGGGCGGCACGATTGTCGATGGCCTCGGCGGTGAACCCTTTGTCGGCGATGTCGCGGTGGACGGCGGCAAGATCGTCGCGGTCGGCCCGAACCTTGGCGCGGGCCGCAAGGAGATCGAGGCGCAGGGCTTGCTGGTCACGCCCGGTTTCGTCGATATCCACACCCATTATGATGGGCAGGTGATCTGGGAAAACCGGCTCTCGCCCTCGTCCGGCCATGGCGTCACCACTGCGCTGATGGGCAATTGTGGCGTCGGCTTCGCCCCTGCCCGCACGCAGGACCACAGGAAGCTGATCCAGCTGATGGAAGGGGTGGAGGACATCCCCGGAGTGGTGATGACCGAAGGGCTCACCTGGGACTGGGAAAGCTATCCCGAATATCTCGATGCGGTGGCCGCCCGCCCGCATGACATCAACATCGCCAGCTACCTGCCGCATGCGCCCTTGCGCGTCTATGTGATGGGCGATCGCGCCGCCGCCGGCGAGAAGGCGACGCCGGAAGACATCGCCCGCATGGCCGAACTGACCGCCGAGGCTATCGATGCCGGGGCGATGGGCTTTGCCACTTCGCGCACGCTGTTCCACCGCAGCAGCTCGGGCGACAAGATCCCCACGCTCGATGCGGCGGAGGAAGAACTGACCGCGATCGCGGCGGCGATGCAGGCCAGGGGCAAGGGCATCCTCCAGATCGCCACCGACTACAACGCCGGGACCGACCTTGAAGGCGAATTCGCCATGCTTCAGCGGATCGCGGGAGGTACCGACCGGGCGCTGACCCTGCCGATGGCGCAGATCCACAGCAATCCGCAGCAATGGCGCGACCTGCTCGGCCTGATCGAGAAGGGCAATGCCCAGGGCGTGAAGATCACCGCCCAGGCCCTGCCGCGCGGGATCGGCCTGCTGTTCGGGCTTGAACTGTCGGCCCATCCGTTCTGCCTGACGCCGTCCTACCAGGCGATCGAACATCTCCCGCTGGCCGAACGGCTGGAGCGGATGCGCGATCCCGAACTGCGCGCGCGGATGATCAGCGAACAGCCGGTCGAAGGCGCTTCGCCGCTCACCGCCTTTGTCGACCGCTATGAGAACATGTTCGAAATGGGCAATCCGCTCAATTATGAGCCCGATCCCAAAAACTCGATTGCGTCGCGCGCCGAGCGGCTGGGGGTGAGCCCGCAGAATCTCGCCTATGACCTGCTGCTGGCGCATGAAGGACATGCCACCTTCTTCATGCCCTTTGCCAATTACGCCGATGGCAATCTCGACACCGCGCTCGAAATGTTCCGCCATCCCAACCTCGTGCCGGGGCTGGGCGATGGCGGCGCGCATTACGGGATCATCTGCGATGCCAGCTACACCACCTTCCTGTTGAGCTACTGGACGCGCGATCGCCAGCGGGGCGAGCGGATGCGCGTGCCCGAAGTGGTCAAGGCGATGAGCCATGATACCGCCGCGATGATTGGCCTTGACGATCGCGGCGTGATCGCGCCGGGCTATAATGCCGACATCAACGTGATCGATTACGACAACCTCGCCCTGCATGCGCCCAAGGTGGCGTTCGACCTGCCGGCCGGCGGCCGACGGCTGACCCAGCGGGCGGAAGGCTTTGTCGCCACCATCGTCAACGGCCAGGTGGTTTATCGCAATGGCGTGCCGACCGGCGCGCTTCCGGGCGAACTGGTGCGCGGGGCGCAGTCCGCCCCAGTGGCCCAGCGGGAGCTGGCCGAAGCCTGAGAGGCTGATTCGAAATTCGCGAAAGAGCGAATTTCGAGGCGGCACCGGCCCGCTCCCCCTCCCAACCACCCATAGCATGGTATCGTCTGGCTGGTTGGGAAGGGGAGCGGGCCGGTGCCGAACGATCCGAGACGAAGGTTCGGATCAGACATTGGGCCCTGGTGTAGCCGGGGTCAGCGGCAAGCAGAGGAACAATCCCCATGGCCAACCGGCTGATGATTTACGGTGCCACCGGTTATACCGGCAAGCTCCTGTCCGAAGTGGCGGTGGCGCAGGGTCTTTCCCCGATCCTGGCCGGACGCGATCCTGCCCGGCTGGCGGAACTGGCCGGGCGGCTGGGCGGGGCGGAGACGCGCTGTTTCGCGCTCGATGACGCAGATGCGGTGCGGCAGGGGCTGGCCGGGGTCGGCTGTGTCATCCATGCGGCCGGGCCGTTCACGATCACCGGGGAACCGATGATCCGCGCCTGCATTGCGGGGGGCGTCCATTATCTCGACATCACCGGTGAGTTCAGCATCTTCGAACTGGCGGAAGCGCTGTCGGACGAGGCCGAGCAGGCCGGGATCATGCTGATGCCGGGGGTGGGCTGGGACGTCGTTCCCAGCGATTGCATCGCTTTCCACACCGCCGGGCGGGTGGCCAGCCCGCAGGCCCTGCGTCTGGCGCTGAGCCATTTTGGCAGTGTCTCGCGCGGGTCGATGAAAAGCGGGGCCTATATCGTCGCCACCGGCGCCCGGGCGCGCCGCGCGGGCAAGGTGGTCTCGCCTCAGGACCAGCCGCCGCAGCAGTTCGATTTCGGCGATGGTCCGCAGACCTGCGTGCCGATGCCGATGGGCGATATCATCACCGCCTGGAAATCCACCCGCATTCCCGACATCGACGTCTACTTCGCCATTGCCGAGGATGGCGGCTTTTCCGCTCCCACCAGCATTGACGAGGCCCCCGAAGGCCCCTCGCGCGAGGAGCGCGACGCTGGCCGTTCGCGCGTGATCGCCGAAGTCACCGGGGCGAATGGCACCATCGTGCGATCGATGATCGAAACCTCGTCCGGCTATGCATATACGGCTGATTCGGGCGTGGAAGTGGCGCGCCGGGTACTGGCGGGCGATTTCAAGCCCGGCTTCCAGTCCCCGGCATCGGCCTATGGCGCACAGTTGGCCACCAGCGTTGGTGGGAGCCGGATCACCGACCTCGACTGATGCGGAGAATGTCGGAAATGGGGCGGGCTGAATGCGGTTCGATGGCACCGCATCCCCGGCAGGCCCTTCAGAAATGCATGTAGGCCTGGAAGCCGAAGTAGCACGAGGTCACGTATAGCGCGGCGATCAGCCAGCTTTCCGGATGCCTTGCCAGCCGCCGTAACTTGACCATTGGCCTGACCGGGACAGGCGTTACAGCGCTCAAATCATCGCCCTGACAATCGTCACCCCGGCCAGGAAGATTCCCGAAGGACATGTCGGACATTGCGCACTCTCCACGCGTTTACGGCCCAAGCTTTTATGGCTGCGCCATGACGGCCAACCCGCCACTGCTACCGCTGGGCAGGGAACCTCTAGGCCGGGATGCCAAACTTCCAACAGTTTGACACCGTATCGATCACGCGTGTCACGCTGGCGATGGGCCTGGTCTTGAGTGGGTGGAAGTGTGTGCCAGGCTGCCCGCCCAGTCGCCCCGCGCGAAAGGCGCTGTCCTACAGGCTGTCCGCGCGGTACCGGAGCGGCATGGCACCGCGCTTTTCCAGCATTTCCGGCTACAGCAGGCACCCGTTGGGCCGGGCCGGGAAATCTCCTCTGGACTGTGTCAACTGTGTCAAACTTGACAGGAAAGTGGAGAAAAAGCTGAACGGCACCCCCGCCGCCGCCCGTCCGTGTCGCATGAGGTCAAGCATGTGTCGCTTGCGGCAAAGACCGCGCCACGCCGCAGCCGGTAAACCACTCCCCACAAACGGCTCCTGCCCGCTCATCGGCGAGGGGCCTTCTTGGGGAGAGGCGCAACATGGCTTATCACAACGCAATCCGTGCGATCCTGCTGGCGGCTACCGCAGGCTCGCTGGCCACACCGGCGCTGGCGCAGGACGCGCCGCAGGCCGGGGCAAGCGGTGGTCTGGAGGAGATCATCGTCACCGCCCGCAAGCGCAACGAAAGTGTGCAGGACATCCCGGTGTCGGTCACCGCCCTGTCCACCCAGCAGATCCGCCGTCAGGATATCAGCAGCCTCGAGAAGCTCTCGGCCAAGCTGCCCGAACTGGTCATCACCAAATCGTCGAACGGCTCGGGTGCCTCGCTCTCGATCCGGGGCATCGGTTCCAACTTCAGCAGCATCGGCATCGAGCAGTCGGTGGCGGTGATTGTCGACGGGGCCTATTACGGCCACGGTCGGGTGCTGGAGGAAGGCTTCTTCGACCTCGGCCGGATCGAAGTGCTGAAGGGCCCGCAGGCGTTGTTTTACGGAAAGAACGCCACCGCCGGGGTGATCTCGATCACCACTGCCGATCCGGGCGACGAGAAGGAATTCCGCGGCCGGGCCGGCTACGAATTCAACGCCCAGCAGGTCTATGGCGAATTCGTCGCCTCCGGCCCGGTAACTGATACGCTCGGTGTCCGCCTGGCGGTCCATGCCAGCAAGATGTATGGCGGATACACCAAGAACCTGGGCACGACAGTGCCCTATAACGTGCTCGATGCGGCGACATTCACGCCCGCGACGCTGATGGCCCCGGCGTCGAAGAGCGACCAGCCAGGCACCAAGGAACTGATCGGCCGTCTGACGCTGGTCTGGAAGCCCTCCAGCGCCGTCACCAACACATTGAAGTTGAGCGGCACGATCAGCCGCGGCGGTTCGCCGGTGGCCAATTCCTATGTCGGCTGCGCCGGTCCGAACTTCCAGGCCAACCCGGCCATCGTCTGCGGCAAGAAGTTCACCACCTACCAGAACGATCCGCCGGCGGAATTCCTCGGCGGCACCGGGACGCTCAAGAAGGGCCTCTACAACCGGTATGAATCATGGTCGGTCAACGATGTCCTGACCTACAACATGGGCGATCTGGCGCTGACCTCGGTCACCAACCTCAACCGCAACCGTTCGCGCAACAACGCCGACTATGCGCAGGAAGGGCTGGGCGGCATCTGGGTTCCGATCGACTCGACTTTCCGCGCCTTCTCCAACGAGACGCGGCTGCTCAGTTCGTTCGATGCTCCGGTCAATTTCCTGATCGGCGGCTATTACCAGTCATCCAAGCGCACCCATAATGAGGATGTGACCTTCTTCGGCGCTTACAACAGCACCGCCCCGCGCGAGTTCCAGTATCTGGCGTTCAACAAGCCCTCGCAGACCAAGGGCAAGACTGTCGCCGGCTATGGCCAGCTGATCTGGAAGATCGATCCCAAGCTCGAACTGACCGGCGGCGTGCGCTACACGCACGAGACGAAGAAGTCCCACTTCGTGCAGCAGTACGTCAATCCGTTCTTCGTCGGCGTGTTCGTGCTGAATACGCCGATCAACAAGAACCAGACCTTCAACAACTGGTCGCCGGACGCCACCCTGACGTGGAAGCCGAGCGAGGACATCACGCTCTATGCCGCCTACAAGACCGGTTACAAGTCGGGTGGCTTCTCTAACAGCGCAGTGCAGACCCCGGCTGATCCGACCGGCATCAACATGGTGTTCGGGCCGGAGCGGGCCAAGGGCTTCGAAGCCGGGCTGAAGACCACGCTGATGGACCGGCAGCTGCGCTTCAACCTGGGCCTCTACCGCTACAATTTCTCCGGGCTTCAGGTCGACTACTATGACCCGATCCACATCCAGTACATCACCCGCAACGCCGGTTCGTCGCGCGTCCAGGGCGTGGAAATGGAATTCGAGTTTGCCCCGCGCGGCGCGCCGGGCCTGACCATCCACGGTTCGGCCAATTACAATGAATCGAAGTATCGCAACTTCATCGGCCCCTGCTTTACCGGCCAGTCGCAGGCCGAGGGCTGCAACCTGCGCGGTTCACCCGGCGATCCGCTGCCGACCCTGCAGCAACTGGGCGGGAATTCCACTGCCAATGCGCCCAAGTTCGTCGGCACCTTCGGCTTCGATTACGAAACTGAGCTCTCCGGCAACCTCAAGGGCGGGCTAGGAGCCGATCTGCGCTACAGCGGCAGCTACAATGCCTCGCCGTTCGGTAATCCCGACGCGCGCCAGAAATCCTATGTCTCGCTGGATGCCTCGGCCCGGATCGGGACGGCGGACGAACGCTGGGAACTGGCTTTGATCGGCAAGAACCTGACCAACCGGCAGATCCTGACTGGTGCGCAGGATATCACCGGCACAGGTTCGGGCACGGGCACAGTCGCGGGTGGCAACGGGGCCGATTTCTTCGGCTATTCCTCTCTGCCGCGCACAGTGCAGCTTGAGGTTCACTTCCGCTACTGAGCGGGGTGGTGGAAGGTTGTCCGAGGAGTATGATGACACCGGCGCGGTCGGGTGGAGATGGCCGCATGGAGAGGTTGGCGATGAACGGTCTGTATCGCGCTGCCGAATTCGACGGCCATCCGCTCGACGCCTTGGCGTCGGGCGGAGAGCAGGCCGGTCAGATTCGCCATGCCTTTGTCCACAGCGTCTCGCTCAGCGCCTTTGACCAGCTGGTCAAGAGCCTGGGCGGCGATCCGCAGGCCTTCGTCGATCCGGCGTCGATCATCTATCCCTCGCGCGACAATGACGGCGGGATCATCTCCTACCGCGATTTCATCCATGTCCTGCATGTTTCGGCGCGGCAGCTCGAATGTCCCTCCTTCGGGCTGCAACTTGCCAAGCTCCAGTCGGCCGATCCGGTCCTGCCGGTCTCGATGGGCATCGCCATGCGCCATTCGGAAACCATCGGCGCGGCCTACCGCTATTGCGCCGAACATTTGCAGTCGTTCAGCCCGGTCCTGCAGACCCGGATCGAAGAGATGCCGGAATCAGCGATGATGATGCACCGGTTCGACATCCTGATGGATCGTGTTCCGCACCAGCAGCAGGCGGTCGAACATGCTATCGCGCTGCTCCATCACTCGATCCATGCCTTGTCGGGCGGCACGGTGCGGTCGCGCGGGATCTGGTTCAAGCATGAACCGGTGGCCCCGATCGCGACCTACCGGCACTACTTCCAGGCGGACGTCCGCTTTGGCATGCCGATGACGGGGGTTCTGCTGACCAAGGGTGATCTGGCCACGCCGCTGCCCAACCGCAATCCGCATCTCTATGAAATCGCGACCCGCTTCATCGAGAGCCAGTATCCTTCGCCCAAGCAGATGCTCAGCCACCAGGTGCGATCGGTCATCCTGCGCACGCTTGGCATGGGCGATTGTACCCATGAAGCAACCGCCAGTGCTCTGTGCCTGCATCCCCGCACGCTGCAACGGCGGCTGCGCGACGAGGGGACCGGCTTCGAGAAGATCCGCGACGAGGTTCGCAAGGAGCTCGCGCTGCAATATTTCGCCCAGCCGACGGTACCGCTGATCCGGATTGCCGGGTTGCTCGGCTATAGCGAACAATCCGTGCTGACCCGCAGCTGCTACCGCTGGTTCGCCACTTCTCCGCAGCAATTGCGCCAGAAGCTGCAGGAAAGTTCCTGATATCCCGAAGTCAAGGTTGCAACTGGTGCCAAGGGCTGGATAGTCTTGGAAAAAAATGGATAGGATGAATTTATGTCTGAGCCTGAGGTCAGCTTTCTCGATCTGGACATTCGCCGCTGCCCGCACGAGGCGCATCGCGAATTGCGCGAGGAGTCGCCGGTCTATTTTGACAAGTCCTGCGGCATGTACATGGTGTTGGGCTACGATGAAGTGCGCGATATTTCGGCCGATGTGGAGACTTTCTCCAGCGTGACCGGGCTGCTGCTGGTCAAGGAAGGCGCGATCCAGGACAGGATCAACGCGATCTTCGAGGCTGAAGGCGTGGTCCCCACCAACACGCTGGTGGTGGCCGATGCACCCGAACACACCTTCCAGCGTGCGCTGGTCAACAAGGCGTTCAATGCCATTGCGCTCAAGAAGATGGACGAATTCATCGACCGGACGGTGTCGCGGCTAGTCAGCGAATTCGTCGGGCACGGCGGGGGAGATTTCTACCGGGACATCGCCGCACTGCTGCCCTCGCTGATCGTTGCCGACCAGCTTGGCCTCGCGCCGGAAGATTTCGCCAAGTTCCGCCGCTGGACCGATGCGGTGGTGTCCGAAGCCAATCCCGACAACAGCGAGGAACAGCAGATCGCCATCACCCACACGATCTGCGAACTGCACCGTTATGTCAGCCAGAAGGCCGACGAATATCTGGTCAATCCGCGCCCTTGCCTGCTCAGCGACCTGGTCAATGCCGAACTTGACGGGCGCAGGCTGACCCGCCGCGAACTGGTTTCGATGTTCGTGATCCTGATCGCCGGATCGCATGACACCACCACCAGCGCGATGTGTTCGTCGATCCGCCGACTGGCGATCGACAAGGACATGCAGGCGCGGCTGCGCGGCGATCACACGCTGATCAAGGGTTTCGTCGAGGAAGTGCTGCGCACCGAATGCCCGGTGGCCGGCCTTTTTCGCCGGGCCACGCGCGATACGGTCGTGGGCGGCGTACCCATTCCCGCCGGTTCGATGCTGATGCTGCGTTATGGCGCGGCCAACCGCGATCCCAAGACCTTCGCCGATCCCGAGCATTTCGATCCGGAGCGGGGCAATGCCTCGCGCCATCTCGCCTTCGGCCACGGCCCGCATACTTGCCTTGGTAACATGTTGGCGCGTTCCGAGCTGAACTTCGTGGTCACGCGTATGGTCGAAGGCACGAAGGACTTCAGCCTGCGCGGCGGCGAAGAAGCGGTCGGCTGGCTGACCGATTTCATCGTCTACGGGCCGAACCGGATCAGCCTCGACGCGGTTCCGGCCTGATCAGCTTCGCGATTGCGAGGATTGGAGCACGGCGCGGCCATCGACCGGATCGGAGACCAGCTCCACCGCTTCGGTCAGCCGCGCCAGCATCATGTAATAGCCGATGGCGAAGACCAGTTCGACCACTTCGCGCTCGTCCAGATGGCGACGCAATGTGGCGAAAGTGGCGTCATCAACCCGCACATCCTCGACCGACTGGCGAGTGAAATCGACCACTGCCCGGTCGCGCGGGGTGAAGCCATGGGCAAAGTCGAGCCGCTCCACTGCCGCGATTTCCGCATCGCTCAGGCCCAGGCTGCGGGCGATATCGACATGCTGGGGCCATTCGTAGCGCCCGCCTTCAAGCCGCAGCGCGATCAGGATGGCAAGTTCCCGCGTTCGCCCGTCAAGCTGCTGCTTGCCCAGGATCGCCCGGCCCAGCCGCATAACCGGCAGGATTGTGGTCGGCGCATGGGCCATCAGCCGGAACAGCGACATATGGCCGGTGGGTGAAGCCAGCGCCTTGGCCGCATCGCCTTCCACATCCTCTGGATTGAGCAATGCCATCCTGAGGTCGGGGTTCTGGTCACTGGACATTGTGCTGGCTCCTATCCAAGATCGGTCCCTAGCTTGCGCAGGGGACGTAAGGGAAGGGCATTGATATTGTGCGCGATGGGGTGATGATCAGCGGCCCGGGTACGGTAGCGATCGCCGGAGCCAGCGGTGTGATCGGCGCGGCAGCAGTAGAAGCCTTTGCCGAAGCCGGATGGGATGTGATCGCCGTTTCGCGCAGGCAGCCTTTCGTGCCGGCGGGCACCCGCTTTCGCCATCTGTCGCTCGACCTGTCCAATGCGGCTGGATGCCGGGAAGCGCTGGCGGGGATCGGCGCAGTCAGCCATCTGGTCTATGCGGCAGTGTCGGAGGCACCGGGGCTGGTCGAAGGGTGGAGTGATCCTGCGTTGATGCAGGCGAACCTGCGGATGTTCGCCCATCTCGTCGATCCGCTGGCAGAGACCGGACTGTTGCAGCGGGTGGTGCTTTTGCAGGGCACCAAGGCTTATGGCGCGCATCTCCATCCCGTCCACCTGCCCGCGCGCGAAGACCGGCCACGCGATCCGCACGCCAATTTCTATTGGTTGCAGGAAGATCATCTGCGCACAGTCTCCATCCGACACGGATTCGACTGGACGATCGTCCGACCGCAGGTCGTGTTCGGCGGCGCACCTGGTGCGGTGATGAACCCGGTTGCGGCGCTGGGCGCCTATGCCGCGCTCTGCCGGGAACTGGACCTGCCGTTCGCCTGTCCGGGCACGAGCCGCTTGCTGTGGGAAGTCACCGATGCCGGCCTGCTCGGTTCGGCGATACTGTGGGCGATGGGGACTCCTGCAGCCGAGAACCAGATATTCAACGTCACCAACGGCGATGTCTTTGTCCTGCGCGACGCCTGGTCCGAGCTTGCCGGGGCATTCGGACTCGTCACCGGCGAGTGTGGAGGCGGAGGGCTGGCCGCGTTCCTTGCGGATGCGGGCATGGGGCAGGCGTGGCAGCGGCTGGCGCTGAAATACGCGCTGGCGATAGATGATCTTTCCGCGCTGGTCGGCCAGTCGCACCATTATGTTGATCTGCTGGTCGATGACCGGGCCATCCATGATGGCGGGCTTCCCGCTCTGGTCAGCACGATCAAGATCCGCAAGGCAGGCTTCAAAGACTGTCGCGACAGCCTCGAGTCCCTGCTGTTCTGGATCGGCAGGATGTCGCAATTGGGCCTGTTGCCGCCCGATCTCCTCGTGTAGCGCAGAGCGATAAAGGGAGAATATGACCGATGCGACGCCTGATTTTCGAGCCGGAGCATGAACAGTTCAGGGACAGCGTCCGTCGCTTCATGCAGGCCGAGGTCGCCCCCCATGGCGAGCGCTGGCGCGAAGCAGGGGTGGTCGATCGCGAGGTCTATCGCAAAGCGGGCGAAAAAGGTCTGCTCTGCACCTGGGCCGACCCGGAGTTCGGCGGGGCGGGGATCGACGATTTCCGCTTCGAGCAGATCATCATCGAGGAGAACATCATCCACGGCGATATCGGCTTCTATATCAACCTCCACAGCAATCTGGTCGCGCCCTACATCGACAAGCTCGGCAGCGAGGAGCAGCGGCAGCGTTTCATGCCGGGGATCGTCAGCGGGGAAACGATCCTGGCCGTTGCGATGACCGAGCCTTCGACAGGCAGCGACCTTGCCGGCATGAAGACCCGGGCGCAATTGCAGGGGGATCACTGGGTTCTCAATGGGGCCAAGACCTATATCTCCAACGGCATCCTCGCCGATCTGGTGGTGGTGGCGGCCCGGACTGATCCCGCTTCCCGCCACGGTCTCGGGCTGTTCCTGGTTGAACGCGGAATGGAAGGGTTCGAGCGGGGCCGCAGGCTGGCCAAGATGGGGCTGAAGTCGCAGGACACGGCCGAACTGTTCTTCAGCGAAGTGAAGGTTCCCGCCGGCAATATCCTGGGCGAGGCTTCCGAGGGCTTCCGCTATCTTTCGCGGTTCCTCGCGCAGGAGCGGCTGGTCGCGGCGATCGGCAGCACAGCGGCTGCGCAGTGCGCCTTTGCCATCACGCTCGACTATGTGAAGGAACGCCGCGCCTTCGACCGTCCGATCGGCGCGTTCCAGAATACCCGCTTCAAGCTCGCCCAGCTGCGCGCCGAGATCGACGCGCTGCAGACCTATATCGACCAGTGCGTGCTGCTGCTGAACGCGAAGGAACTGACGGCGGAGGATGCCGCCGCCGCCAAGCTGCTGGCGAGCGAGCTGGAAGGCCGGGTGGTCGATGAATGCGTACAGCTGCACGGCGGGGCCGGCTACATGGAGGAATATCGGATCAGCCGACTCTATACCGACGCGCGGATCACCCGGATTTTCGCGGGAACATCGGAGATCATGCGCGAAATCATCGGGCGCGGCCTGGGGCTGGACGAGCGGAAATTGCGTTAGAAATCTGCGATCAGGTAGAGGCTCCAGCGGCGGCGCTCGCCGGGGAAGAAGCTGTTGCCGGCGATCGTGTCCCAGCTCTTCTTGTCGGTCACGTTCTCGATCACGAAGCGCAGGCTGGTCGGGATGTTGTTGACCTTGAACTTATGCCGCGCGCCAATATCGAACGTGGTCCGCGAAGGCAGGAACAGCTGGCGTCCGCCGAGCGCGGCATAGGTCTGCGAGGATGCCGCGCGCTTGCTGTCATGGGCCATCGCCGCAGTGAAGGTGAGGCCGTGGAATAGGTCGGTCTGGTAGGCGAGGTCGATCCGGCCGTGGATCTTGGGTGTCCCGACAGGCCGCTTTCCGACCAGCCCCAGCGTGGTGGCATTTCCGGTCACTACCGGATCCATGATCACCGCTCCCGCCAGGACATGGAGCCGTTTGGTCAGATGGCCGGTGAACGAGATTTCCCCGCCGCGATGGCGGACATCGCCCAGGCTGGTGAAGCGGTTGACGCTGTCGAGCGCGAAATAAGGCTTCTCGATCTGGAACAGGCTGCCGACCAGCGTGGCCTGGCCGATCTTCACCTGGACGCCGCCGTCGATCTGCTTCGTCTTCACCGCCGGCAGCTGCTCGCCGCGATTGGCGGCGCTTTCCGGCGCGCTGCCGTTGTCTTCAAGGCCGGTGACGATCCCGGCGTAGAACGACAGCCAATGCGCAGGCTGCACCACCATGCTGGCATTGTAGAGCCAGGGATTGGCCTTCGAGTGGGTCGTCCCGATCTGGTTGGTGAATGACGCGTCGTAATCGGTCTTGTTGAGACCGAGATTGATCTGGCCGACGTCCTTCAACTTGCCGATATAACCAACCGTGTATGCGACCTGCCGCAGCCTGCCGAGATTGACAGGGCCGAAATCCAGCTGCGGCTTGGCGCGCGCATCCCGCTCACCATAGTGGATGGTCTCGTCACCCGGCGTGAAATCGATGAAATCCGATCCCCCGCTCTCGATATGGCGAAATCGCCCACGTGCGCCGACGTAGAGCGTATGGCTGGCCCGCTGGTCGCCGACGCGATAGCTGAACAGGCCTTCCCAGCTGTTGGAGAAGGTGTCTTGCTTGGGGTCGGCCAGCAGGAAGTGCTTGGCGTCACCTTGGGTGTTCACCACCCGGTAGACTTCGGTGTACTTCTTCTTGAAGTCCCAGCGCGAACGGAACACGCCACCCCGGAAGCGCAGCCCTTCCGCGATATCGGCGCGCATGGTCAGGCCATTGGTAATCTTGACGTTCTTGCCGTCGGCCCAATCCTGGCCAAGAAACTTGGTCCGGCCGGGCACCCTGGGCAGGAACGGGCCGGTCACCGAGGTGACCGGCCGCACCGTATCGGGGCTGACCAGATAGCCGCTGAATACGGCCCTCAGTTCGATCCCCTTGAAGCGCAGGCGCGGCAGGAAGCCGTAGCCGTAATTGTCCGAGCGAGAACCGTCAGCCCATTTCTGCCCGGCATAGGCCACCCCGGTGGCGATCGAGAAATGCTGGGCGATCACCGGGATCTTGAACAGGATTGAATCGATCGATTCCCCGTAGGCCGTGGAAGCGAGCCCGAGGGTCGTGACGAATTCGTCGTCCGCCTGGTGGAACTTGTAGGCGACAATGCCGGTGGGCGAAGGGGCGAAGGAATCGAGCGCTGCAAAGCCGACCCGGATGGTCGAGCTTTCCTTCGCGCGCGAGCCGATCGAGCTCAGCTGGTCGAAATAGACCCCGTCGATTCGCGCATTCCCCGCCTTTTGCGGATCGAAGCCGCGCACGTTCGTGGCCGAATAGATCCCGATATTCTCGAGTCCAACCGAACCGCCGAAGGCATCCTCGGCATCCTCCAGCGCGTTGTCCTTCGCGCTCTGCGCCAGCGCGGGAACGGATATTGCCGCGCCGCCCAAAACCAGCATTAGTCGCAACATTGCCCTTGTCATGTCCGTGAACTGTCCCCTGACGCGCGCGGCCTATAGGCACGGAGCGACATTCATTGCAAACAGCCCGAATCGGATGTGGCGGCAACGCGCGGAGATTCGGCTTTCCCGGACCGGACAGCGCCCGGCCGAAGACAGGGGATGCAAAATGGCGACCAGCACCGCACGGCGAATTGCGTACGATCCCTTCGCCAGGGAAGTGATGGCCGACCCGCTGCCGTTCTACCGGCAACTGCGGGCAGATACTCCGGTGCTCTTTCTGGAGAAGTACGACACCTTCGTTTTCTCGCGCTTCCAGGATATTCTCGATGCGCTGACGATCGGCAACAACGCCTTCATCGCCACCGACACCACCCTGCCCGATCCCGCCCGCCTGCTACGCCATAACGAGGGCAAGGTGGCGGAGCTGCCGCTTGACCCGATGCCGATCGGCGCGCTGCTCGGCTCGCCGCATTACGAGGTCCTGCGCCAGGCCCATATCAAGCCGTTCAGGCCCCGGGCCGTACTGGAATTGGAAGACTTCGTGCGCACGCTGGCGAATGAGCGGCTCGATGCCTTGCTGCCGCAGGGCCAGTTCGACCTGACGCTCGATTATGGTGGGATCGTTTCGGCCAGTGTCGTCTGCCGCCTGCTCGACATGCCGCTGGATTTCGCGCCCGAAGTGCTGGCGCTGGTCAACCAGCTGAGCCTGACTGACCCGGACGGGGGCGGTACCGATATCTCCGTCACGATCGGTCGCGGGGTCGAAATGATGGTCGAATTCATTGCCCGCCGCCGCAACGCGGGGGCGGACGGATCGGTGCCGATGATCGATGGTCTGATTCGGCTCGATCATTACGGACGCCCGCTGACCGATGTGGAGATCGCCACCCAGTTGGTCTGCGTCTTCGTCGGCGGGACCGAGACAGTTCCCAAGATCACCGCGCATGGGTTGATGGAACTGGCCGCTGCGCCGGACCAGCTGGAAGAAGTCCGGACCGACCTTGACCGTCATGTGCCCATCGCGATCGAGGAGATGATCCGCTTCTGCGCCCCGGCGCAATGGTTCGCGCGGACTGCGCACAAGGATGTCACCGTCGCCGGGCAGCAGATCAGGGTTGGCCAGCGGATCATCGTGCTGTTCGGTTCCGCCGGGCGCGACGAGGCGGAATTCGACGAGCCCGACCGCTTCGTCTGGAATCGCAGGATCCCCCGGGTGCTGTCCTTCGGCGCGGGCCAGCATTTCTGCATTGGTGTCCACCTCGCCCGGATGGAATTGCGGGTGCTGGTTGATGCCTTCCTGCGCCGCGTGCCGTCGTTTCGCTTTGACATGGACCGCGCATTAAGGCTGCCATCCAGCTTCCAGTGGGGCTGGAACAGCCTGCCCGTAATCATCGGCTGACCCCAAACCCAAGGAGAACCGGCGTGTCCACCCTGCGCGAGAGAATGAACGAGGCCCACCCCACCTTCGGCAGCTGGGTGGCAATTGGCAGCACCCTGTCGGCCGAACTGATGGGCCGGACCGGATTCGACTGGCTGATCATCGATACCCAGCACGGCGGCCTTGGCGAGGCGGAGCTGCTGCCGGTGTTGCAGGTGCTCGAGGCCACGGGCACGCCAGCACTGGTGCGGATCAACTGGCTGGACGAGGCCAAGATCATGCGCGCGGTCGATCTGGGCGCAGCGGGGGTGATCGTGCCGATGGTCAACACCGCCGAGGATGCCCGCCGCGCTGTGGCCGCGATCCGCTATCCGCCGCAGGGCATCCGTTCGTTCGGACCGGTGCGGAACTACTTCTTTTCGGGCGGGGCGGGCGAAGAACCGCTGTGCATCGTGATGATCGAGACGCTGGAAGCGCTCGAAAACCTCGATGCGATCGCCGCCACGCCAGGGCTCGACGGGCTGTTCCTCGGGCCGATCGATCTTGGCTTCAGCATGGGGCTGGGCCTGCGGTTAGACATGCCGCCGCAAGTGCTGGACGCAGTTGACCGCATCGTTGCAGCCTGCCGCTGCCACGGCCTCCTCGCCGGATCGGTCGCGCTGGGCCTCGCCAATGCGCAGGAACAGGTCCGGCGCGGCATGCAGTTCCTGACCTCCGGCAATGATGCGCTGTTCATCCGGCGCGGCGCGACGCAGGAACTGGAGCAGTTGCGGCAGATGGGGGCGGGGGCATGAGCGAGGCCATTGCAGCGGAACTCTGCGCGGCAATCGGGGCCGCGCATGTCACCGCAGGCGCGCAGGTGGCGGAGCGTTATCGCCGCGACATCATGGGCAAATATGAGGCAGCGCCGGCCTTTCTCGTCCAGCCCGTCAGCACCGGTGAAGTGTCGGCCATCGTCAGGATCGCCGCGCGCCATGGCCTGCCGATCACCGTCATCGGCGGCCAGACCGGCACGGTCGGCGGGGCCGTTCCTGCCGACGGCGGGATCGCGCTGTCGCTGGAACGGATGAACCGGATCGAGGAGATCGACACCGTCTCGATGGCGATGACGCTGGAGGCCGGCTGTATCCTCCAGCTCGCGCAGGAAGCGGCCGAGGCGCAGGGTGCGTTCCTCCCGCTCGATCTCGGCTCGCGCGGTTCGGCCACCATCGGCGGCACGATCGGCGCCAATGCCGGCGGCAACCGCGTGCTGCGCTGGGGGATGATGCGCGAGATGGTCACGGGCCTCGAAGTGGTGCTGGCCGATGGCACGGTGGTCAGTTCGCTGACCAAGGCGATCAAGGACAATGCCGGATACAACTGGAAGCAGCTGCTGATCGGCAGCGAAGGGACGCTTGGCATCGTCACCCGCGCGGTGCTGCGGCTGCGGCCCAATCCGCTGACCAACCAGACTGCGCTGGTGGCTGTTTCCAGCTTCGACAAGGTCATCCGCCTGCTGCGCGATCTCGAGGTCCGGCTGGGGGGGCAGCTTTCGTCGTTCGAGCTGATGTGGGGCGATTTCTACGAAGCGATGACCGCGGCGCAACTGCCCGCGCGGCCCCGGCCGATGCCGACCGGCCATCCGTTCTACGTGCTGGTGGAACGGCTGGGCGGCGATCCGGAGGGCGATTTCAGCCAGTTCGAACGGCTGCTGGCAGCGGCGCTGGAAGATGGCGCGATCGACGATGCCGTTATTGCCCAGTCGGAGCGCGAACGGCAGGCGCTGTGGGCGGTGCGGGAGGACATGGTGCGGGGCATCGCGGCGTTCCGGCCCTTCACGGTCTATGATGTCAGCATGGCGCTGGCCAACATGCCGCGCTTCGTGGCGGACGCGCGGGCGCGGGTCGAGGGCGGCTTTCCGGGCGCGCGGATGATCTTCTACGGCCATGCCGGCGATGGCAATCTGCATATCATCATCCATGTCGGCCCGGATGGGCAACGGCATGAGCAGGCGGTGGAACGGTTGATCTATGAAGCGGTCCGCGCGGTCGGCGGTTCGATCGCGGCAGAACATGGCATTGGTCAGTCGCGTCGGCAGTTCATCGGCATGACCCGTTCGGACGAGGAGCTGGAACTGATGCGGCGGCTGAAGGCCGCGCTTGATCCTCAGTCCATCCTCAACCCCGGCAAGGTGTTGCCGCCAGCCTGATCGCCGGGTGTGGCGAACAGCGCGCTGATCTGCGCGCGCAGCCAGACCATGCCCCCGTCGTCGTCGGAGCGGGCGTGCCAGACCATCGCTAGCGGGAACGTCCCGCCGGGGGCCTGGCGGTTGAGCACCATGATCCGCCCGCCCGCCACCGCGCTTTCGGCCAGGCGGCGCGGCACCAGTGCGATCGCGTCGGTGTTCTCCACCAGCGCGATGGCCGTCGCCGCGTCATAGACCACTGCCGCCACGCCGGGTTCGGTCGGCAAATTGGCCGGATGCTCGCTGGCCGGGACATGCAGGGCCATGGCCGTCGTCTCGAACATCACCGGCTGGTCGAAACCCAGCGGCCTGCGTGGATTGACGATCAGGACGCGCGGCGCGCGGGCCAGGATTTCGCGGGTTGCCGCTTCTTCGGGCATGGTTTCGGCACGTTGGGCGACCCAGACTGCCTCCTCGTTGACCAGATGGGCGCTGCGCAGCCGCTGCGGCAGCACTTCCTCCCCCATGAAGGCCAGGTCGAGCATCCCCGCGTCGAGCTGGGCGAAGAGATCGGGCCCCGGCGCGACGACCCGCAGTGTCACCTGCGGCGCGCTGTGACGGACCGCCGCGACCAGCCGGGGAATGACGGTTCGGCAGTAATAGGGCCCGGCCATGATCCGGAACTGACGGTCGGAGCGGCCCGGATCGAATTCCGGCGTTGCCAGTGCGTTCTGAAGGCTTGCGAGCGCGGCCTGGACCTGTGCGGCGATTGCGCTGGCGCGGGCGGTCGGTTCCAGCCCATGGGCCACCCGGACGAACAGCCGGTCGCCCATCGTGGCGCGCAACCGCTTCAGCGCGTGGCTGACCGCCGACTGGGTCAGCGCCAGCCGCGCGGCTGCGCGGGTCACACTGCGCTCCTGATAGAGCACGTCGAACACCTTGAGCAGGTTGAGATCGGTGTTAAGCATGCGCGTGGTTCATATCATTTGTGACCATCTATCATTGGAATTTGTTTACCGCGCGCGATAACCCCTGTCCATTGAGGTGGCACCCGCAACCGGGAACGGGGGCGGCCAACAGCGAATGGGACCCGGTTTGAACGCAGAGCGCGAGGTTGGCGGGCAGGCCCGTGGCCATGATCTGATCGGTGACGAACTCGACGCCCTGCCGGACGATGGTCCGGATTCTGGGCCGGACGCTGGGCCGGTTCCGGACGATGCGGATGCCCGCCGCAACCGCCTGCGCCGCCGCCTGCTGGTGCTGGTGCCGCTGATCGCGCTGATCGCGGGGCTTGCCTATTACCTCACCACCGGCCGCTATGAATCGACCGAGGATGCCTATGTCGATGCCGGGCAGGTGACGATCAGTTCCAAGGTCTCGGGCACGGTCGTCGCGCTCGAGGTCCATGAGAACCAGCAAGTGCGCAAGGGCCAGGTGCTGTTCCGGCTCGATCCGGCGACGCTCCAGGCGGTGGTCGATGAGGCCGAGGCGGAACTGGCCAAGGCTCGGCTGGCCGTAAGCGCAACGCGAGCCAGCTATGGCGAAGGACAGTCCGAACTGGCCTCCGGGATGGACCGGCTGGCCTTTGCCCGGCGTGAACTGGCACGGCAGAAGGCGCTGCTGGCGGAAGGGATCGCCTCCCAGTCGCAATATGACCGGGCCGCGCTCGAACTCCAGCAGGCCGGGCAGGCGATCCAGAGCATCACGAACCGGAACGAAGGCGTGTTGGCCCAGCTGTCGGGCGATCCGCAATTGCCGGTGGAAAAGCAGGCCGACGTCATGCGCGCCCGGGCCGCGTTGTTGCAGGCGCAGTTGCGGCTCAATGACAGTGTGATCCGCGCGCCGCAGGACGGGATCGTGACCAAGGTCAACCAGCTCCAGCTGGGCAGCCATATCACTGCCAACCAGCCGCTGTTCACGCTGGTCGGCCGCCATGTCTGGGTGGAAGCCAATTTCAAGGAAGACCAGCTCAACCACATGCGGGTGGGCCAGCGCGCGACCATCACGATCGATGCCTATCCCGATGCCGAACTGACAGGCCATGTCGCCAGCTTCAGCCCCGGCACCGGCAGCAGCTTTGCCATTCTCCCGGCGGAAAACGCCACCGGCAACTGGGTCAAGGTGGTGCAGCGCCTGCCAGTGGAAATCGCGCTCGACAATGTTCCCAAGGGCTTGCCGCTGCACGCCGGGCTCAGCGCGGAAGTGACGGTCGATACCGAAAACCGCCGCCATCTGTTCGGCCCGGACACGCAGACGGAAACGCCCGGGAAATGAGCGGGCGGGCGATGAACCGGCCGACCGGCCCCATCCCGCAAAACGTCCCGGTCATCACTGCCGCCGTGATGGCCGCGACCACGATGAACGCGCTCGATCTTACCATCGCCAATGTCGCCTTGCCGCATATGCAGGGCAGCGTCTCGGCCTCGGCTGACCAGATCACCTGGGTGCTGACCTCCTATATCGTCGCCGCCGCGATCATGACGCCGATGTCGGGTTGGCTGGCCGGGCGGTTCGGGCGCAAGAACCTGATGCGCGTCTCGATGATGGGTTTCGTGCTGGCCTCGGTGTTCTGCGGCACGGCGACGACGCTGGGCGAGCTGGTCGGCTTCCGCCTGCTGCAAGGCCTGTTCGGCGCGGCGCTGGTGCCGATGAGCCAGGCCATCCTGCTCGACATCAATCCACCCGAACGCCACGGCCAGGCCATGGCGGTATGGGTGATGGGGGCCATGCTGGGGCCGATCATGGGGCCGTCGCTGGGCGGTTTCCTGACCGAGAACCTCAGCTGGCGCTGGGTGTTCTTCATCAATATCCCGGTCGGCCTGGCTGCCTTTGTCGGCATGAGCTTCCTGCGCGAAGGGGAACGGATCGAACGGCCCCGGCTCGATATCCTCGGCTTTGCCATGCTGGCGCTGGCGATCGGCTCGCTCCAGCTGATGCTTGATCGCGGGCAGCAGCTTGACTGGTTCTCCTCCTGGGAAATCCGCTTCGAGGCGGTCGCGGCAGTGACCTGCTTCATCATGTTCCTGATCCAGATGCGGCTGGCCGACGCGCCGTTCATCGACCTTGCCCTGTTTGCCGACCGTAATTTCCTGTTTGGCTGCATCTTCGCCTTCTTCCTCGGCATTCTGATGTTCGCGACCCTGTCGCTGCTGCCGCCGCTGCTGGAGCATCTGATGGGCTACCCGGTGCTGTTCACCGGGCTGGTCACCATGCCGCGCGGGCTTGGCTCGCTGATCACCATGACGCTGGTCGGGCGGATCATCCACCGCGTCGATCCGCGCCTGCTGATGCTGATCGGCATGGTGCTGAGTTCGATTGCGATGCGATCGATGGCGGGGTTTTCGCTCCAGATGGATTACCGGCTGGTGGCCGTCTCGGGCTTTATCCAGGGCCTGGGTATCGGGCTGGTGTTCGTGCCGCTGTCCACGCTTGCCTATGCCACGCTCGACGCCCGCTTCCGCAACGAGGGCGCGGCGATGTACACCCTGATCCGCAACACCGGGGCGGCGGTTGGCATCGCGGTGCTGTCGGCAATGAATATCCGCAATTCGGAGACGGTCCATGCCCGGCTGGTGGAAGGGCTGCGGCCCGACAATCCAGCTGTGCACAATGCGCTGTCTTCGCTCGATTTCACCGATCGGGCGAGCATGGTCGCGCTCAACGCGCAGGTGAACGCGCAGGCCGGGATGGTGTCCTATGTCGATGCCTTCTGGGTGCTGTTCATTGGCGCGCTGGCGCTGACCCCGCTGATCCTGCTGATGCGCGCGCCCAGGCGGGCTGCGGCGGTGAAGGCGAAGGGTTAGCGGCATGAACTTGCGCCTCGCCATTCTCCTCGCCGTGTCCGCACTGGGTGCCTGCACCACGGTCGGGCCGGATTTCGCCCGCCCGCCCGAGCCGGTCGATCAGGCCTACCTCTCGCCGCAGGAACTGGCAGGGGCAGATGCAGCCGGACCGCAGTCGGTTCTGGGCGAAGGCCCGCAGACGCGCTGGTGGACAGTTTTCCATTCGCCCGAACTCGATGCGCTGGTCGATCGGGCGCTGGCCCAAAACCGCTCGCTCGCAGCAGCCAACGCCACGCTCGCGCGGGCCTATGCCGAACTGGGGGAAGTGCGCGGCCAGAGCCTGCCGCAGGTCGATGCCAATGCCAAGGTGGACCAGCAGCAGTTCAACCTTGCCGCCTTCGGTTTCGAAGGCGCGAACCCCGAATTCACGCTCTACACGCTGGGCGGCGGGGTTTCCTATGATCTTGACCTGTTCGGCGGCAACCGGCGCAGGGTCGAGGCGGCCTCCGCCCGCGCCGAGGCGCAATTGCGCCAGACCGAGGCAGCCCATCTCGCGCTGGCCGGGCGGGTGGTCAACCAGGCGCTGGCCCAGGCCGCGATCCGCGCCCGGATCGCCGTGGCCGAAGGGCTGGTGGCGGAAGATCAGCGCAATGTCGATCTGATCGACCGCCGCCGCCGTGGCGGCGATGGCACAATGGTGGAAGTGCTCAACGCCCGGAGCCAGCTTGCCGCCGACCTGGCCGAACTGCCACCGCTGCGCCAGCAACTGGCCGAGGCCAACCACATGCTGGCGATCCTGTTGGGCGAAGCGCCAGCGGCGGGCGATGTGCCCGCCTTCGATCTCGACAGCCTGGCCTTGCCGCAGGCGATCCCGGTGGCGCTGCCTTCGCAACTGGTCCGCCACCGCCCCGACATCCTCCAGGCCGAGGCCGACCTCCATGCCGCGACGGCATCGGTCGGCATTGCCACCGCCGCGCTTTATCCTGATATCACGCTGGGCGCGTCGGTGACGCAGGGCCAGCCCGACGGGGTCGATCACCTCTTCACCGACATGTTCCGCGGCTACAATCTGTTTGCCGGAGTGACCGCGCCGATTTTCCACGGCGGCACGCTCAAGGCGCGGCGTCAGGCTGCCGAAGCGGAAGCACAAGCGGCGCAGGCCCGTTACGAGCAGACCGTGATCGAAGCCTTCGGGCAGGTCGCCGACTTGCTGACCGCGCTGCGCCACGATGCCGATGCGGTACAGGGCCAGCGCGAGGCCGTGGATGTCGCTGCCCGCTCGCTTCACCTTTCGCGCCGCAGCTTCGAAGTCGGCAATTCTGGCGTGCTGCAGGTGCTCGATTCCGAGCGGATCTACCAGCGCGCCCTGTCCGGGCTGGTCGAGGCGCGTGCGCGGCAGTATCGCGATGTCACCCGGCTGTTCGTCGCCACTGCTGGCGGCTGGACCGGGGGCGCGGCAACCACGGAACCGGCCCGCTAGGCGCTTTCCTGCACCAGCGCGAGCAGCTTGGGGCGGACGATCTTGCCCATGGCGTTGCGTTCGAACCCATCAACGAAGCGCCATTCGTCCGGCATCTTGTAGCGGGCGAGCGAGGCGCGGATCAGTTCGGCCAGTTCTGCCTGGAGCTGCGCGGTGTCGGCCGCCGGGTCCTTTGGATGGATGAAGGCGACGGTCCGCATGCCAAGGCGTTCGTCCGGCACGCCAATCATGGCGCATGCGGCAAGCTCGGTGTGCTCCTGCATCACCCGCTCGACTTCGGCCGGATAGATGTTGGAACCGGCCCGCAGGATCAGTTCGGACGCGCGGTCGGAGACGAACAGCCAGCCATCCGAATCGACCGAGCCGACATCGCCGGTGTGGACCACCCCGCCCGCCAGCAGTTCGCTGGTCTTTTCCGGATTGTGCCAATAGCCCAGCGGGGGCGTGTAGACGTTGGCCCACTTGCCTTCGCTGACCGGGCCGAAACACACCCCGCCGACTTCGCCGGTGGGCACCTCGCGCCCCTCCTGGTCGAGGATCACCAGCCTGAGATGTGGCAGCGGCTTGCCGCTCGATCCGGTCGGAGGCTCAACTCCGCGCGTATCGGTGACAATGGTGGGCGCTTCGGTCAGCCCGTAGGTGCCGAGCAGCGGGTAGCCGAATGTCGCGATGAAGCGCTTGCGCATCGGGGTGGGGATCGGCGCGCCGCCGGATGCCAGTTCCAGCCTTTCGGGCAGCGGCAGGCCGTGTTCGAGGATGTCGTATACGGTGGTCGGCACGACGATGCAGGATTCAATCGTATCCTCCTTCGCCAGCCATTCGGTCAGCGTGCGCGCATCCGGCATTGGACGGGTGATCAGCGCCTTGCCGTTCCAGAAGCTCATCAGCGCGCCCAGCACCATCACGTTGGGAATGGTCAGCGGTTGGACCACGCCCCGGTCTCCGCCCGGACGGATCGTCCCCGCTTCGGTCAGCGCGGCGGGGACGGTGACGAGATTGTGCTGGCTGTGGACCACGCCCTTGGGCTGGCCGGTGGTGCCGCTGGTATACATGATCACCGCCGGGGCGAAGGGATCGATTGCGATCACCGGCGGGGCGGGACTGGCGGCCACTTCGGCCAGCCAGGTGGCGCTGTCGGGATCGACTCCGACGCAGGCCAGGTCGATCAGCGTTTGTGCCAGAAGTTCCTGATCGGCCGCGCCTGAAAGGTAAATCAGAGATCCGGAATGGCCGAGGATAAAGGCCTTTTCCCTGGCGGATAGCACCGTGTTCAGCCCGACCCAGATGCCGCCCAGCCGCTGCACCGCCATGAAGGCGATGACGATGGCGCAGCCATTGGGCAGCGATGCCCCCACTGCCTTGCCCGGCCCGATCCCGCGAGCGGCAAAGGCACCCGCCCAGCGGACGATCTGCGCCTCCAGTTCGGCATAGCTGTAGCGGTGAACCGGGTCCGCCAGCGCCAGCGCATCGGGGCATTCGCGCAAGGGCCGATCGAGCAGCGAGGCGACGTCTGGCGCGCCGCCGGGGGGGGCAACCCGGTCGGGCGGTGCGATCAGGCCGAGCGCTTCATAATCCTGCGGTGTCATGGCCATTGCTGTAATCCCCTTCCACGTCTGCGGCTGCCTGCCTTTTGGCGCAAATTGCGCCGGAATGCGTTTGCATGGCGCCAAGCAATTCCTAAAAGAACGCCATGTCTGCACAAGCCGAAAAACCTGTTGCCCTTATTACTGGCGCCAGCGCCGGGATCGGGGAGGCGATTGCCCACCGGCTTGCCCGGGGCGGATTCCGCATTCTGGCCGTTGCGCGAAGGCAGGTGCCGCTCGATGCGCTGGCCGAAGCGCTGCAACCCGGGACCGAAGTTGCAACGCTTGCCCTGGATGTCAGCGCGACCGACGCGGGCGACAGCGCGGTCGATGCCGCCATGGAACGCTTCGGCAGGCTCGACGCCCTCGTCAACAACGCCGGCTCGGGCAAGTTCGCCCAGCTGCGCCGCACCGACGAGGATATGCTGGACGAACTGATCGATCTCACGCTCAAGGCCCCGTTCCGCTTCACCAAGGCGGCGGCGCGGGTGATGCAGTCGGGCTCCTCCATCACTTATATCGGCTCGACCTTCGGCATGATCGGCGGACTCAATGGCGGGATGTACACGGCGGTGAAATCGGGCCTGGTCGGCCTCACCCGCAGCGCCGCGATCGAGCTGGGGCCGCAGGGCATCCGCTGCAATCTCGTCGCGCCCAGCGTGGTGCGCACCGCCATGATCGAAGAATACTGGAACAGCGAGGTCTTCGGCCGGGTCAACCAGGAGTTCACCCCGTTTGACCGGATGGGCGTGCCGGAGGATATCGCCAACGCCGTCCATTTCCTGGCATCGAGCGAGGGAAGCTTCATCAATGGCCAGACGCTGGCGGTCGATGGCGGGTGGAGCACGACCAAATATCTCAGCAAGGAAGCGGTGCTGGCCAAGCGGGTCGATCAACCCTAGGCAAGGGGTCGGGAGAGGACAACAGCAATGGAATTCGGGTGGAGCGATGAACAGCAGGCCTTCCGCGAGCGGGTCCGCACATTCCTGAAGGACAATCTCCCGCCCGACTGGGAACAGTCGGTCGATGGGCCGGGTTCGCACCACCAGACCACTTTTTCGGTCAGCTTCTGCGGCAAGCTGGCCGAGGCGGGGCTGCTGGTGCCGCACTGGCCAGAGGAGTGGGGCGGCAGCAATGCCGATCCGTGGAGCCTGTTCATCCTCGCCGAGGAAATGTGGATGGCGGGCGAACCGCGCGGCGGGCAATATATGAACGTCAACTGGATCGGCCCCACGCTGATGCGCTTCGGCACGCCGGAGCAGAAAGCGCGGTATATCCCGCCGATGGCGCGCGGCGAAATGCTGTGGTGCCAGGGCTTTTCCGAGCCCGAGGCCGGATCGGACCTCGCCTCGCTGCGCACCCGGGCCGTGCGCGATGGCGATATCTACCGGATCAACGGCCAGAAGATCTGGACCTCCTATGCCGGGATGGCGGACACCTGCTTTCTCCTTGCCCGCACTGGCGAAGGCAAGAACGGCATCTCTATCCTGTTGATGCCGATGGACACGCCAGGCATCACTGTGCGTTCGATCCCCAGCCTGATCGGGGAAGGCGATATCCACGAGGTGTTCCTGGACAATGTCGAACTGCCCGTCTCCGCGCGGCTGGCCGACGAAGGGCAGGCGTGGGAAATTTCGCGCTATTCGCTCTCGCTCGAACGGGTCGGCATTCCCCGCTTTGCGCTCGCCACGCGGATGCTGTCGCGGGTGGTTGCCCAACTCAGGAGCGAGGGGCGCTTTACCGGCGAGATCATGGCGCAGGCGGCACGGGCGCGGGCGGCCTGCGATGCGGCCCGGCTCTACAGCTACCGGATCATCGACCAGCGCGCGCAAGGCCTGCCGACCGGCCCCGAAGGCGCGGCGGCCCGCGTGGCGACCGTGGCGGCCGAACGGCTCTCGGGTGAATTCGCGGTCGAACATGCGCCTGCCATGCTGTCCGGGCTGGAACCGATGCTGCTGGCCCATCACCAGCGGGCGATCGTCGCCGGGGTGGCGGCGGGGGCGGCCGAAATCCAGCTCAATTTGATTGCCAGCACCATGCTCAACCTGCCGAAGGAGCCCCGCGCATGAGGTTCACCCTGACCGAAGACCAGGTCACGCTGGAAACCGCGCTGGACGGGCTGGTATCGGGCTTTTCCGCCATGCCCACCGATTTCCGGGGCTTTGCCTATGTCGATCCGGCGCTGGAGCTGGCGGTGGAGGAGAACGGCTTCTTCGACATCGCCACCATTCCCGAACTTGGCCCGGTCTCGGCTGCGCTGGCGGTGGAGAAGCTGGCGCAGCTGGCCTGCACCGGGGAGTTTGCCCTGTCGATGCTGGTCCGTCCGGCGCTCGATCCCGAACTGCCGCGCCCCTTCGCACTGGTCGAGGATGGCCGCCCCGGTCGTTTCGTCGTCGGCGCGCGGACGGTGATCGTGATCGAGGGGGAAGCGATGCGGATCGTCCATCCGGGCGCAGGCGATGCCACGGCTTGCGAATCCATCCTCGCCTATCCGATGGGCCGGTTGCGCGACGGGCTGGCGGGCCGGACACTCGATGAAAGTGAGGCCGAGCGCGTGCGGGGCTGGCTGCGGGTGGCGCTGGCCGCCGAAATGTCCGGGCTGATCCATGGCGGGCTGCAATCGGCGGTCGATCATGTCAGCATCAGGAAGCAGTTCGGGCGCGAACTGGGCACGTTCCAGGCGCTGCGCCACCGCCTGTCGGAAGTGGCGGTGCTGGCCGGCGGGGTCCGGCTGCTAGCCTTGCGCGCGGCGGGCACCGGCGATCCGGGCGATGCCGCCATCGCCGCCTTCCACGCACAGGAAAGCGGCACCCGCGCCGCCTATGAATTCCACCAGATGCTGGGTGCGATGGGCATGACGCTGGAACATCCGCTGCATCTATGGACCTACCGGATCAAGGCGCTGCTGTCCGAACTGGGCGGACGCGCCGGCCAGGCCGGGGCAGTAGGGAGGTATTGTTTCTGATGACCGCGCTCGATGATCTTGTGCCATTCGATCTGCAGGACCCGTCCTTCCAGGCCGATCCGCATGGCACCTTCGGCCCGCTGCTGGCACAGGGCCCGCTCGCCCGCACCCGGCGCGGGATCGAGGTGCTGAACCACGATTGGAACTATCGGCTCTATGCCGAACGCAGGCTGGAAACGCCCGGCCCGCAGGGCTTCATCGAAAAAGGCGTGCCGCCGGTGTTCCGGGAATTTCTCGAAAACGGCTTCCTGCTGGGCTTCCACGGGGAACGCCACGATCTGGTCCGGCGGGTGATCCAGAAAGGCTTCACCATCCGCGAAGTGGGTTCCCAGCGCGATATGATGCGCGGCCTTGCCCATCAGCTGATCGACGGGCTCGATTCCGACGATACCGATTTCGTGCGCGATTTCAGCGTGAAATATCCCACAATGCTGATCTGCCGCCTGCTCGGCGTGCCGGATGCGGACATCGCCCGGTTCAAGGATGCGGCGGCGGTCCTGCACAAGATGGGATCGGTGCCGCTCGCACCCGGCTTCCCCTTCATCGAACAGGCGCTCGGCACCATCCGCGACTATGTCAGTGAACTGGTTGCCCTGCGCCGGGCCGCCCCGCAGGAGGATTTCGTCAGCGCCCTGATCGAGGCGCAGGAGAGCGAAGGGCGGCTGAGCGAAAGCGAACTGGTCTGGAACATCGTCAACCTGCTGTTTGCCGGGCAGGACACCACCCGCTTCCAGCTGGCGGGCATCGTGCGCGCGGCGATTGAGGAGGCGGGCGAGGCGTGGGAGCGGCTGGCGGCCGAACCGGGGCTGGTCGGCAAGGTGATGTGGGAAGGAATGCGGTTCCACCCCACGGTCAAATGGAGCACGCGGCGGCCATTGGAGGATTTCGCATTCGACGGCTTCGCGTTCCAGCGCGGCCAGTGGGTGTTCCTCAGCAACCACGCCGCCACGCGCGATCCGGCGGCCTTCCCCGACCCGCACCGCTATGACATCGACCGCGAGCAGAGCTTCACCCTGCCGTTCGGGCGCGGGCTGCACCATTGCGTCGGGCAGATGCTGGCGCGGGTGGGCATGGAAGAAGCGCTGCTGGCGCTGTCGGCGCGGCTTGGCGATTTCAGGATGGCCGGACCGGTGACAGAATCGAAGCCGACTTCGATGGTCGGCGGGCCGGAAGTCATGCCGGTGCGGTTCCGGGCGCGGTAAGGCGGAGCCCCGACCCCGGATTGGTCGGAAAGTGCTCTAACCCTTGCCGCCAGCCCCGGCGCGGATGTCCGAAGGGGACTGACCGTTCCAGCGCAGGAAAGCGCGGCGCATCTGCTGCTCGTCGGTGAAGCCGCATTCATAGGCGATGGTCGAAACGCGCATGTCGCTGTGGAGCAGCGCCTCGCGGGCGGCTTCCAGTCTGATCTGGGTCACCTTGTTGCCCGGCGTCATGCCCATCTTGGTGTGGTAGACCCGGCTGAAATTGCGCTGGCTCATCCCGACGTGGGCGGCCAGCCGCTCGATCGAGAGATCGGACTTGAGATTGGCGTAGATCCATTCGTGCAGCCGGTCGAAGCGGTCGCCTTCCTGGGCCTGGGCCTGCAGCACCGAACTGATCTGCGGCTGCTCGCCCGAGCGGCGCAGCATGATCAGCGCGCGCTTGGCCACCCGGAAGGCGAAGTCGCGCCCGGCATCCGCTTCCAGCAGGGCCAGCGCGAAATCGACCGCAGAGCCCATCCCGGCGGAGGTCCACAGCTTGCCGTCCTGGACATAGATCCGGTCGCGGATCAGCTCGACCCCGGGGAAAGCTTCGGCAAATTCCTCGTTCATCAGCCAGTGGGTGACGATGCTGTGCCGGTCGAGCAAACCAGCCTGGGCGAGGATGAAACTGCCGGTGCCGGAGGCGCAGATCCGGCTGGCTTCCGGGCCCCGCGTGCTTAGCCAGCCGATCAGCGCCGGATCGGCCATCGCCGCGCGGAAACCGAGCCCGCCGGAAACGAAGATGGTGTCGATCTCCACTCCGTCGAGCGCGCTGAACGGTAGCGTTTCTACCGTAACCCCGAAATAGGACGTGGTCCGCACGCCATCGGAGGAGACCAGCGAGAGCCGGTAGGACAGGCTGCCGCCGCCCGACAATTCCTGTTCGAGCATGGCCTGTTCCAGCACTTCCATCGTGCCTGTCAGGCTGGAAAGGCTGACTTCGGGATAGAGCACGAACACAAAATGATGCGGGCGATCGCCCATGGTCCTGTTCCCCGATCCGGCCCGCTGATTGCGGTTGGCCATGCCTATACCGCCCCAGCCCGTTCATTGCATCTCCCCTGTGCCATCGGGGATGCCTAAGGGGCTTCATTGACGGTCATTCCTGCAAGGCAAGGGCAAGTTCGCGGTTGACTTGTGACGGTTCTCGCCCTCCATTCGGATCAACCAGATAATAACCAGCCTGCATGAATGGAGAGGCGCCTTGCTCACTTGTATCCAGTTCGGCCTGAACACATCGGACATGGCCGCCACCTTGCGGTTCTATTCGGACGCCTTTGGTTTCCAGAACGCGGGCGGGCAGGGCATCTGGGGTGAAACCATAAAGATCCAGGGCCTTTCGCCCGACAGCCGGGCGATGATGTGGTGGATGGTGGGCGCGCAGCCGTTTTTCCAGTTCGAGATTTTCGAGCACACCAAGCCAACGCAGCGGCCCCGGCCTGAAGGCTGGCAGCCGTGCGATCATGGCTGGGTCCGTTTCGGCATCACCGTGCCCGATTATGACCGGGCACTGGCCGGGATCGCCGCTTTCGACATCGCCCTGACCGGGCAGGGCACTGGCCCGGACGGCCAGCGCCGCTGTGCCTTTTACGATCCCTTCATCGGGGCGATGGTGGAAGTGCGCGAGGCGAAGGGCAGCAGCGGGCCGACCGTGCTTTATGGCGCGGCCTCGGTTTCCGATCTCGAGGCGGCCCGGCACTATTACGGTGAACTGATCGGGCTGGAGCTTGGTCAGCTGGAGGAATTGCACGAGCCCGGGGACGAAGTGCTGTGGGGCCTGGCCGGGGCGGAGCGCGATGGCTTCGTGGTCCGCAGCGGCGACGTGAAGCTGGAAATCCTGCGTTATGACGCGCCGCAGGGCAGGCCGCGCCCGGCCGATCATCGCGCCTCCGACCAGTGCTTCTTCAATGCCGCCTTCGGTTCGCGCGTGCTGGCCGATGTCGCGGAAACGATCGATCGGCTGCAGGCCGCCGGGGTCGAGCAGATGAACATTTTCCGCACGCCGGAATTGCTGGCGACCTATGTCAACCAGCCCGAGCGCGAGACCGAATTCAGCTTCATTCCCAGGGAACTCGACGCGATCCTGGGCTTTGAGCCGCTGACGCCGTTCTTCGGCTGAAAGCTGGCGGGGGCGCTTATTGACGCCAATCTGTCCTTACCGGATTGGCCCGGTTCTGGGACTATGGCTTCAATGTTCACCCCGGTGTGAACGATTCCTGCCAGGAGAGCGCAATGCTCAAGACCATCGTCGAATGCTACCCGGTCCTGCCCGCCAAGGATGAGGAAGCGCGCGCTGCGGCCCGTCCGCTGGGCCGCAATTCCCAAGCCTATCACGATACGCTGAAGGGCTGGCATCAGATCATCCGCCATGCCGACAAGACCGGCTGGTGGGGCGCTGCCGCGATCGAGCATCACTGGCATTCCGAAGGCTATGAAGTCGGCCCCTCGCCCGGCGTGATGAACGCCTATTGGGCGGCGATGACTGAAAATCTGCACATCGGCCAGCTGGGCTATGTGCTGGGCACGCACAACCCGATCCGCGTGGCCGAAGAAGTCGCCGTGCTCGATCATCTGTCCGAAGGGCGGCTGTTCGTTGGCCTGGCGCGCGGTTACCAGTCGCGCTGGACCGGCAGCCTTGGCCAGCATTTCGGCGCGCGGGCGACCAAGTCGCCGGCCGCGGGCCTCGCCAATGACGCAGTCGCCGATGCGGGTTTCGCCCAGACCAATATCAACAAGAAGGACATGTCGGACGACGTCGTCAACCGCGAGATCTTCGAGGAGCATGTCGAGATCATGCTCAAGTGCTGGAAGGAGGAAAGCTTCCGCCACAAGGGCAAGAACTGGCAGATTCCCTTCCCCTATGAAGGCGGGGTGGATGACTGGCCACTGGCCAAGGCGGGCGTGACCGGCAAGATGGGCGCCCCGCGCGAGATCGACGCGAACCTCAACCTGGTCGAAGCCTGCGTCACCCCGTCACCGTTCCAGAAGCCGCACCCGCCGGTGTTCCTGTCCGGCAGCGGCAGCCCGGAAACGATCGAATTCGCCGCGCGCAACGATTTCAACCCGGTCTATTTCTGCAACGCGCAGACGGCGGGCCCGCTTTCCACCCGCTATCGCGACACCGCCCGGGCTTGCGGCCGGGACTACAAAATCGGTGAAAAGCAGGCAGTGGTGCGCTGGGTCTATATCGACAAAACCGATGAATCCGCCGAGAAGTTCGTGCGCGAATACGAAACCGACATCTGGAAGAACCTCTATGGTGCGATGGGCCGCCGGGCCGGCAGCGACGATCCAGTCGGTTCCACTCTCGCATCCGGTCTGGTCGCCTATGGCAGCCTCGAAACCGTCCGCAAGCAGCTGATCGACCAGTGGAACATCCTGCCCGCCGATTATCTGGTGACGATCTTCCATTATGCCCAGGCCCCGCTGGACTGGGTGCTGGCCAACATGGATGCGATCAACACCCACATCAAGCCCGCGCTGGACGAGGTGATCCACCGCTCGCGCCGCGCTGCTGCGGCCTGAACCGGGCGGCGCGGCGATGTCCTATGAACTGAAGCCGGGCGGCAGTTACCGCATGCCGCTCAGTTTCGGGGAAGCGCCGGGCGCGCGCAATGTTCCCGCGCATGTCGCGCTGGACCATTCGCGTTTTCCCGACATCAGCCGCTTCACCGTCCGTTTCCGCACTGATCCGGAGCTGCTGGACCGGATACTTCCGCCCGGCATGGTGCTGGCGGGAGAGCCGATCGTCACGCTCTATTTCGCCACCATGAAGCGGATCCAGTGGCTGGCCGGGCGCGATTACAATGTGCTGTCATTCTCCTTCCCGGCGCGCTTCAAGGGCGAGCGGGACGATGTCACCGGCCAGTTTAAGGCCGCGCTGTGGGAAGGCCTGCCCGACCCGGTCGTATCGGGGCGCGAGGATCTGGGCTTTCCCAAGCTGTGGTGCGAACTGCCCGAACCGCGTTATCTCGATGGCCGGCACAGCTTCGAGGCGAGCTGGCTTGGCTTTCGCCTGTTCGAGGCCGAATTTATCGAAGGCGAGGATGTCGCCAAGCTGCCGCCGGTGCCGGGCGAGGCAGCTTGCAGCGGCACGATCTGCCACAAATATGTCCCCCGCAGTGGGGAACGCGGCGTCGCCGATCTGGACCAGCTGATCTACTGGCCGCAATTCGCTGCCGCCAATGTCGCCCGGGCCAATATCGGCACCGGCAGCTTCCGCTTCAACCGCGCACGCTGGGAAGACCTGCCGACCATGCACCATGTGGTGAACGTACTGGCCGATCTGCCGGTGGAGATCATCCGTTCCGACATGGTCTGGGCCAGCGGGCAGGGTGACGTTTCCAACCTCCAGATCCTGCGCTGACCGGGCCGGAGGATCGCGCCATGCCGCTCGATCCGGAAATGCGCCGCATTCTTGATCTGATCGGGTTCGATCATGCTCAGCAGCTGGAAAGCCGCAGCGTGGCGGGGGCCGTGGCCATGCTGCGCGCCGCCTTGCCGCCAGCGCCGGCCGGCCTTGCCGTACGTTGCGAGGACCGGGTGCTGCCGCTCGCAGGGCGGGATGTGCCGGTGCGGATCTGCTGGCCTGTTGGTATGGGGCCGTTCCCGATCCTGATGAATTTCCATGGCGGTGGCTGGGTGACGGGCTCTGTCGGGGCCGACGATCTGCGCTGCCAGCGGCTGACGGTGGCGGCACATTGCATTACCATTTCGGTCGATTACCGCCTGGCACCGGAACATCCCTATCCCGCCGGGCTGGAGGATTGCCGGGATGCCTGCCTCTGGGCGCATGACAATGCCGCCGAACTGAACGGCGATCCCGCCCGGATCGCGGTGAGCGGGGCGAGCGCGGGGGGCAATCTGGCCGCCGCAGTTGCACTTCTGGGGCGTGATCGGGGGATGCCGTTCCCTATGTTCCAGCTCCTGTTCTACCCGGTGACCGACGCCACCGCGCAAGACGGCGATCCGCCAGGTGGCCCCTATTTCCTCTCCCGCCAGGGGATGGACTGGTACTGGGCGCGTTACCTTGGCGATTACCGGGATTTGCGCGACCCGCTGGTGTCGCCCTTGCTGGCGCCCAGCCATGCCGGGCTGGCCCCCGCGCTGGTCATTACGGCCGAACTCGATCCGCTGGCGGCGGAGGCGCGAGCCTATGCTGAAGCGATCGTGGCGGCAGGGGGTGCAGCGGAGCATGTCGAGATGCCGGGCATGGTCCATGGCTTCGTCAGTTATGGCCCTGATGCGGCCCGGACCCTTGAAGCGATGGACCTTGCAGGTGCCGCGCTGCGGCGGGCTTTCGTTCCATAGGAAAAGGGGCCGGATTGCTCCGACCCCTTCCTTGAACCTGTCGTATTGTATCTGAGACCTAGAAATCGACCCGCAGTTCCGCAGCCCACATACGCGGACGCCCGATCGCGGCGGCATTGGTACCGAAGGCCGCGAACAGGGCCAGCCCGCCGGTGTAGTAATGCTCGTTGAACAGGTTCTTGGCCAGCAGGCTTGCCGTGATCGGAGTTCCTGCGACTTCCTTCCAGTCCAGCCGGGCGTTGAAGATCTTGTAGGACGGCAGCTTGGTTCCCGGTGAGATCGTATCGGCATTGTTGGCAAAATACTGCGAGCTCTGGGCATAGAGATCGCCACGCAGCGACATCCGGCCCATCTCCTCCGGAATCGGAAGGTCGATCTTGGCATAGATGCTGCCGGTGTATTTGGCCGTATCGGCATAGGGACCAAACTTGTAGGTGGTGCCCAGAACCAGTGCGGTGTTCTTCTTGTATTTGGCGTCGGTCAAGGCGCCGCCGCCACCGATGGTCAGCCATTCGGCAGGCTTGAACGCGAAATCGACTTCCACACCCTTAACTTCGGCGGAAGGAACGTTGATCGTGATAGCGATCGACGAACCCGGCGGCGGAATGTTGGTGCAGATGCTGCTGGGGCAGAACGGGAACTGCGAACGCTGCACGCCCTTGATCCACTGCTTGTAAACCGCCACGTTGAAATGCGCCGGCCGACCAAACAGGGTGGGCGAAAGCTTGAGGCCTGCTTCGACGTCCTTGACCGTTTCCGGCAGGAAGATGCTTCCCGGCGGAATGGTCGAGGCCGTTCCTTCAACCGGCGGAGCATCGCCATTGAACCCGCCCGAACGCCAGCTGCCGCGGCCCTTGACATAGGCCAGGACATTGCTGCTCGGCTTGTACTGGAGACCCACTTCCCAGCTGGGCTTTTTGAACTTGTTGGTCTGCCCGTTCGGGTTGGAAAGATAGCCGCTGTTGATGCCGCCGGGCAGGTGCAGCAGCGATACCTTGTCCCAGGTCTCACGATAGCCACCGGTCACGCTCACACCCTGCAGCCCGGCGTTGCTCAGATCATAGGTCAGCTGAGCGAAAATTGCCTTGGTCGTGTTCTTGCGCAGATAGTTCGAGACCACGCTGCTGCCATGGCCCGGGAAGGCCGGGTAGAAATCGAAATAGGTCTGCGGATATTTCGTCAGCGTCTTGGTGTGCTGGTAATAGAGGCCGACGATGTAGGTCAGTGCATCGTCGAACGCCTTGCCCTGGAGCTGGAGTTCTTCCGAAAACGCAGTCGTCGTCAGGCGATTGCCATAGATTCCGTGATTGTAGTCGCTGGTGTCGATCAACCTGAACGGTGCGCCGATTTCGCCAGCTTCATCCCGCGCCTTGTCATGGAAATAGCCAATGATGTTCTTGACCGTCAGGTTGGGCGACGCCTCATAGGTGGTGTTGTTCGAGATGAAATAGCTCTCGCCGCGATGGGCGTTGGTGTGGGACGGGGTTGAGACTTCGTAGAACGGCGCATTCTTGCGTGCCGCGATATAGCCGGCTAGGCCGTGCTGCTTGATGCCGGGATCGGCCAGCAGGATGGTCGGGTTGCCGTCGATGAACGCGTCCCAGTTGGCCTGGCCGATGCCGCCCGGGCCGAAGAAGTCGGTTCCGAGCGTGTTCAGCGGCGATACCCCATCCGGGCCAAGCGGCACCGTTCCGTCAGGGTTGCGGGCATAGGCCGAATAGAGCACCGGCGAGGTGTTGGTCCCGCCGGTCTTGGTATATTCGGCCACGGTGGTGCTGGTGAAGCTGTCATCCGGCTTGATCGTCAGCGAGAGGCGGCCCGACTTGGTCTTGCTCGCGCCAATCATCGTGTCGTTCCAGATGTTGTGCTGGTAGCCGTGGCGGCGGCTGAGGTTGAAGGCGACGCGCATCAGCACCTTTTCATCGATGATCGGCACGTTCAATGCGCCTTGTGCCTCAAGCAGGCCGTAATTGCCCGCGCTGACCTTGCCATAACCGCCAAATTCGTTGGTTGGCTTGGCCGTGCCGTAAAGCACCGCGCCGCCGGTGGCGTTGCGACCGAACAGCGTGCCTTGCGGCCCCTTCAGGACCTGGATGGACTCCATGTCGTAAAAGGCGACGCCGCCTTTGCCCTGGAGCTGGATTTCGTTGATGTAGGGGACCACCGCCGACGGTGAACCGGTGTAGGAATCGACCGACTGGCCGCGGATGGAATAGGTAAGGTCGTTGTTGCCTTCAGTCTGGCGCAGCGTCAGGCCGGGAACGGAGGATTGCAGATCCTCCAGGCTGGTGATCGACCGTTCGGCCAGCTGCGCGGCACCGAAAGCGACAACGGCGGTCGGCACGTCCTGGATGTTCTCTTCGCGCCGGCGGGCGGTAACGACGATCACATCGCCCGAAGCATTTGCGCCCTCACTGGAGCTGGCATTCTGCGCGAAGACCAGATCCGCATGTAGCGAGGCAATTGCCACCCCGCCCAGCAGACCGGCCCGCAGGATGCGACCATTCAAGAAATTCCCCATCACATATCCCCTTTTTCATTCGCCCTTGTTTCGGGTCGTAATATGCTAATCCCATATTCCCCAGATGGACGCGAGATAATCTGGCAATTCTGGGAGGATAGTGTAGGTATATCAGTGTAATAGACGGACGTGAGGGCGGATTTGATGACGCACCTGTCGGGTGAAAGCGGAACGGGGGATTTGCGGGTCGATTTCGACC